>DRPN01000138.1 GCA_011374625.1 Bacteroidota bacterium
ATACAAGTTAGTCTCGGTGGAGGATTCTCATTGCAGCGGAACAGTAAGCGGCACGGCCACCATTTACCTGCTTCCTCTTCCTACAGCCACGCTGAGCGGAGACGTCACCATTTGCCCGGGAACTTCAACCAGTCTCCGGGTCGATCTGACCGGTGTACCGCCATGGAGTATTACCTATCTCAGGAATGGCGCCAATCCAACGTCTATTGGGTCCATCAGTTCCAGCCCGTATTATATCGATGTAAGTTCAGAGGCAACCTATACTTTGCAATCGGTTAATGATAACAACTGTAGCGGAACCGTAGCCGGTACGGCTACAGTCAGTCATTTACCCGTACCCAAAGCTACCATATTAGGTGCTTATGAAATATGTGATGGAGAAACGGCTGATATCAATCTGGTACTGGAAGGGACTGCCCCGTGGAGAGTAGTGGTCTATCGAAATGGCGCACTGTACCGGGTTATCGACAATATAATGGTCACGACCCCAACGATAACAGTGAATGAGGCGGGTATCTTTACTATTGAGGAAGTGACCGATCTGAATTGTACAGGTACTACTTCGGGTTCGGCAACCGTTACGGTACATCCTCTGCCGGAGGTTGAAATTACCGGTCTGGCCACGGTTTACAATGTGGAGGATGATCCGGTACTACTTACCGGAAGTCCATCAGGAGGAGTTTTCAGTGGTCCCGGCGTTGTGAGTTCATCCGGTTATTATTTCTATCCTGACCTTGCCGGTATTTCTGTGGAACCCCATCCGATAGTATACGAATATACGAGCGCTTATGGATGTACGAATACAGATACGGTTCTGGTAACGGTGACTGATGCCGATGGAGATATAGTATTCGACAAGCTGGTGTATTGTCATACGGATGCCCCCTTCCTGATTTCAGGTTACAATATAGCCGGAGTAACGGGCAGTTTTACCATTGATGAGGGAACAGGCCTGACCGACAACGGTGACAACACAGCCACCATTGATCCGGCAGCGCTGACCCCCGGCACTCATGTGGTAACATACACTTATTATGACCAGGCTATATTCGAGATTGAAGAGAGCTTTTTTATTGAAGAAGTAGGTCCGGTATATTTTGTTGATTTTGGTATTGATGCTATGTGCCGGAATGATGTCCCTGTTGAATTGAAGGGGAATATCCCTACAGGGAATTATACTTCCGGCCAGGGGACTTTTACCGGCGAGGGAGTTACCGGTACAGTGGGATCCGGATTTTTTTTCAATCCCGGCGTGACCACCCAACCCGAAAGTGTTATTTTCTATACTTTTACTTCCTCAAACGGATGCAAGCAATCGGTTTCCACATCGGTGGATATTCACAGCATCCCGGCAGCTGCCTTTGAATTGTCGGACGATTGTGTGGAACCCGGCGATGCGGTAAGCTTTATCAATAAAACTACTTCAGAAGAT
Source organism: Bacteroidota bacterium (assembly GCA_011374625.1). Taxonomy (GTDB): domain Bacteria; phylum Bacteroidota; class Bacteroidia; order Bacteroidales; family VadinHA17; genus DRPN01. The sequence goes on from DRPN01000138.1 coordinate 1,433, forward strand.
GCAGTTGCTACGTGGTGGTGGGACTTCGGCGATCCTGAAAGCGGTGCTTCCAATACAAGCATACTGGAGAATCCGGCACATACCTATTCGTCGTTTGGATCCAGACTGGTTACGCTTGTTGCCGGGACGGTCAATTCCTGTTATGATACGGTAGCAATTGATCTGGCTATCCATGAAAAACCGAGAGCGGCTTTTAAGTGGACTAACGATTGCTTCAACGATGCCGTGCCTAACGATTTCCAGAACCAGACTGAACTTCAGTCGACTACGTACAACAGTACCTGGAAGGTTTTTTCTGATGGAGGAAGCCTGCTGCATACATCTACCTCGGATGATCTGAAGTACCAGTTTGAATCGGACGGTTCCTATGACGTGGAGCTGATTACTCAAGCTGCCAACGGATGTGCCGATACTTTTCTCAGGAAGATCATCCTGCATCCGACCATGGCAGTGGGAGAGGATCCCTACCTGGATGATTTTGAAAATACCCAGACACTGTGGTATACTCCAGTTGGAAGGCAGGGTTCGTGGGTATTGTCAGTTCCTGATGGGCCAGTAATCGATCATGCCTATTCGGGAACACAGGTATGGGTCACCAATCCTACAGGAAATTATTCCAGCAATGAAAACTCGTGGATTACGGGTCCCTGCTTTGATCTTACCGGAGCCCGGCGACCCATGATCGGGCTGCAGACCTGGGCACGGATTGCCGATCCCGATGATGGAGTCATGGTAGAATACACCACTGATGGGGGAAACACCTGGTATATGCTGGGAACCTCCGGTGATAACAGGGCTGTAAACTGGTATAATGGGACAATTCTAGGAGGGGACAGCGATGGCTGGACGGGTAACACTGACCTGAACTGGAAAGAGTCGAAGCACGACCTTGACCCACTGGTCGGTGAACCCTCTGTCAGGTTCCGCATCCGTTTTGTTTCGGATGGGGCTTCCGTGGGAGAGGGATTTGCACTGGATGACATCAGTATAAAGGAGAGAACGCGGCAGGTATTGCTGGAGCATTATACCAATATGGCCGAGCCGCTCAGCGTACCGGCCAACGCCTTGGTCAATGACTGGGCCGGCCGGGACACATCAGGCACTGCCCTGGTTCATTATCATACCAGTTTCCCCGGAACGGATGAGCTGTATGATCAGTATCCTAGCGGTCCCAGTGCCCGCTCGGTCTATTATGGAATATCGGAAGTACCATATACACGCATGGACGGAATAGTAGGATTTTCAGGGTTTGACGGCGAAGAACATTATATGCTGGATACCAACCTGGTTGTAAGACGAAGTTTGTTTGATCCTCAGGTTGATATCGGTTTGAATGCATCGGTGACCGAAGATGGAGCGCTTACAACTGATGTTGAGTTACTTACCCTGGATCCGCTGAATGCTGCACACCAGTATATACTTCATGTGATGGTGCTGGAAAGGGAGGTTGCGGTAAACGGCAATCAGTACAGGAATGTACTGCGAAAGATGTTACCTGACGAGAGCGGAGTTCTGCTCAATGAACTGGTGGCTAATGGATTCGTAAATATCAGTCTGGAATGGTCGTTCGATCCTGAAAAGATCGATCCGGCCCGTGTGGAGATCCTTGCCGTTGTACAGGACGATCATACCAGAGAAGTTATTCAGGCAAAGATATTACGAAATACCGGGGTCATCGAACACATCGGGAACATCAAGGATGGGGAACCCATGGCATTCGTTATCTATCCCAATCCCGCGTTTTATCAGGTAACCATTGAGTTCCGCGAAGTGCTTGAGGAGGATCTGACCGTTGAAATATTCGATGCGTATGGCCGGTTAATGGAGAACTATGGTATGCAGGCAGGGGAAATGAAACTGACCTGGCCGATTAATCCTTATGCGAAGGGCATGTATTTCGTGCGTTTTGTAAGGAATAATACTGTGCTGGGATTTGGGAAATTTGTGGTGAGGGATTAAGGATGCTTAATAAAAGGATATTACTATAAAATCCAGTGTATATGAAAATCGCGATCCATTCACGTGCAGGCAGCTTTTCAGTAAGATGGATTGAATACTGTAAAGAGAAGAAAATAAACTATAAACTGGTTAATTGTTATGAAACTGATATTGTCGAGCAACTTTCTGATTGTGACGGATTAATGTGGCACTGGGGACATATTGATAATAAGGCAGTGTTATTTGCCAGGCAATTGACTTATTCACTGGAATTCAGTGGTATAAAGGTTTTTCCCGACAGCAAAACAGCCTGGCATTATGATGATAAGGTTGGGCAGAAATACTTACTGGAAGCCATCGGCGCCCCACTGGTGTCTTCCTATGTGTTCTATGATAAGAAACAGGCCAGGATGTGGGCGAAGAAGACAAGCTATCCAAAAGTGTTCAAGCTCAGAGTGGGGGCAGGATCAGCGAATGTCAGACTGGTTAAAAATCGATATACCGCTTACAGGCTTATCAACCGGGCCTTTGGCAAAGGTTTTCCGGTTCTGAACAGAGCTACTTTTTTGAAAGACAGGGTTCATCAATTTCAGAAAGAGAAAAACCTCAAAAATTTCAGTGAGTTGTTAAAAGGATGCTACCGTTTTATGATTCCCAAACATTATGAAAGGATGAGGGTGAAAGAAAAGGGATATGTTTATTTTCAGGATTTTATTCCCGGGAATGATTTTGATATCCGTCTGTTTGTTATCGGTAATCGTGCATTCGGATTAAAGCGACTGGTCAGGAAAAACGACTTCAGAGCTTCCGGAAGCGGGTCTTTTCTTTTTGAAAGGGAAGAGATACCGCCGGAATGCGTAAAAATGGCATTTACCTGGGCAAAAAAAATCAAAGCACAGAGTATTGCATTTGATTTTATATATAACCGGGATAACATGATGATTATTGAAATCAGTTATAGTTTTCCGTGGTGTGAAACATATGATAAATATCCCGGTTACTGGGATGAAAATCTGAATTGGTATGAGGGCAAAGTTATTCCTGAAAGGTTTATGATCGAAGATTTTGTGAAACAATTACAATAACCAAAACTTAATGATTAGATGGAATTCATTTTATTACCACCAGATAGCCTGATACCTGGATATAGCCCATGATTTGATCTCAAGATAATGGTTAACAGAGGAAAACTCAATCCAGCCAAAATGGTCTTTTGAATGATTGTTGAATTTTATACCCAGGAATTTATCCGGTTGATTATAACACAGGCCAATGACAGGAAAGGATTCATCAGCAGTAGCTTCGTACATTAAGACAGGTTCGTTTTGCCAGGTGAGCCGGTTGTCAACGGTATCTTTTTCTGACAGGGGAAGTGCCGGAAAAAGTCCGGTGAAAGTACGTTTATTACCCGTGGCTACCTGATTTTTATTTTGAGGGGATAATGACAGATTAACGAGATAGGATTTATGGTTTCTGAAGTAACTGAATTTGAAAATAAAATCGATGACTTCATTATTATCCACATCAAGAAGAAATGAATCGGTGTATTCATTAAGAGTAAAATCAAATGGGAAAATTATGGAATTTTCCAGGTTAAAATATTTGAAATTGCTCAGATCGTTTTTATCAATGACTATCTGTGTTAATACCGGATCATTCTCCGCAGGTTTACAGGCTGTGAGAGATAAGAGAAACAGAAGGATAGTCGGAATTTTTCCCATGGATTATGATTATGCGCCGTACATTAACATTATACGGCAATATATGCCTCAAAAGTTACTGTTCATTTCAATTTGTCTATAAAAGATGGAAAAAATGGAAAAATCGAAATCCGGAAGACAGGATCATTTTGTTGATATTCAAGAAATTGTAAACCTGTTTATTAAAAACAGATATCTTTTTCTAATAAGTCTGTTTGTGGCTCTTTTTATTGCTTTTCTGGTAAACACACTTACCATACCGAGGTACAGGGCAAGTACATCCATTTTATTCAAAGATAAGACAAATCAGCGTACTGCTTCTACCGAGTTCCTTGCGGGTCAAACCTATTTTGACGAAAACATGGATTTCAACAATGAACTATTGCTGTTACAATCTACTTCGCTTATCAAAGAAGTCATCAGGAACAATAATTTTCATGTTAGCTATTATGCCAAGGAAGATATGTTGCCACTGGAGTTATTGCCCTCGATGACAGAAACATATAAGAATTCCCCTTTTACTGTCATTTTTGATGAAAACCAGGGGCAGCCGGTAAATGTGTTGTTTTATATAAGTATCAGAAACGAAGAAGAATTTTTTATCACTGCAGAAGAAAGTGAGGTAGATATCTATGATTACCGCAATGAAAAAGTGCTTTACAAGGTAAATTCCATGTCATTCAGTGGTATATACCGGTTTGGGGAAGAAATAAAAGGGGATCATTTTTCATTCCGGGTATTACTGAACTCCAAATATGAAAGCAGCCTGTATGACGGGAAGGACCTGTATTTTTCATTCAATAACATAACGCAACTTGCCGGTTTGTTTCGGTCAGCCATGAAAGTTGAGCCGAAAGATCTGAATACGACCATTGCTGAGATCAGTTTTGAGTCAAGTAATGTCAGCCTGGCCATTGATTTTTTGAACGGACTGACCCGAGAGTATTTACAAAAAAACCTTGACAAGAAGAACCATCTGGCCATGAGTACGATACAGTACATCGATGCCCAGCTTGCCGAGATAACCGATTCCCTGGCCTATACGGAAGAAAGCCTGCAGCGTTTCAGGAGGGATTATGAAGTGATGGATATCGGTGAGAAGGGGACACGGCTTTACCAGCAATTACAACTGTTACAGACCGAAAAGACCGAGCTGGAAAGAAGGGCGAGGTATTACCAGCACCTGGAAGATTATTTTGTGGTGAATAAAAACTCCCACAACCTTCTGGCCCCTTCATCCATGGGGATTGATGATCCCAATCTGAACAGCATGATCAAGGAACTGACTACCTATAACTCAGAGAAGAATGCCCTGATACAGTCGAATCAGGCCAGGAGCCCACGGATTCAGACCCTGGATATACTGATCGAAAACCTGAAAGCCACCATATCGGAAAACATCAATTACAATATTACCACAGCCAGGCTGCAACTGGAAGACCTGAACAGCCGGATCCAGCAGCTTCAGTATGAGATCAACAGTCTGCCACAAACCCAGAGGCAGCTTCTGGGCATTGAGAGGAGGTTCAGGCTGAACGATGCTGTATATACTTATCTGCTGGAAAAAAGGGCTGAAGCGCAGATTGCCAGTGCTTCCAATCTTCCCGACAGCGAAATAATGGAAGATGCACGATTTGCCGGACAGGTAAAGCCGAAAAAAACGCAGAACTATTTACTGGCGGTAATCTGCGGATTATTTTTCCCGGTGGTATTTGTACAAACCAGAAAGGCCCTGAACACCAAGATTGTTGACAGGCTGGAACTGGAAAAGGCCACCGGTCTGTATCTCGCGGGCAGGATTTATCACTACCGGAATGCTTCATCGCTGGTATTTATAGGTAAAACGGACGAACGTATCGCTGATAATTTCCGTTCATTGCGTACCAGTGTAGAATTTTTTGCCGGAGACCGGAACAAGAAGGTATTTCTGGTGACATCTTCCATGAGCCGGGAAGGGAAGTCTTTTATTTCGCTAAACCTGGGATCGGCGTTTGCAAAGAACGGACGCAAGACCATTGTGCTTGGGTTCGACCTGCGTAAACCGAGCATGTTGTATAAGGAACTGAGCGAAGAGACATTTCTGGGTTTGAGTTCATATCTGATCAGCGAAGCCAGACTGGAGGACATTCTGATTCAAACGCCTGTGGAAAACCTGTCGCTCATTACCTCCGGTGTTATACCACCCAATCCCCTGGAACTAATATCTTCAGACAGAACGGCCGGCCTGATTGAAATCCTCAGAGAGACCTTCGATTGCATTATTATTGATTCTCCTCCGGTAGGATTTATACCGGATGCTTTTGTTCTGATGAAGTATTCAGATGTTAATCTGATTGTGGTAAGAAATGATTTTACAAGGAAAAAAATATTCATGGAAAGTCTCAGGGAAATCCGCCAGAAGAATATTGATAACCTTTATCTGATATACAATGATGATAAAGTGCCGAAAGCGGACTTTAAGTATACCTACTTATATTATAGTTAAAAATGTAAGTCCACTGTTGTGTATCAGGAATCATCATCAATGGATATAATTAGAAGATATTACTTCTTAGGCTTGGCTTCTTTACCTTTATGGTTAATAACAACACATAGGGTTTTAGACAATAATTTTAATGATTTTTTCGGATTTTTTGCTGTAGTAATAATAATCATTTCTTATGCTGGGGGTACAAAGATTAAATTACCAAAATACATCCTGCCGCTGGTACTCTTAATATTATATTATGTTATCTGGGATGCGATAAACGGAATTTACAATTTCCTATCGATTAGACAGGTTTTAATTTATCTTGTTAGATTTAAGTGGCTACATCTTATAGCTACTTTATTGCTTATTGAAAACACTCAATTCGATAAAAATTTTATACAAACCGTTATTATTATTTTCAAAATTACGATAATTACTGCCTTTATTGTTTCTGCCATTCAATTTTTTATAGATCCATTTTTCCTGACACCGAAAGGAGTAGACGAAATTTTATTGATGCAGGATATCCATGATATCCGGTATGGGTCAATTTTTAGATATGAATCTTCAAATGGTGTTGGAATGTCTTTTATACCCATTATGTCAATATTGATAGGATTTCATTTGTATAAGAATAATAACCTGAATATTCTATGGATTTTAATGGCAGCATTTATTGTTTTCGCGACAAAATCGAGATATGTGTATTTGAATTTTTTTGTGATCCTGATACAGTATCCATTAATAAGAGGTATTCAATTAAATAAATTGATGAGGATCTTAATCCTGTTAATTTTTACCACATTGGCATTCTATTATACTCTTAATTATGTTGGTTTCAGAATTGATGAATTTTTTCGTGATCGATTATTAAGTGAAAGTGCATATACCAGATTAGTAGCTATAGAGCTATTTGCCAAATTTTTTCCTGAAAGTCCATATTTCGGAACCGGTGTTCATCTTACTGACAGTGTCATCCGGGCACTAGCTGGAAGAAGCTCGCAGATACATATTGGTTATCTGGCCCATCTTTATTCTTTTGGTATTGTGGGTAGTATCATGCTATTTGTTTTTTGGTATATGATTCTGAGATATTTTAGAAGTGTTGCTATATCGACTAAGTATTATGGAAGCCTATTTGCATTCATTACATTCCTAATAGCCAACCTGACATTGGTTCAATATAACATTTATCATTATGGGCTTTTATTAGCTTTCGTTTTTAATAAGACAATTCAAGATGAAGATATTATCTATCACAGTTAGTTACATATCTAGTAGGTATATCCACTTCGTTAGAATGCTTGTAGGATTCTTTACGCACGGACATGAACGAAGCATACGGGCAAAACGGAACATTGCAGCCACTATTGTAATTAAGGGATTGAGTATTGCAACAGGCCTTATTCTTGTTCCTTTAACCATTAATTACCTGGAACCAACAAAATATGGTATATGGATTACTCTTAGCTCAATTCTCCACTGGTTTAGTTTTTTTGATATTGGTTTGGGTAACGGCCTCAGAAATCGATTTGCAGAGGCATTGGCCTCAGGAAAACATCATTTGGCGAAGACTTATGTGAGTACAACTTACGCAGTATTAAGCATTATTATTGGTGGAGTTCTGATTCTTTTTTACATAATAAATCCTTTCCTTAATTGGTCAAGGATTCTGAACACAGGTGAGGATATTGCTTTCCAAACAGAACTAAGTGTACTTGCTCTTATTGTATTTACTTTTTTTTGTTTGCAATTTGTTTTTAAACTGATTACTACCATACTTATTTCTGACCAGAGGCCTGCAAAAGCATCCTTATTTGATCTAATGGGAAAAATTTTAAGTCTTATACTTATTTTTATTTTAACCAAAACAACAACAGGTTCACTTCTTTATCTTGCTATTACCTTTAGCAGTGTACCGGTATTGGTTCTAATGATTTCCAGTTTATGGTTTTATAACAGAAAATATAAGCGCTATAGACCGTCACTTAAGTCAATTGATTTTAGCAAAACGAAAGATTTAATGAATCTTGGCATTAAATTTTTCATTATTCAAATTGCGGCAGTCCTTCTGTATCAAACCAATAATATTATCATTTCACAACTTTTTGGACCTGCCGAAGTAACTCCGTATAATGTGGCATTTAAATATTTCAATGTGCTCATGATGGGATTTGCCATAATATTAACTCCATTTTGGAGTGCATTTACTGAAGCATGGGTAAAAAAAGAGATTTCATGGATAAGAAACAGTATAAAAAAGCTTGTAGGATTATGGGGGCTCTTATTAATTGCAGGCATTATTATGCTGGTTTTTTCGAAATGGGTGTATGCAGTTTGGATAGGAGAAAAGGTGCAAGTTTCATTCAGCATATCTGCATTGGTATGTGCGTGGGTCTTGCTTAATGCATGGAATGGGATTTTTAGCCATTTTTTAAATGGAGTGGGTAAAATAAAACTTCAGCTTTATATTGGTATTACCGCTGCAGTATTAAATGTCCCGTTAGCATTATTTCTTGGAAATAAAATTGGAATTGAAGGTGTATTAACCGCAAATCTATTGGTAAAAATATTCGGAGTTTGGATTTATCCTTTGCAATCTTTCAAATTGATAAATAACAAGGCGACCGGTTTATGGAAAAAATAATAATGTAATGAAGATAGTGATATTATCAACATCCAATCCTAATCGAGTTGCAGGAGTTGTTGCAAAGGATATTATGGATGGTTTTAAAGTGATTCCTGAAGTTGAGGTAAAACTTGTTGTTAAGCAATGGGATAAATACAGAGACAAAAATATTGTTTCAGTTGACAATAGATTTGTTCATTATCGCGACCTATTAATTAAAAAGTGGATTAACCTGCAAAAAAGAATTGGAATTCGAAAAAAACAGAAAAAGTTAAACATTCTTGATGAAAAATATTCCATTCTTGATTACGATCAAACAATTATATGGTACTCAACTAAAAAGCTTTTAAAAAAAATTGGGAAACCTGATGTTATCATTGTGCTATTTATGCAAAAGTTTCTATCATATAAGAATCTATATGAATTAAATATACATACCATGGCGCCGATTTATTTACGGATGCAGGATATTGCTCCAATAACCGGGGGATGTCATCTTGCATGGGATTGCTTAGGTTATCAGCGTGAATGCGGTAAATGCCCGGCTCTCCATTCTGATGATCCTGCCGATCAATCACATATAAATTGGTGCTATAAAAAAGCCTTCGTTGAACAAACAGATATAAAAGTATTTACTGGCTCTTCATGGTTGTATGATAAAATACAAAAAGGCAGTATGTTCAGAAATAAAGAAAAATATAAAATTCCCATACCGATCGATGAATCATTATATCATCCTGGCAGAAAGAACGAAGCAAGATCCGCTCTTAACCTTCCTATGAATAAGAAGATCATATTTTTTGGAGCAAACGCTTTTTTTAAAAAAAATAAAGGATTTAAAGAACTAGTCGAATCTCTATATGTATTGCGAGGCAAACTGAATCAAAATGATACGCAAAATATTCATCTCGCAATAGCTGGAAACTATAGTAAGAAAATAGATTTTATTCTTCCTTTTGAATATACCAGTTTGGGACTTCTGTCACATGAACAACTGCCTTTGGCTTTTCAAGCGGCTGATTTTTTTGTTTCACCATCTATTGAAGACCCTGGCCCAATGATGGTTAATCAGTCATTGATGTGTGGTACTCCGGTTGTAGCTTTTGAAATGGGTGTAGCAGTTGATTTAGTTATTTCTGGGGAAACAGGGTATAAAGCAAAACTTCTTGATATTGAAGATATGGCAAATGGCATGGCATATATGCTGCAACTTAAGGAAGATGAATATTTGAAATTATGTTCTGCCAGCCGTGATATAGCCATTCGAACGAATTCCATTCATGTAGTCATTAACGAGATTTTTTCAATAATAAAAGGATCAAAATGATGTGTAATAAATTAATTTAAGATAATGCTTTTCCGTACATTCATTGTAATAGTACTTAAATAATTAAACAAATTTTACCTAAACATTATATCTATGAAAATACCTTTCAATAAACCATACTTAACTGGTAAAGAGGCTCATTATATGTATCAGGCTGTCTTTTCCGGTCACATTTCGGGCAATGGGTTATTTACCAAGAAGTGCCATAAGTTTTTTGAAGAGCAATATGGATTTCGAAAAGCTCTTCTAACCACATCATGTACTGATGCTCTTGAAATGGCAGCATTATTGGCAAATATTAAACCAGATGATGAAGTAATAGTGCCATCTTATACGTTTGTTTCAACTGCTCTGGCATTTGTCAGACAAGGAGGTAAAATTGTTTTTGTTGACAGCAGAGAGGATCATCCTGGCATTGACGAAAAGGCTATTGAGGAAGTTATCACACCAAAAACAAGAGCCATTGTTCCTGTTCACTATGCTGGAGTAGCATGTGATATGGAAATAATTATGAATCTTTCGGAAAAATACAATTTAATCATTATTGAAGATGCGGCACATGGAATAGATAGTTACTATAAAGGGAAACCTCTCGGTAGTTTTGGTTCATTCGGTTCTCTTTCATTTCATGAAACAAAAAATATTATTTCTGGTGAAGGAGGAATGCTTCTCATCAATAATGAATCCTTTATTGAAAGGGCTGAAATTATCTGGGAAAAAGGAACTAATCGTGCAGCTTTTTTTAAGGGTGAGGTCGACAAGTATAGTTGGGTTGATATTGGGTCCTCCTTTCTTCCGTCAGATATTATTGCTGCTTTTCTATATGCACAATTGGAAAATATTGAGAATATCCAAAGAAAGAGGTTATGGAACTGGAATAAATATTATGAAGGATTAAAGGCATTAGAGAACAGGGGGTTGATCAGATTGCCTTATTTGCCGGAATATGCTTCCAATAATGGTCATATGTTTTACCTGATATGTAATACCGCTGGAGACAGAAATCGTTTGATAAAATATTTGAAAGAGCAGGATATATCAGTTGTTTTTCATTACCAAAGTTTACACAAGAGTCCTTATTATATTAATTTTCATGATGGAAGGACGTTGAAATGGGCGGATTTCTATTCGGATAATTTGGTTCGGTTGCCGATGTATTATGAGATAAGTGAAGAACAAATTGACTTTATAGTGGAAAAAATCAATAAGTTCTTTCTATTGAATCATTAACGAATATGGCAAAGGAGGAAGAATAGTTTCAGCTAATTGACTTATAATAATTGAGCATTTCATGCAAAAAAACATTTATCCTAGGGTTTTAATTATTGGGGAATCATTTCATTTGATGTCTGGTGGAGGTATAACCCTGGTTAGTCTATTCAAGGATTGGCCAAGACAGAATTTAGCTGTTGTTGTAAAGAGAAATAAATATATGCTATTTGAATACTGCTCAAATTATTATGGATTAGGATATCTTGAAGAGAAAAGATGCTGGCCCTTTCATTATTTCCAGAAAAAAAATGAATCTGGACCAATTAAGGAGAACGATTGGATATCAAAACAAAGTATACATGCTTTTCCTCCAGAAAATATTGGGCAAAAATCTAAAGTGAAAAGTTTATTTATTCAATTTTTGCACTTTCTGGGATTATATCCTGTAATATACAGGTCAAAAGTGTCAGAAAAATATATTCAATGGCTGGATGAATTTCATCCTGATATAGTCTATACTCAGCTTTCCAGTATTAACATGATGAAGTTTGTCAAGCAGACTATTGAAAAAAGAAATATCCCTTTGGCAATTCACATTATGGATGATTGGCCGAAAACCCTTAAGGAACCGGGCATACTGTATTTTTATTGGAAAAAAGTAATAGAAAATAAATTTAAAGAATTATTGGATTATTCAAGTGTGCGCATGAGTATATGCAGTGCCATGAGTGAAGAATATATGGTTAGATACGGTATTAAGTTTATTCCGTTCCATAATTCAGTTGATTTAAGTAAATGGAGAAATATATCAAAAACGGATTGGACATGTAATCAGGTATTTACAATTTTATATGCTGGAAGAATTGGGATTGGTGTTCAGGAGTCGGTTTTGATGATTGCAAGGGCTGTAGAAATTTTAGCAGAAAATGGATATAGCATACATTTTAAAATTCGTTCCGGGTCATTCCCTGGCGATTTTAAAACAAAGCTTAACAATTTTCATCATACAAAAATTGAAGGGTATTTGTCTAACAATGAAATGCCAAAAGAATTAGCTGGTGCTGATTTATTGGTTTTACCTCTGGATTTTAATAAACTTGAGTTTACCCGTTTATCTATGCCGACAAAGGTGCCTGAATATCTAATTAGTGGAACACCAATTCTGGTTATTGCTCATAGGGAAACGGCACTTTATAGATATGCAAAAAAATATGGATGGGGCTTAACTGTTTCTGAAAATGAAGTAGAAAAAATTACAGAAAAAATAAAGCTTTTTTACAAAAATCATAAGCTTCGCCAAATGTATGGTGAAACAGGGAAAAAGATTGCCTCGAAATACCATAATGGTGAAATGATTAGAAAGGATTTTGTTTTAACTTTAAAAGATGCAATATATAACAGTCAACCTATGACCCATGTACAATAAATCATTTGAATCTGAATAATAGTTTTAGGTATCAACTAATTTCAAAACAGAAAAACTGAAGATCTTATGAAGAGTTCATATGCGGGTAAGTGTCTATTAATTACCGGAGGTACAGGCTCATTTGGCAATGCGGTTCTGAACCAATTTGTTCATTCAGATATAAAAGAAATTCGAGTTTTCAGTCGGGACGAAAAAAAACAGGATGACCTGAGGAATAAACTGAAAAATTCCCGGGTGAAATTCTATATTGGTGATGTAAGGGATTACCGTTCTGTTGAAACGGTGGTAACCGGTGTGGATTATATATTTCATGCTGCAGCCCTCAAACAGGTGCCTTCCTGTGAGTTTTTCCCCGTTGAAGCGGTAAGAACCAATGTACTGGGGGCAGAGAATGTGATTGAAGCAGCCATCAAAAACCGGGTGAAGAAAGTCATCATCCTCAGTACCGATAAAGCAGTATACCCCATCAATGCCATGGGCCTTTCCAAAGCATTGATGGAAAAGGTAATGATAGCCCGGTCGAGAAACCTTGAACAACCGGTTTTGTGCGGAACCCGTTATGGAAATGTCATGGGCAGCAGGGGATCGGTGATACCACTTTTTATCCAACAGATCAAAAACGGGAAACCTCTTACGGTTACCGATCCCGGTATGACACGGTTCATGATGAGCCTGGAAGGAGCCGTTGATCTTGTTTTATATGCATTTGAACACGCCAGACCGGGAGATATGTTTGTCCAGAAAGCACCTGCTGCAACCATTGAAACGCTGGTAAAAGCCTTAAAAGATATCTACAAAGCCAATAATCCGGTGAAAATTATCGGCACACGGCATGGTGAAAAGCTTTATGAAACCTTAGTGAACAGGGAGGAAATGGTTAAGGCGGAAGACCTGGGGGATTACTTCCGTATCCCCGCCGATACCCGCGACCTGAATTACGATAGATATTTTTCTGTTGGAGAAAAGGATATTTCTAAAGTTAAAGAATACCATTCGCACAATACAGTGAGGCTGGATGTAGAGGGGACAAAAAGATTACTATTAAAACTGGACTTTATTCAGAAAGATATAGGCCTTTTGCAATAAACTACTTTTTAAAAAAATAAAATTGTGACTGCCCAATGCTCAGAAAACAAGAGTATTTAATAGTAACTGGTGCATGGAGAGAAAACATAAAATTAGGAATAGCAATTTACCCAGAGATAATAATTTTTTACTTCAGCTTAATTGATGATTCCTAAAAGTAATAACAAAGAAGATGATTTTTTTATGTTTTAAAGTTTTTATCAACCAAGATGAATTATCCGAAAAAGCTGAGCATCATAATTTTTTTCTGAAACTTATCCCAACATGTATTTTTGGTCAATTCTCGATAAAAAGCGTTTTGGATTAAAGACCGCCAGACTGAATCTAAATGAGGAGGTCGTTGATGTTAATAATATTATTCAATCATTTATAACAAAAAAAGGACAGCTTTTCATTGTTAAATGTAATTCTTTAAATAATGAAATGATTTTTCAGTTGCAAAAGAAAGGTTTCTTTCTAACTGACACGATGCTTACCTTTTCGAGGTCTTCAATTATTAAAAGTGAAGATGTTTCTGATTTATGTGCTGAAATCGCTTATGCCCGGCCATCTGATAGTTCATTGTTGGCTGATTTGGCTCAGAGATCTTTTGCAAATTATCGTGGACATTACCATCATAATCCATTATTGGATAATAAATTATGCGATGAGGTATATACTGATTGGGCACGTAGGTTATGCATTGATAAATCCCTTGCAGATGAGGTTTTTTTAGCAATGCAGAATGGGAAATATGTTGGTTTTGCATCGTTGAAAGTCGATGAAAAGGGCATTGCAAAGGGAGGATTACTGGGCGTGATCCCTGAGTATAGAGGTAAAGGTATTAGCCGATTTCTTCATATTCACCGCTTGCTTTGGTGCAGTAATAAGAATGTTAAAGAAATTCAAGTGGAGATAAGTGTAAATAACAAAATGTATATTAATCTTCTTATTCAAATGGGTTTTAAATTAGAATACAGTAATCAGGTTTTTCACTTAAATAATTTTTAATTTAAATAATTGAAAATTTTCTAATATCATATGATAAAAGTTGGAATAACGGGTCAATCGGGATTTATTGGCAGTCACTTATTTAACTATCTTGGTCTGAAAGAGGGCATTACCCTGGTCCCTTTTGAAGATGTTTTTTTTTCTTCGGCAGTAAAACTCAAAAATTTTGTCAGTCAATGCGATGCCATTGTTCATCTGGCTGCTATGAACCGGCATGAAGATGAACAGGTACTGTACAAAACGAATATTGAGCTGGTTAAGAAGCTTATTCGGGCCTGCGAAGAAACAGGTTCTGCCTCACATATCCTTTTTGCTTCTTCCATACAGGAAGAGAAGGACAATATCTATGGCAGGTCCAAACGCGAGGGCAGATTACTCTTTGAAGAATGGGCGCGCAAAAACAGCGCCAGATTCACAGGGATGATCATCCCGAATGTTTTCGGACCATTCGGACAACCTTTTTACAATTCAGTAGTGGCAACATTCTGTTACCAGTTGACACATAATGAAATACCGGAAATCATTGTGGACGGGAACCTTAAACTGATCTATATCAATGAACTGGTGGAAGAAATCTACCGCGGGATCATTGCTTCTCCCGAAGGAGATCATATTTCCCGGTATTCGGTTCCTCATTCTTACGAAAATAAGGTTAGTAATATTCTGTCAATACTGGCAGAATATAAAGAAACCTATCTTTGGGAGGGAACGATTCCACATTTGATCACTCCTTTTGAAGTAGCCCTTTTCAATACGTTCCGTAGCTACATTTCAGAAAATCATTATCCGGTTTCTTATACTCAACATGCAGATGAAAGAGGATCATTTGTAGAAATTATAAAAACAAACACGCCGGGACAGTTTTCCTTTTCCACTACCCGGTCGGGAATAACCCGGGGCAATCATTTTCATATCAGAAAACTGGAAAGATTCGCCGTGATTAGGGGGAAGGCAGTCATCCGACTTCGAAGGATCGGGACCGACCGGATCATTGAGTATCCTGTTGACGGAAAGATCCCCTCTTTTATAGACATTCCGGTATGGCATACCCACCATATTACCAATACCGGGAATGGCGAGTTGTTGACCCTGTTCTGGACAAATGAATTTTATAATCCGGAGGATCCGGATACCTATTTTGAAATGGTTTAAACCGTAAATGATCAAACCATGAAACATAAATTAACGGTTTTCGTAGAATCCACTGAAATTCAAGTATAATGGGTAAGTCAGGGTTAAAAGTAGCCACCATAGTCGGTACCAGACCCGAAATCATCCGGTTGAGTTCAACCATCAGGTTGCTGGACAGGCACCTGACACAGGTGTTCATTCACACGGGTCAGAACTATGATTATGAGTTGAATGAGATATTCTTTAAGGACCTTGATCTTCGCAAACCCGATTATTTTCTGAAAGTGGATACAGGTTCGCTGGGAAGAGTATATGGTGAAACCCTCATAAAAAGCGAGGAAATTCTTAAAAGGGAAAAGCCTGATGCCGTATTGATTCTTGGTGATACCAATAGCTCTTTTGCTGCCGTGATTGCCAAGCGATTGAGAATCCCTGTATTTCATATGGAAGCGGGCAACAGAAGCTTTGATATGAATGTTCCCGAAGAGATCAACCGGCGTATGGTGGACCATATTGCCGATTTTAATCTGGTTTATACGGAACATGCCCGGAGGCATCTGCTGAGTGAGGGATTACCGCACCGTCGGATTTATCTTACCGGTTCGCCCATGTTCGAAGTAATACATGAAAACCTGGAGAAGATACATAAGTCAACTATTCTTGCCAGACTAAAGCTTGAAAAGCAGAAATATTTTATGGTTTCCACGCACAGGGAGGAGAACGTTGACAATCCCGTTCACCTGAAAGCCATTGTGAAGGTTCTGAACAGGCTGGCTGATAAATATAGATTTCCTGTGATTGTTTCCACCCATCCGAGAACACGAAAACAACTTGACAAGCTTGACGGAAGTAAGATCAATGCCGGGATACAATTCCTGAAACCATTTGCATTCAGCGATTATGTGCATTTGCAGATGAATGCCCTGTGTACTCTGAGCGATAGTGGAACCATCAGCGAAGAATCTGCCATTCTTTCTTTTCCTGCCATTTCCATACGACAATCCATGGAAAGGCCGGAAGCACAGGATACGGGAACCATCATACTTACAGGGTTTGATGATCAGATTGTCATGGATTCTGTTGAGCTGGTTATTGAAGAGCACAAAAAAAGGAAGTATGAACAGATACCGGATGAATATCTGGTCAGGGACACATCATGGAGGGTGCTGAAAATCATTATAGGGAATGCCAGGCTCAGCAACAAGTGGTGGGGTATAAACTCAGCTACGGATGGATAAAGTTATTTTCCTGATCGGCGGAATAGATCTGGTTTCTGCACCTTTCAACAGATTTATCACCATTGTTAAAGCAGTACAGAAAACTGGCTACAGTGTTGATGTCGTTATGATCAGGCCAATGAACCGGGAGACCGACTGGGAACGCCTCCTGATCAGAAATAACTCCTTTGTATACGATGGCATAACCTTCAGGAATTGTTTCACCTTATCCAGAGAGAAAGATAGCATAGTCAGAAAGCTGATCATGCGCATAAAAACTTATTATAGCTCGTATCGTATCTTATGTCATAGCCATATCATATCCGGAACATTTTTGTATATTTATTCCGTATCACTTTTCGATCATATATTCTTCTATTTACTGAAAAAAGCTTATAGACTCAGGTATATAAATGAAAGAAATGAATATCCACAGTTAATCAGACAGCCGGAAAAATATAAAACGTTCATCTATAAGGCTTTGATTCTGCCATGGTGTTTTAGATTATTTGATGGAATGGTCATTATGACCGGTTCATTAATACGTTTTTATAAAAGCTATACAAAGAAAAGCTGTAAAATTTTAAAAATTCCGATGACTGTCGATTTCCGGAGATTTGAATGCCAGGCTGAAAGAAACGAAAAATATATAGGATATGCCGGAAGCCTGAACTGCCGGAAAGACGGCCTGGATATTCTGATTAGGGCATTTCATCTGATCCATTCTGAATTTCCGGAATATTATCTCAGAATAGTTGGCGATACTGAAAATACAAAAGAAAAGGAATTCCTCAGGAATCTGTGTTCAGATCTGCAGATAAAGGACAGGGTAATTTTTATGGGAGAGAAAAACAGAAATGAAATACCGGAGTTTATCTGTATGGCCTCATTGCTGGTACTCCCCCGGCCTGAAAGCAAGCAGGCTGAGGGGGGATTCCCTACAAAATTGGGTGAATATCTTGCATCCGGCAATCCGGTGGTGGTATCCGATGTGGGAGAAATTTCCGAATATCTGCGTGACGGGCAAGATGCCTATTTTGTTGAACCAGGTAATACGCAAGATCTGGCAAATAAAATCCGACTGGCATTAAGCAATTATTCTGAAGCAGAGCGAATTGGGATTGAGGGGAAAAGAACCGCCAGACATTATTTTGATTATTTTTCTCATGTGAATCATATCGAAGAATTTTTTGATTCTTTTAAATAGATCATTCTCTGATGGTGGTAGGTTTACATATTGGGAGACCATGGAAGTATGCAGATTCTGAACAGGTTTATGAACAGATACTGAGATACAATAAAATAGATTATATCAAACTGAATCTGAATGATATAGATTTCTGGGAGCAAGTTGAACAACTTGATTATTTTATTTACAGATTTTATGTAGCCACCGATTTAAAAGAACAGGCTAATGCCATTCTTCCTGTCATTGAGAATTATTACGGGATAAAATGTTTTCCCAATCAGGCTACCTGCTGGATGTACGACGATAAGATTAAAGAGTATTATTTGTTGAAAAAGCATGGCTTTCCTGTCATTGAGACGCATATTTTCTGGGATGAAGAAACCGCTCTGAATTGGATTGAAACAGCATTATTCCCTCTGGTTTTCAAACTTAAATCCGGTTCACGTTCCCAGAATGTTATCCTTGTTAAGGATAAACAGCAGGCAAGGCTGCTGGTAAAAAAAATGTTTGATAAGGGCATTGACCCTGATAAATCTTCGTTTTTTATGAAGAACCGCCTCAGGGGGCAGGGGTATAAAGAATTTCTCTGGGATCAGGCCTTGCGGGGGTACAGATTTATCCGGGGCGTGGATATTTCCCCGTATTGGGAGATTCATAAAAACTATGTACTGTTTCAGGAGTATCAGCCAAATAATCTGTACGATACAAGGGTTACGGTTATTGGCGACAGAGCCTATGCTTTAATACGTTACAACAGGCGTCAGGATTTCCGGGCTTCAGGTAGCGGGAAATATAACCTGGACCGGTCAAAAATTGATAAACGTTGCCTCGATATTGCTTTTAAAATATCAGATACACTGGGATTCCAGTCCATGGCATATGATTTTTTATTTAATATTAACGGTGATCCTATAATATCGGAGATATCCTATACATATCCCTGTATTGATCAGTACGAAGAACCAGGATATTTCGACAGGGATTTTAACCATCATGCGGGACACTTTTGGGCAGAATACTTTCACCTGATTGATTTACTGGGATTGCCCGATCTGAAACAACCTGATCATATCAAGCTTGCCAGAAAGGGAATAAAGAAATGGAAATTGAAATACCTGAATAAGAAAAAACAGGGTTATACGGTAGTGTGAAAATATAAATCATTATACCACGAGTTGATTTTGAACGGAATAAAAATTCTTCCCGAAAAGATTGGTGAACGGGTTGAGTGTTTATCTGGCTTTTTCTTTTCCTGAAGTGAATCACAGGGTTAAAGCATTAATACCTGCGATAAATGTTCTGACACATGGAAATATCTCTGGTAGAAATAGAGAACCCGGTAACCTGGGATGAGGAACTTATAGAATATCAGGCAAGTATTTTTTTGTCTTCCCTCTGGCTGCAATCGGTGGCTACTCAGTCCAGGATCCCTGTATTTTTCAAGTTTTTCGCAGATTATAAGGAGATTGCCCGGATATCCGGTCTGATGATTTGCCCGGCGGCTGACAAATTGAAGTTATTGTTTTTTTATTCAGGCATTGTTTCCAAATTGCGGGATCCTGAAATAATCTCGAAATGCAGGCTTGCCTTATTGAATTATGCAAGGACAAACGGCATTTCAAGGATTATTATACGATCATACGACGATAAAAACTGTACTCAGACACGATTACCGGCTTTTAAAATAAACAAACGGGTTGAATATGTCATATGCCTGGAAAGGGATAAGGATATGATCCTGGAAGGATTTCACCGAAGTGCACGGCGTGTAGTTCGTAAAGCCAGGACAGCCGGTGTGAGCGTGGGAATAAGCAAGTCGGTTCAATTATACGACCTTTTGTTTGAAATGATGACCGAAACCAGACATAGACGGAAACGCAAGGGATATGGAGATTATAATGCTCTGAGCATTCCCTTTTTTGACCGGAGCGCTATGCTAAATCTGTTAAAAGAAGATAAAGCTTCCCTGTTTTATGCAGAAGATAAAGAAGGAATTTTGAGTGTAGTATATATCTTCCATCATATAAATGTGTCATATGCTATATTAACCGGAACCACAGCAAGAGGTTATGAATTGGATGTGTCCGCCTGTCTTTTGTATGAAATTGCTATAACATTGAAAGATAAAGGATGCAGGTATCTTAATCTTGGAGGTGTTCCTTCAGGAAAGAAAAATTCCGGAATTGTGCAGTTCAAAAAAAGCCTGGGAACGGATGTCGTAGAATCCTGTGAAGAATCAACAAATTTCATTTTATTCCCCTGGACATTGTTTAATCCGTTACTCTTCCTGAGAAGAAAGCTTCCCGATCGTCCTTTTTTCAGATTTTGTAAGAAAGCAATGAGGAAATTTATGGAAATAATATTAACTCCTGACAGTAGCGTATTATAATTTAATTCTTAATTTTAATGAAAAGAAGAAACTGATGCTTAACCTGATTGATCCGATAGAACTGGCAAAAAAAACAGAAAATGTTGTTTGCCGGGGAAACAAAAGAAAGTACCTGAGATTTGGCACTACACCGGATTATAAAACAGGTGTGGCGACTGGATATGCAGTAGGCTGTAATCTGCGGTGTGTTTTTTGCTGGGCCCATGAGACCCGTGACAATAATGAATTGGTCCGGGATTTTTATTCTCCCCGTGAGGTTTTTGACATACTGCATGAAATTATTGGTCGAAATCCCAAAATAGATAAAATCAGAATATCCGACGGAGAACCAACCCTGTGCCGGGATCACCTGATGGAACTGATTGAAATTACTGAAAAATCAGATGTCGGTCAGTTTGTTCTCGAGACAAACGGCATTCTTTTTGGATATGATGAAAACTATGTAAAAGATTTATCGGCGTTTAAAAAAATCTATGTCAGACTTGATCTCAAAGCCGGGACTCCGGAGGCTTTCAGTAAAAAGACAGGGGCCATCCCCGAAGCGTATGAATACCCTTTTCAGGCAATAAGACACCTGATGAAGTATGGAATAAACTTTGGAGTAGCCGCCATGAGTGCTGATCCCCGTTTTATGGATCCACTGGAGCGCGTCGGCCTCATTACCCGGGTTGGTGAAATAGACCCTGCCCTGGTGCTCAGACTTGAGGAGGAAATGACAGTTCTTGTACCCACCGCAAAGAAACGGTTGAATGCATATGGCTGGAAAGCCGGAAAAGTCAAATATCCTTTTTATGTCATCGGTCCCCTTCGGAAATATGTTCAGGTATCATACATGCCGATCAAATCCCTGAAAAAACAAAAAGTTAATTTTGGTTTTTTATTGAAAAACCTGATACAATTGAAACATGGGATTTAGGACCTATCTGTTGAAGCGTGATATTTTTCCTGCTTTGATGAAGAAATAGCAGAGGTGTACAAAAAATGCATCGTTTGAAAGAATCTGAATGATCCGTACTTTTCTTAATTTAACATATGATGCAGGCAGGGATATTTAATATTCATACAGATCGGTTTTCAACACGTTTGGGAAAATACGAACGGATACTGACTCATAATGGAATAAAATGTATCCGGTTAGATATTCATGATCCCGACTTCTGGAAGCATTTGGAAAACCTGGATTTGTTTATTTATGAGGGACAGAAGCATACGGTTGCAACAGAAATAGCGCGTTCTGTTTTACCTGTGATTGATCATAACAAACATATAAAATGCATTCCTGGTATTTCAACATTCTGGCCGTGTAATGACAGAATAAAAAGCTATTATTTGTTAAGGCAAACCGGATTTCCGGTCCCCCAAACCTATATATTCTGGCACAAATCCAGGGCACTGGAGTGGGTTAGAAATGCCCCCCTGCCGCTCGTTTTCAAACTCAAGACAGGTATCGGTGCGCAAAATTCATTTGTAATTAATTGCCAAAAACAGGCAAAATTATTAATAAACCGAATGTTTGGGAAGGGGGTTTGTGTAAGCGAAATTTCTTCCTCCCGAGATCAGGCTTATAAGCTCTATCCTGAACGTATTTTGGATAAGGCTTCGTCTGAAATGCGCGGCATTTTTTCAAATATGTCTGAATTCATATGGGAAAAGCAAAAGAATTATGTTCTTTTCCAGGAATATATCTCCGAAAGAAAATCTGAAGTAAGAATACTGGTTATTGGCAACCGGGCATTTGTTCTGGAGGCACATAGTCATGATCAATACGGATCAGTCCGAAACAATTTAAATAAAGGCTATCAGGGAACGGAAGAACTTTGCATGGAGATGGCATTTGATATTTGCAGAAAGCTTAAAGTTCGATACATCACAGGGATATTCATAGTGGATAAGGAGAATCGGCCGTTTATCACTGATCTTACATTTGATATTCCTTCAGATACAGAGGTGGTGAAGGGATACTGGGACCATGAGTTTCGTTGGCATAATGGCCCTTTCTGGCCGGAATATTTTTGTTTGGAAGATCTCCTGGTTATCCATGACATGAAGCATCCGGATATTTCCTGAAATAATTCAGGGATCTGTGAACAATTTTAAAATAAAATGATGTAATTTAATATTTCAAAATATATACCTATCCATGTAGAAACAAACTCAGATATGAACATCAGTATAGTTCAAGATATTTTCCTGATGGAGAAGAACACCGGTAAAGATTCTCTGGATTTGTTGTTTACCGGAGATTTTTTCCCTCATGAGACTTCTTCTAGTCTCATACTTCAAAAGAATTTTGAAGCCCTTTTCAATGATTTTCTTTCTGTTCTTCATCATGCGGATCTGGCTGTGACCAATCTGGAATGTCCCCTTACCGATAAAAAATCTCCGATAAAAAAGTCCGGTCCGGTTCTGAAAGCCCCACCCGATACAGCAGAAGCGCTGAAACATGGGAATATTGGGGTTGCCTGTCTGGCGAACAACCATATCATGGACTATGGCACAGAAGGACTTTCTGACACATTGAAGCACCTGGATTCTGCCGGAATACAACATGTTGGCGCAGGATTGACGTTAGAACAGGCCATGGATCCGTTAATTATTACCAGAAAAGGTCTGAAAATCGGTATTATCAATGTGGCTGAACATGAGTTTTCTATTGCCACAGATCATTCTGCAGGAGCCGCCCCCATAGATGAAATAACGAATTATTATCAGATCAGGAAAGCCAGATCTGCTGCTGACCTGATCATATTAGTCCTGCATGGTGGCCATGAAATGTATCCGTTTCCCAGTCCACGGATGGTGAAATTATACCGCTTTTATGCCGATCTGGGTGCAGATGTGATTATAGGGCATCATCCTCATGTGTTTTCTGGGTATGAAGTGTATAAACGGGTTCCTATTTTTTACAGTTTGGGTAATTTCCTGTTCGATGCGCCGGGACGCGTTAAACATTGGTACAGAGGATATGCAGTTTATTTAAAGCTAAGCGGGAAGAATATATCTGACATCTATCTCATACCTTATTCGCAGTTTGTTAATGGCCATGGCATATCGTTGCTAAATATAAAAGAAGTTGCTGAATTTAATGAGGATATACTGAGGTATAACCGGATCATTTCAGATGAAAAAAGCTTGAATGATCAATTTAAAAAATACATTTGCGAGCAGAGGGGAAACTACCTGGCAGTATTTTTAAGTATGAGCCGGTACAAAAGAAGATTGCTGCAATTAAAATTTTTTCGTAACTTATTTTTTGGCCGTATCAGATTATTGCGTTTGTTAAATCAATTCAGGTGTCAATCGCACAGAGATGTAATGACAGAGACACTCAAACATGAATTGAATACCAAATAACGGAAATACTCATATTTTCTATAGTTGTACCTGCATTCAACAAACAATTCACGGCGAACATTCAGATTTGTCAACAACAGCGAAAATAACAGAAGCAAAAGAGAACAATACTATTTTTTGAAAAACAGTCAACATAATATATTGATCGTAACGGATAATCCATTTCCTGTCGGTCTCGCGGCAACACACCGGATAATTGCCTATGCCAGGGGGTTCATTACCAATGGATGTAGGGTACAGGTTATTTGCTGCAAAAAAACCGAATGCAAGACCAGTGTGCACAACAGGGCAACCCATGGTATCTACCGGGGAATAGAATTCCGGTATATTCCCGGAACGACAGTAAAGTCAAAATACTTGCTGAAAAGAAAAATGGATGGTGTCTGGGGTGGTCTGAAATTACTGTCATGGAGTATTATGCATTTTAATGACAGACCGGTTGTTATTTATTATGGTTTGTCAACAGCAACAGCAATTATACTTAAGTTAAGTTCATTACTAAAAGGAAGTATATTGTTGAAAGAAGAAAATGAACATATCAGTATTCGACTGGCCTCGAAAAACATATTTTCAGGATTTGTTTTCAAACATATTCATTATCATTTGTTTGATGGCGTCCTGTTAATAACAAAAAAACTGATTGAATATTTTCAGAAAAACTATCCGAAAAAAAAAATCCACCATGTACCTATTCTTGTTGATGCTGAAAACTTGCCACAGCGGGAAAACAGGTCAAACAAGATCACTTATTGCGGAATATTTGACAATGACGGGGTGGATACATTAATCAAGGCTTTTCAAATGGTTGTAAAAAATTTTCCTCAATATCAACTCCAGTTAATAGGAATGGCCAAGAAAGATCGTATTGAAAAAGAATTGAGAGCCCTGGTGAATCAGGCAAATCTAACTGATCAGGTGATCTTTCGCGGCCCACAACCACATGAGGTGGTGGGGTACGAATTATCTAAATCAGCCCTACTGGTGCTTGCACGACCGGAAAGCATTCAGGCTCAGTATGGATTCCCGACAAAACTCGCAGAATATCTGATCACATCTAATCCAGTGGTGGTTACATCGGTTGGGGAAATTCCAGATTATTTAAAAGACAACAAAAATGCATACCTGGCTGTTCCTGGGGATGTGATGACCCTGTCGGAGAAAATCCAGGAAGCATTAAGTTTCCCTCTCAGGGCGGCGAAAATTGGCGCTGAGGGCCGAAATGCCGCTTTGGCCTATTTTAATAACATATATGAGACGAAAAAAATCATAGAGTGGATTGAAAAAAATTTAATAAGGTCCGGGGAAAATAATAAGTATTGATCTGAAATTTATTATATGATAAAAATAATTAAATCGGGGTACAGGAAAATCTATTATCATTTACCGGTGATGATCCGTGGAGTGGTTTCCGGTAATCTATACAGATGGGGAATAAAACCAACCGTGAACAAACATGTCAGGTCTCCTTTTAACAGGGTTATGGTTACATTATCCGCTGATTTCGAAATGGCCTGGGCATTCAGGTTTTCAAAAAAAAGCGGAAATGATGCGGAATCCATCGGTCTTCAGGAAAGGGAAAACGTTCCTGAGATCATCAGACAACTGGATCATTATCACATCCCGGTGACATGGGCTACCGTGGGGCATTTGTTTCTGGAGGGATGTAAGAGGGAAAATGGGCTGCCCCATAGCAACATGCCCCGGCCTGATTTTTTTGAGAACAAGAACTGGCGATTCCAGGAAGGTGACTGGTATCAGCACGATCCCTGTTCAAACTACAAAGAAGCACCTGCCTGGTATGCGCCCGATCTGGTGGATATGATTATGTATGCAAAAGCCGGCCATGAGATCGGTTGCCACACATTTTCACATACCGACTTTACCTACCGGAACTGTTCTGAATCCCTGGCTTTGGCTGAAATAAAAGAATGCAAGAAACATGCCGTGGAGAGAGGAGTTGTACTCAGGAGTATGGTGTTTGCCGGTGGTGCCGCTGGCAATTATGAAACCCTGAAAGAAGAAGGATTCATATGTTACAGGTATAATGGGGTATACGATATTGACATACCTTTTATCGATCGCTTTGGGCTGGTTGCATTTCCCAGCAGTTATTGCCTGGGGGAAAGGGGATACAACTGGAATGCTGCTACATGTTTTGATGTCGTAAAGTCACATATCGCCAAGGCAATCAGTTATAATAGTACATGTCATTTATGGTTTCACCCTTCCATGTCTCCATGGTATCTGAAACAGGTGTTTCCGCAGTTGATGAAATATTTGGCCGAACTGAGAGATGCAGGGAAGATCGATATTCTTACCATGGGCGAGGCTGCTGTTAAATTGAAAAATAGCCAGAAAATTGTTGAATGAAAAGAGTAATTGCAGTAGCTATATAATATTGTTATTCAAATAAATACTCTGCAATGGCAAAATTGCTGTACGTTTGTTTCAGAAGGAACAGGCCTTCATATTTTTCAAGAGAAAATATTGAGATCTTATCTGGGAGACTGGAGCCTGATAATATTAAATTTCCTTTACCCAGGATCATTTCGGGAAGGGGAATACTTGCCATAATATTCAATGAAAATCCTGTTGTGAAGATTGAAGATTCCGGCGTTTGTCTTGGAACCATGGTCGGCCGTCAGGACCACTGGTGGCTTCCGAAACAGGATGTTCCCGACGGGACATATGCCCTCTTCAGAAGTAATGACAAATTTGTGGAAGTGATTACCGATGCCACAGCCAGCCGTACAGTTTGGTATTATTTTGATGAGGAGCTGTTCATTGCTTCCACGTCCCAGCGTGCCCTGGTATTTTTCCTGAGAGACTTTCAGTTCAATGAGAAGGTGATTCCCTGGATGCTGTCATCGGGAACCCTCGGTCCGGGAAATTCATGGGACAGCGGGTTAAAAATGCTGGAAGCCAATTCTTCTCTTTTGCTTGACAGAAAAGAATGGAAAATATCCATTAACCGGGAAGAACTGGAATATGAAGAAATCTGCAGAGACAAAAAAAATCATGAGGCCGAATTGCTCAGGGTATTGAAAGAAACTTTTCACAGGCTTGATCTGAATTACTCAAAGTGGATATTAACACTTTCCGGCGGATCTGATAGCAGAAGTATTTTATATATGCTCAGGGATATTGATAACCTGACATGTATTACATGGGGGCTTGCTTCTTCAAGAGACCAGAAAAACAATGATGCGTACATAGCTACTGCGCTTGCACGAAGGTACAATAAGGATCACCGTTTCTATCTGACCCATTCTTCCAGTGAAACGGCAGAGCAAATTTTCAGAAGGTATCTGGTTTGCAGTGAAGGCAGAATTGATCATATTATTGGTTATGTGGATGGTTTTCGAATCTGGAAGGAATTATTCAACGAGGGAGTAAGAGGTGTTATCAGAGGAGATCAGGAATTTGGACAGGCCCCGGTATTTTCTGAGTATCATGTAAGGTTGAAGGTTGGATTTCCTGTTGCTTCCGAT
The DNA here is from genome assembly GCA_011374625.1 of Bacteroidota bacterium. GTDB lineage: Bacteria > Bacteroidota > Bacteroidia > Bacteroidales > VadinHA17 > DRPN01. The sequence goes on from DRPN01000138.1 coordinate 28,982, forward strand.
TTTACCAATCTGGAAGGTATCGGGATATATGGGATGAATGATCAAATTATTCCTGACCGGCTTCTGAAAAAAGACAATGAAACATTGGCAACATACCGCGACAGGGTTTACCATGAATTCAGACAGTCACACGTTATGGCCGCACTAAATGATATTAAGAGTACTTACCTGGAAATTATCAATCCTCTATTATGTAAAAACATCCTTCGAACAATTCGAACACTGCCCGATAACCTGAGAACAAACAAAAAGCTTATTAAGGAAATACTGAACAACATGGACCCATCCATTCCTTTTGCCCGGCATATTGCCATCGACAGAAGTGAAAATTTCTTAAGCACCAAAAAGGTTCGGGATGAGATGATAAACGAAGTCGGTTCATCTGGAGTTTTATCCCTGTTTCCGGATGAATTCCAGGGATTATTGCTGTGTGACAGGGAGCAAAACAGCTATAAACGGAGAATTGAACAGATCATAACGAAAAAAGTGAAGCGTCATTTCTCAAATAAATTCAAGGGTATGCTCAAAAGCACTATTGCCAAACCGAGTGTGAACAATCATGTGCTTTTATTCCGTGTTTATATCATTTCTAAAATGAAAAAGCTTTTGGAAGAGGATGCCAGGACAATAAAAACTTAAAGATCTTCCAGATGCGCTTATATTTATGTATCCATATGATGCTTTTGCCCAGGGTTCCCATGCGATATTTTTCCTGATGCGGATATTCCGGTGTACTATTAGCAGCTATAGATGAATGTACTGATTATTACTGAAAACCTGGGAATAGGGGGGGCCGAGAGAAGGTTGGTTGAACTGCTCAAGGCTTTTGACCGGTACCCCGATATCATGACGCATGTTGTTGTTTTAAAAAACCTGGTGAAGTTTGGCGATGTATATGTTCTTAGAAATACAAAGATTTCTGTGCTGACCCGCAAAATAAAAAAGGATCCAACGATATATTACAGATTATTGAAAATTTGCCGGCAATTCCAGCCTGACATTATTCATGGCTGGGGTTCCATGTCTGCTGTGTACGGGTTTCCTCTGGCAAGATTTTTACGTGTGCCGTTTATCAATGCCATGATAACCAATGCAGAATGCAGAAAATGGAGTAAAAGCTGGTGGCGTGCCAGGCTGACTTTCCCTTTCTCCGATGTTATTCAGTCAAACTCCTGTGCGGGAATACAAGCATACCGGGTTCCCCAAAATAAAGCCAGGGTAATCCATAATGGATTTGATATGAAACGTATAACCGGGCTTGCTGATCCGGAGAACATCAGAACTAAATTTGATATCAGAACAAAATATGTTGTCGGAATGGTGGGCACTTTTTCGGAAAAAAAGGATTATCACACTTTTTTCCGGGTGGCATTGGATATGGTATCGAGAAGAAACGATATTACTTTTATGGCCGTTGGGGACGGAGTGTATTTCGGGAAATTTAATAAAATGATTAAGGGTGATCAGAGGAAAAAAATAATACTTACCGGATTTCAGGAAGATGTTGAATCCATAATCAATATTTTTGATATTGGTGTACTGACTACCTATACTGAAGGAATCTCCAATGCCATAATGGAGTATATGGCTCTGGGGAAACCTGTGATTGCAACGGATGGAGGCGGAACCAGTGAAATCATTATTGATAAGGTGACAGGATTCATCATTGATCATGCTGCCGGAGAACAACTTAAAGAAAAAATAGAATATCTGGTGAACAATCCCGGGCAAACTTTTGTTATGGGTAAGAAGGGACAAGAAAGAATAATCAATGAGTTTAGTATAGAAAAGATGGTCAATTTGATCCTGGATTTGTATACGGAACAGACAGGTATTGCTCATTAAACCGAAAAATATATCCGAAATCAATTTGCTCTTCATTTAAACGGGGTGAATGACCAATGTTTCAGATCATTAATATTTAAAGTGATGGTTTAATGATCGTTTTCTTTATCGGGATCACTTTTTAAAATATGTCGATCAAATCAAATACCCGTTTTCGCATTGGTCAGACTGTCCGGGTACGCAGTCTGGAAGAAATTGTTGCCACACTTGATGATTACGGCAAACTGGATGGGATGGTATTTATGCCCGAAATGATCAAATACTGTGGTCGATCATTTCAAATATTTCATTTTTCCTGGAGAACCTGTATCGAAGGTCATGGCATCGGATTCCGGAGTATGACGGGTACAGTATTTTTAAAGGATCTTCGTTGTGACGGTGCATTTCATGATGGCTGCCAGCGGGGATGCCTGTTTTTCTGGAAAGAGGAATGGCTAAGTGAAACACCTGTTGATCAGTTAGATAATGTGGTCGACAGTTCTGTGCCGTGTTCCGGAGATGGTTTGCGGACAAGGACGGGAGACCGGTATTTCTGCCAGTTCACGGAGCTGGCCGGAGCTTCATCTTCTAACCGCCCCACACAGCTCATCTGGTATTTGAAAGATATATGGCACGGGGATATGGGCATTTTTGTATTTGTATCCAAATTGGTGGATGTCCTTTTAAACCGTATCAGACACTTCATCGGAAGGGATTCGGGTAAATTGTTGAAGGGAAACCGGAGTAAAACCGATAGGGAAGACCTCAATCTGCAACCCGGCGAATGGGTGCAGGTGAAAGAAAGATCAGAGATACAGTCAACCCTTGATCATGAGGGGAAAAACAGAGGGCTTCAGTTCAGTGCGGATATGTTGCCGTTTTGTGGGGGAAAATATAAAGTAGCCGGTAAAGTGAACAAGATAATCGATATGGAGTCCGGTAAAATGATCAATATCCGGAATACGGTCATTCTTGAAGAGGTAACCTGCCAGCGATTTGGTTGTTACCGGGCTAATTTGCTGTATTGGCGGGAGATATGGTTGCGGCGAAGCAATGCGCCTGGAGAACCCGTTATGCCTGCATAAAATGCGCTCGCTTAACAGCGATAAACTGTTAAATATAACAATTCAATATTTTTCTTAAAACTTTGCCCATCTCTTTGAGTATATATACGGGATACGATTCATAATTTGATTCTTCGACCAGTATACCCCCAAAGCTGTCCTTAAAGTTATTGATTCCCCGTAATGATTCATCAGTGGTTTGATAAGCATATCCTCCGAAATCATAGGTTACAAATCCCTGCTCGCGGAAAAAAAGCATATCCTGATAGTGCAAATACCTGTTGGCACATCCAATGAGCGACCGTTCTTCGTTATTTAATTCTGGGTTCCAGCTGTTTGAAACGGAATGTAATGCCCTGACCCGTTGGATGGACCTGTCAAGAAGATAGGAGTGATAAACAACGATGGGACTATCCTTTTGGTATGCCATGCGTACGATCAGAGCATCTCCGTATATTTTCAGCTTCTTTTCTGTTATGGTTCCTTCCAGTTTTCTGTGTTTATTGAAAGCATTGTAAGCTGCTATAAATGATGGAAGATGGTTGGTGGTTTCACAGATTATATCGCTTTTGATGGCCTTTCTGATGCCCCAGCGGGTATTCTTATTAAACGATTCTGTAAATCTGTTATCAGCAATATTGATCAGTTTTGTATATTTTGGAAATCTTTTAAATCCAATTCTTATTCCGGTATAAAATGATTGTAGGTAGTAGTTAAATAATCCATCCTTCAGCGAAGGATTATTTGCATACAGTATCAATTTTCTCTTTACCGGTATTTTTGTTATGAAAAATGTGAGCATATATTATTTTGTCTCAGTGAATATTTATTGATAGCACGATGGCAGATTAATACATACAGTTTTCCAGGGAACCCCAACGTATAAATAGGGCCGAAAATGTCAGCAATTTTTATTTCCATTTACCCAGCTTATCTCTGGTTTCAAAATATTCTTTCCAGAAAGCATCCTGAAAAGTAAGGATAAAAAATACTTCTTTTCATATTTCAGGAGGTTTATGACAAAAAGCATGGCGCTGTTCCAGCTTTCGGAAGTGTTCTGCCGTCTTGCCCTGATCCTGTTGGGTTCATAGCCATTCTTTGCCTTTCCGGATTTCCCTTCTATCGCATTTCTTTCAGCAGATTCCTTTCTTCGTTTTCTCCTTTGATTATCCATAAATATTTTAGCTCTTTTTTCTTTCGTCATTCATTCAACAGATTGATATCCGCAGGAAACTTGATATACTGATCCGCTGCCGTTGCATCTATCTGAAGTTTCCCTTCATTGGATGGGTCAGTTCCATCATGTAAATCTCTGCAAAACGATCCCAGGGAGCAACCTGACATAATTTTACCCACCGGTTCTCTTTTGATAACTTCCGGTAAAAGGGTGTCTTAAATTCTTCGGTTGTTAATTGTTTTGTCGATTCGTGACGCACCATGCTTGACTGCCATTTGGTATGAAATGCAAGCTTTTTCGGCTAATTTAGCCTTTTTCTTTGCATTTTAGAACTATATATCTCCCGACTTATCAACATAGCACATTGATTATCTAAAGGTATAATGGTTTTTCAGCAAACTCTATAGTAACATATTATCGGAAAGATCATTATAATTATTCAATTTATGAAATATTTGGGAAAAGAGGCATCTGGGTCAGAATTTTTATATACTTTGCAATTAAAGCATATCTGTTCAATAACTGATCATTCTTAAATTATTTTAAGTTGCAAAGCAAAATTCAGGGGCGTTGTATCAACAATCATATATAATTGAAGGTTGATGTTGGATACTTTTTAATGAATACATTCTTTTGAGAACAGAAAAAATCTGCATATTTATCAGAGCCTTAAAGGCCGGAGGGGCTGAAAAACAGAGTTTATTGCTGGCAAAAGTCCTGAAAGAGGAATTTGACGTATTTCTTCTGGTACAAAATGGGAATGATCCTGACAACAGATACCTGCGTTTTGCAAGAGAAAACCGGATAAAACTGATAATGCCAGAAGGGACTCAGATAGCAAGGCTGGCACATTTGTATACTTTCTTCAGAAAAAATGAAATACATCTAATTTTTTCATTTCTGACAAGCGATAATTTCTGGTCGGCTATTCTTGGAAAATTGACAGGGGTCAGGTTTCTGGTCGGAAGTATACGCAACGAGCAACTACCCGGATATAAAGAATATATTACCAGGTTATTGCAAAAATATATGCTGGATTACATAATTTTTAACAGTTATTCCGGTCTGAACTCATTTATTCGGAAAGGTTTTGTGCCGCAGAAATCTCTGGTCATTCATAATTGCATCGAAATAACATCACCCGTCATAACCAGGGAAAAGAAAAACAAAATCAAAATTCTTACCGTTGCCCGGTTCGTACCACAGAAGGATTTATATACTGCTTTAAAGGCTGTTTGGTATCTGAAAAAACTGCTTGTTCGGGAACCAATGGATATTGAATACGATATTGTCGGTTTCGGTAAGCAGGAGGCACAGATAAAAAAATGGATTACTGAATATGATTTATCAAAGAATGTTCGGCTTATTATCCATCCGGAAAACCTGACAGAATATTTTGAAGAAGCCGATATCTATTTGAGTACCTCTTTATTTGAAGGTTTGTCAAATTCCATCCTTGAAGCCTTGAGTTACTCTCTTCCGGTGGTTGCTACCGATGTGGGTGACAACCAACTGATCGTGAAAAACAGGGTCAATGGATATATTGTACCAGTAGGGGAATATCAGGAAATTGCACAGAGGCTTTCCGAACTGGTGGATTCTTACGAAAAAAGGATTTCCTTTGGTTTGAATGGATATAAACTCCTGGAAAAGAATTTTTCAATGAGCAAATTCCGGGATGAATACATCCGTTTAATACATTCTCGTATCAAATAGCTTATTTATGAAACCAAAGCTCGCTTATATCGGAGTGAAATATTATCCGTCAAAAGGAGGAACCAGCAGGGTGGTTGAGAACCTGACAAGGAAGCTGAAAGATCACTATGATATCACTGTATATTGCTACCGCAACAGGATGGCAAAAGGATATATTCCTGGTGTTCATGTGGTTTCATTGCCTTCTTTGCCTTTCGGCAGTTTCGGGGTTTTTGTTTACTATATTCTGTGTACTGCGCATGCCTTATTGTACGGTAAATATGATCTTGTTCATGTTCATAAAATTGATGCGGCATTCGTTATTCCCATTCTTTCAAAAAAATTCAGGGTCGTAGCCACGTCCCATGAATCACCCTATCTAAGAGATAAGTGGAACTGGCTGGGGAAAAAGTATTTTTTACTCTGTGAAAAAATATTTATCCGTTCCTCTGCTACTCTTACTTCCATATCCCGGCCCCTGACCGATTATTATATGTCTAAATATCAAAAAAAAGTTTGGTTCATCCCCAATGGGATCGAAATCACAGAGAAGATGGATATGAAAGGGGCATCCGTGATCCTGCAAAAATATGATATCCATAAGGGCTACGTGATGTTCGCTGCCAGGAGGATTATGGGTACCAAAGGGATACATACCCTGCTTGAAGCACTGGAATACATTCACTACAAGGGAGATGTAGTGATAGCCGGCGATGCTTCCCATGCTCCTCAACTCATAAAGAAGCTGACCCTGAAACATGCAGAATTGAATCTTAAATTCATTGGATATGTGGATCATCTCGGAGTATTGCTTGCCCTGGTCAGGCAGGCAGAGCTCTTTATATTCCCTTCTGAAACCGAAGGTATGTCCATCATGTTGCTTGAAGTGGCCAGTACGGGCACACCGCTGATATGCAGCGATATACCTGAGAATACGCAGATATTTACCGGGGATGAAGTGACTTACTTCAGGAATAAAGATGCTACGGATTTAGGGAATAAGATTACTGAAGCACTGGATGATATGAAAGCCCTTAATAAAAAAGCCGATAACGCAGTCAGAAAGATAAAAAAAGTGTATCTGTGGGATAGAATAGTTACTGAATACAAAGTGTTATATGGCTCTGTGCTAAATAATTGAATATTAATAAACTTTTGATATTCAGCAATAATTCTAACCTGTGTAAATTGTCATCTTATGAGAATATCTTTTCATTTCAGGTACTGGATATTGCCTCTGCTGGTTATTACACCGTTGATCATGATGTATTTTTCAGGGATCCGGTGGGCCCGGGAGCTTGTATGTCCTTCTGTGAACTGGGAACTGGGTATTGTGGAAAACCTGCAACTGGTTTTGCTACTAATGATGTTTATTGTGTCTGTAATGGCTGTTAAAAAGAAAAAAACCCGGATTGAAAAAATGGCATTTATCTTACTGGCATTTTTCACCTTATTCGTATTTCTTGAAGAAATTGACTACGGAAAACATTTTTTAGCATATTTTAAAGGGCATACCGATACATTCTTTCGTGACCTGACAGGACGAAGCAATATTCATAACCTGGGTAATAATGCCAGATTGTTTAAACGATCCATTTATCTGCTGATGCTGGCATTATTTATCATTGCCCCGCTTGTTGCACATCGGATTAAAAACCCAGTCATCCGATATCTGATACCGGCCAAATGGTTTATTATTACCTCTGTCATTACCGTTTTTTCATATGTGATTCCCAGGTTGCTGGTTGATCTGAATGTTTTTGAAGACGGTGGTTTTGGAGTGAATATCGGAGAGTTTTCTGAAATTATGGTATACTATATTTTTTTTCTGTATATGTATGAATTGGTTTTCGGGAAAGATTACAGTACCTATCAATCCCGAAATATGGAAAGCCAACACGTGAAGAATAATCAAACTTAGCGGTATTTCTGAAAAACCTCTTTATCAAGTGTCCTGACATTATTTTTGAATGCAGCCACAAACGCCTGAGGGTATCCGGCTGTCCGGCATTTTTTCTGAAGCTCTATGGCCGGACCTACCCGGTTGAATTTGCCGATGGTGTATCGATAGGCACCGCTGTAAAAATATTCAGAGCTTTCGTATGTAACGCCTTCAATGGTTACGGTAAATGTACCCAGTGATTTTGTTGAAGCGGTAATTTGCACCCTGAAATCGATGGTCTCTTCGGTTTTGGTTTCCGGCTGTTCTGCCGGAGTTTCAGGCCTGCTTTCCTGTACGGAGGTTTTGGCCGGTTCGGGGGGTGGTATGACAGATTCAGCTGCCTTTGATTTTTCAGCAGACAGAGTGTCATCGGTGGTTTTTTGTTCTTCCTGTAATGTAATTTCCGTGGAGGTCTTTTTTTTATCAATTTCTTTTTCAGTACCGGTTTTGTTTTCAGAAGTGTGAGAGGGAACAGACAGTACCAGAGTTGAAGCAGACAGGGATGGCTCCTGGTATGTGAATGCAAGGGAATCAGCCGGAAACTGGCCTGCAAGGTAATTTTTCCCTGAAATGAGTGTGGCATCGAAAAGCTTCAGTACCTGGCGAGGCTGAAAACGGGTGGAGGAAAAAAAGGCCCTGGATGGATTGTCCCGGTCCATGACAAAGGCGAACTCATTATCCGGTGAATTGATCCCTTCTCCCAGGTTTACTGGTTCTGTCCATTTCTTGTGGTCAAATTTTGTCATAAAAATGTCGTAGCCACCAAAGCCCGGATGCCCATTGCTGCTGAAAAACAGGCTTTCCGGGTTCAGCAAAAAAGGGTGATTTTCGTTATCCGCCGTATTTACGGTACTTCCTATATTGACGGGCTTCCCCCAACCCTCTGAAGTTCTTACCACAATGTACAGATCATACCCCCCCCCGGCCACCAGGCATATCAGAAGAAAATACCATAATATTCCCGTCTGCCGATACAGAGGGCTGGGTGCATGAATATTCATCTCCGTTGAAAGGCAGTTCGGTTATGTTTTTTGACCACCCGGTTTTTCTTTTTTTGTGGCTGGTAATGTATTCGGTCTGGTATATCTTCTCAACTATCTTCCCTGTTGACCGGGCTTCTGTTTCGCGGGAAAAAAACATTGTTTTCTCATCTTGCGTAAAACTTACTGATTCAGAAGGAAAGGGAAATGCGTACAGGTTGGAAAACAGTTCAGGTTCGCCCATGGTATTTCCCTCAAGGGGAGCATAATAGGTATCGATGCTCCCAAAAGGAATTTCCATGTTTTTCTGGCCGGTTTTTGTATCGTACAGGTAAATGATCCCATTTTTGTAAAATTGAACTCCCGATGAGGGAGCGACCAGGTCAAGCCGCAGCAGGGATAATTCAGAAGAAAAAACCATTTCTTTCAGGATTCTTATGGAATCTTCTTCCTGGAAATTGTTGGTAGTAGTTCCGGTTCCGTAGGTTTGGTTCGTAAAGGGTATAATAAAAAAGCCGGGAAGAAGAATAAGCAACCCGCATAAGAAAAATTGGGGCGATTTGATTTTTTGTGTAATCATCGTGAAGCACATAAATAGATTGTAATAATTCCGGTTACCAGTACCTGCTGTCTCCGAACCTGTTTTTCCCCTTACCCAGGTTAAGCCCTACCATGACCTCTGCCATTCCGCCATTGTAGCTCCATATACTGCTGAACGGGTATTCATAAGCCAGGCCAAAAACCCAGTTCTGGAACTGATATTGTCCCATGCATACCAGCCCATTGTTCATACGGTAAGAAACTCCAAGCACAGCAGTACGGAAGTAAAATTTCAGATTTAAGTCCAGTTTTTCATATAAATCATGGAGTGACGGATTTCCCGATCTTACCAAGATGGATGGTTCAAGTATGTAAGAATATTTGATATAGAATTTATATCCTGCAAGCAAGAAATACTGGCGTATAATGGGAGTATTTACGTAGCGGTCGTTTTCCCATTCTATTGAGTTCTCAAAAAGCTGGTTGGACGATATTCCGGCATATAAGCTTCTTCCATAATAATAAATTCCGAAATTGGCATCGGGAATGGATGTAGGTTGTGGGCCTTCATCGATCAATGGATCCCGGAGGGTGTTCAGGTCTCCATAAAATAAGGAATATAACATGATGTTGGCAGAGAGACCAAAGGAAAGGTGTGATATGGAAGTCCGGCTCAAAGGAACATGATAGGCATAGGTGGCCTGCAACCCGGTTTTTCGTAAGGGGCCGTTAATATCATTGTATATGTATGCTCCCAATCCCACATTGGTAAATTCTGAACCCTGTTTTACTATTTTTCCCCTCAGTCTTCTGTAATTAGGGATCCTGGTCTGGAAAGTCAGTACCTGGGTCCTGGGTGCGTTGGCAATTTTTTCCACATTTTGCCTGGATGAGAGGGTGAAAACATAGAAATCCTTACTTCCTGCAATGGCCGGATTAATGAGGTATGGGGCAAATATATACTGACTCTGGAAATAAATGGGGATTTCCTGAGGATAGGTCTTGATATTCAAAATAGCGAAGAATATCAACAGGATGGAAGTATTGCGGACATGTGTTTTCATCGCATTAACATGGGCTTATGTGATGTTGTCTGTTTATCCTTCAATAAGTAAATTACTGTCCTATTCATGCATCAACAGTGATTATGAAAATGGCTTCACCGTGCTCCCCGATGGAAAGTCTCATTGACCCCGTAGCCCTGACGCTGACTTCGCCATCTCAGGGTTCAATTTCGACTATTCCATTACCTTAATACGGTAACGTATCCTTTGATAGGTTTTCTTCCTTGTCCTAAATCTATCACATACAAATAATTTCCCATGGGCACCAGTTCTCCGTTTACCGTCCCGTTCCAGCTGCTGTCGGTGCCCCGGTACTCAATCAGCAGCCGGTTGTTCCGGTCGTAAATTTTGATAATGGCCTCGGGGTATTCCCTGATAAAGGGCAGGCTCCAGTAGTCGTTAAACCCGTCACCATTGGGTGTAAAAATATTGATGATGCCATATCCCAGCTCCATTTCACTGACCTGTATAACCAGTGAATCGGAAAACATACCCGCTCCGCATTCATTTATACCCCTGACCGAAAGATAACAATTTCCGAAAAAGGACTCATTCCATGTGATCCGGCAACGGTCCCCCAGGTTGGTTATGGTCCCGGCGTTTGCTGGGAATAGGTCCCACTCATAGCTGATAACATCTGAAAACGTTTCATGCAGGCTATATTCTTTATCCGGTGAGTTCTGATAGAGGGAAACAGGACCTTCCGGGGTAACAGGAGCTTTTGGAAGAGGATCCACATGTATGTTCAGGGGAGGTGAAATGGCTGCGAAACCGATGGGGCCGTATGCATTGTATGACAGGGCGCAGCTACCATAGAAATCTGGTTCCCAGTCGATAATAGCTGTTTTTCCATCGCTGGTTACCGTTCCGGCATCATCGGGTGTAACTTGCCAGGTGTAGGTATTTGCATTTTCCGATCCAACTGTGGTGTATTGAATGTCTTGGCTTCCCTGGCATACAATTTCCGGACCGGCGGGTTTTGCTTCACTGGGAAGCAGTTCAGGGGAACCCAGTCCCATAGCATAAAGCCATTCCTGCAGGTTGGTAAAGCCGTCGCCGGTATTGTCGTCATGAGGATTTTCCTCCGGATAGGAATCTATGGAAGTAAGTGGTCTGGTTTCCGTTGCATAGGCCGGCCATCCGACTCCCTCTTCACCATAATATGTGCCATCGGGTATACCGAAAATACTATAAGCGCCATTGATGGTCAATGATTGAGAAGGCCCGATATTGAGCGTCCTGAAACCAATATATGTATTCCCCGGGCAGATGAAGGTTTCCACTCCGGCAGGTAATTGTGGGTTGATGAGGTCCAGAACTTCATGGATAGAAGTACATTTTTGATTGAGCTGAATGGTTTTCCCGTTCAGGGAAAAACTTTTGGGATTGGCCTGCCAGTCATACCCGTTCAACATGTATCCGGCGGATGTCCCGGTCACCGTCCGGCTGAAATTATAGGCTCTGGCCGGAAGGGGGGCCGGGCTGTTGATTGCATGACCGGTACGGTTTCTTACATTCTCAACGATTCTTTGGTCAATTTCGTCGCGTTTAAAAGGTTTGGTGCCTACGTTGCTCAGTACGTAGTCTTCTACGTTGGATGCATTCAATATACTGTATCCTTCCAGAGGTACAGGGGATGTATTTGCAAGCTGAAAATCAGGATTTCCGAAATAAAACTTGTCCCGTTCCTTAATATTGGGATTTTCCAGTGATTTGACACACATATTGTCAGAAGCATATATTTTGGCATCCGGGTGAATGTCTGCCATGATCAGTCCGGCCAGTTTGGTCAGGGAAGAGGTGGAGGCATCCGGAGCTGGTAATGCTACATTCCCCACATAAGCAATGTTTACTTTTCCACTCTGAAAATTGGGGCCAATTCTCAGGTTTGAATTATACATCATGTTATTCATTATTACTATATTATTAGCACGGGTGAGAGGGTGTCTGTCCATGCTGTAGGCATAAAGATTGTTCTTCAGGGTGATATTATTGGCCTGGTCAATAAGCATGGCATACCCGTGATCTTCCGGTTCATGGTCCCCGTATTCGTTGTAGTGCAAAGACTGATCCAGCGGTTCTGAAAAGATGCAGTTACTCATAGTAAGGTTTTCGGGCTGGGTCATGCCAATAATTTCATCTATGCCCCAGGAAAAGGAACAATGGTCAATGATTACATTTTTTGCATCCGAGTAGATTGAGAGGCAATCCCGGCTGCTGCCGTCAATGCCGTTGAGATCGTCACCATGTCTGATCCTGATATGCTGCATAATAACATCATGTGTTTTCAGGACTACCATTGTGCCTATGATGGTGATACCGGGTCCGGGGGCTGTTTGTCCGGCGACAGTTAAATAAGGATTGGTAATGGAGATGTATTTAAACGTTGAAAAGTCCAGTGTTCTGTAGTCAATAACTCCTCCCACCTCAAATAAAACAATTCGGGGATACGGCCGGTTGATGCACCAGCGGAAAGTTCCCCTTCCGGTTGCTTCATCCCCGAAATCGCCCGGATCCAGATTATCTACGATCAGTATTTTCGGGGTAGCACTTCCACTGTAGGCCCCTCTTGTTTTTGCTCCGTATCCTTCAGCCTCTGGAAAAGCCAGTTGTGCATATGCGCAGGTATGAATCAAACCGAAAAGTAACAGCAGGTATCCTGCTTTCCTGTGTAGAAAGTGTTTTTTCATACTTGTATACTCAGGATTTTTTACATCAATCAAAATCAATGAGTTATGCCAATAATGAAAAAGATAACAAAGTTTCCTGTTGTTAAACGACAAATTTTACCGGCTCGTTGGGTGAATCATATTAACATATATCACCCTTTATGTTTGTATATATTATTTTGTGGTTATTATTTAACGTGTTGGACAATTCTTTATGAAAGATCGATCATTTTAATGAATTAGTCAAGCTTCAAATCAGTGAATAACATTCTGTAAGTTTCCTTTTTCGGTTATTGGCAATCCAGATAAGGGGTTATATTCTACGGGTAGATGGAGAATCCGCTATCCGGAGGCACGGATTCAGATCGGAATATTTTTCAAACCATATTATCCATAAAATGAATACGATAACATACGTAATGAAATTATAGGTGTTATGCACATAAACAGAAGCCATGTAATCCCCGTATTTCTGAATATGTATGAAAAGCAGCACGAAACGTAATATATTAACTGCTGTTAATATCAAGAGGCCTGAACCGATGGCCATCCATGTGGTTTTTTTTCGGTTTCCTGTAAGAAATACCAGAGCGGCGAAAAGGTACATCGTGGATATTCCCAGGCAGCTTTTTGAGGCATAAATGGCCCCGTTGTTTCCAATCAGATAAAATGGCTCGACAAAGGATTCGTATCCGAACCATGCCAGGATTTTTTGAGAAGCTGTAAAAAGGAAAGTGATCCAGTATAGAAAATCAAAATATCCGACGATCAGATACCTGATTATTACGAACAGAAAGATGGCCAGGATGATTTCATTGAGCTTTCTGTATATCGTTCCCGCATTCATGCCCGGCAGCCTTTGGGCGATATATTTTCTGTTCAACCTGATCCAGAAATATAACCAGGCAACAAGACATATAATGCTGAAGGCTGATGCCATATCTTTTGCCTGTGTATGAGTGAAATGACTAATGAGATGGGCATAGATTGCCATGAGCAGTGAAACAGAAACAGTATATACCAATGCCAGTATGAAAGAAAAAATTGTCCTTAATCTGGGTGTGCTGGGAGTCAAAATGACTGCGGATATTAGCAGGTAGAGCCATTTTTTAATCATAAACTGATGGCCGATGGCAATAACCCGGAGGTTGTCCGCAACCATGTTATGTTCTGTTATTTGTGCTGCCGATCCGATCTTACCCAAAAGAAAATTGGTAATGGACCGGACCAGCTCCATGTAGCTGTTGAATAAGGGGTTCAACAGAGACATAGTCGCTTCTGAATTGACAATGAGTATTTTATAAATAATGTAAACAGATAGAAGAATGCATATCTTGAGTATCAGTAATACCACTGGTTTATTTGATGCTATCCGGACAGACATTTTCTTTCTTGAGAAAAGATATTCTTATGTTCCAGGGAGTTATAAAAAACCTCTTTTCGGGAAGGGGATTCGCACAGGATCATGCTCCCGATTTGTTCTTCTTCCTTTTCCTTGCAGCGAAATAAGTAACACCTGCGGCGCCCAGTACGATTAACAGAGCACTATCCAGTGGAGCTGATACGACGGTTTGATGTCTCCAGTGATGATGATGTCTGTGGCGGTGCCTGGTTTTTTTCCCCGGTTTACCATAAGCATCAATTGAAAAATAAAGCATGATACTTAACAGGGTAATGATCCTCAGTAGTTTCATTTTTCCTTTTTTTAATGATTCAATGGTACGATACATTTATTGCTGGTAATATTTTTATGGTGATATGAGTGGTGAATAATTATCTCATTTCATTGGAACGTTTATTCACTGATGATTTTTCTTCTGAAAATATTATTCATGGCCAAAAAGAAATAACGCAGGTCCGTAAAATGCGACTGAGTTTTCTCTTTCAGATAGATTCTTTCTGCTTCAATGTTTCCTTTATCAGAAGGCATATTCAGGGATACATAGGGTGGAATGCAACCGGGTTTTGTAAGAACGCGGCTCACTTTCAGATCTTCCGGCAATTCATTAAACCGGGTTTTGCTCAGAGGTCGTACCCCCACAAGTTTTAGTTCTCCTTTCAGAAGGTTAATAATTTGTGGCAGCTCATCTATCCAGTGTTTTCTGAACCACTTCCCCCAGGTAGTCAGTCGGAAATCATGTGCAGGTTTGCCTTTATCGGTATAGCCGTTCATTTTTACCACAAAATCCTGAATAAATTCAGAAAACGGATGCATCGTCCTGAACTTATATATCCTGATCATTTTTCCGTTCTTACCCACCCTGTTTAACCGGATAAATGGGCCATATGTTGGTCTGACAACTTCTTTTGGCTCACCGGTTTTCATAACCACAAAATAGGTCAGGCCGTGAATAACCCTGAAATCGATTATATCAAACCCGCATGAAACCAGTCTTCCCAATACTTCAGCTTTTGAAAGGAACCGGTACTTCCCTTTTGTGATCCTGAAGTAGAGTCCTTTTGTGAAGGATAATTTAGGTATGACCCGGTGGAAAAGAAAATCAATCAGAATTTTCAATTGTTTAACAGGTGTGATCAGGTTTGCATAAACCCTCTCATTGCGCTGTTCATTTGTTTCAAAGTTGCCAATATAAATTCCGGCATCGGGCAATAACGAATTAATGGCTTTGAAATACTTGTTGATGTACCGGGTATGATTGGTTTTTTTGAAATCAATGATGGCGCGGACATCACTGCCCATGATCACAGCGCGGACATTAGAGAGTGTCAGGGGATTTGTGTCAAGATAAAGCCTGGAAGTGAGCAGGATGTTATTGATCTTTCCGAGATGCAAGTTCTCTTCAATGTAATGAAGAACCGGAAGGCTCGATTCACGGGAAATGACATCGACGATTAATCCTTTCCTTTTCTGGTGGATGGTTTCTGAAGCTTCCTCCCAGGATGGAGGCTTTTCCAGCCTTTGCACATTGGAACGGAATCCATTTATATTCACCAGCTGATATCCTTTGCGGATGAAATCTTCGCCGTTTAATAGATGGCATACGTTACCCTCTATTAATTTTTCGGAAAACGTGTTTCCCCCCATTGATGTTCCGAAGAATTAAACTGATGAGATTGAATAAATCGAACTGATCTCCCTCGTTCGAACTAAAATAACTTTTTAAAAACTCATGTTTTCAAAAAGTACTTACACTCATGCACTAAGCACCGGTGTTATTACTTATACATAAATTTAGGCCAAAACAAACTGTTTGTCAACTAAGTTTTGACCAACAACCTGATTTTAATGATTATCCTGATTCTCTGAACTTTGGCATAAATCATTCGAAAGAACCGTGCGGATGATGTAACCAATTGTTATTGAGGTGATAATATGACATTGTCGTGAATGAGATTCACAGATATATTCAACGCCGGTGGATAAGGTTTGGAAATAAAATAAAACCCTGTACTGGTATACATCAGGGGTATCGCTTTCATGCTAATATATCCTTCTGCATTTGACGAAAAGAATAAAATGCGTATTTTTTTTTAGAAAGTTCTGCCATTTCATTTATCTCCGGTTCACCGGAAGTACATCTGTTTCTTTTGCAAAATGATATTTCCGTATTGAAAATTATCGTAAAAAGTTCAGAACCAGCAGTGTAGTTGTTATGGTGGAAAAGATTAAACTGTACGGAAATTCGGTGAAACCCCAGACCCGTTTCTTTAATGGCTCAACATAGACAATATCATTGGGCTTAATTATGTAATAATACGAAGTAAAGATGTTTTCGTCGAGCAGGTTCACGTAGTTCTTTGTAATGATATTATTTTCTTCCCGTATTACCAGAACCTTTTCCCTGTTTCCGAATTTTGTGATATCGTTTGCATATCCGAGCGCCTGGAAAATATTGATACGCTTATCGTAAAACGTGTAGATGCCCGGATTGTTTACTTCTCCAAGTACCGTGACCTTTTTATTAACGAATTTGATGCTGACCTCAGGCTGGTTAAGATATCCCTGAAGCCTTTCCTCCAGAATGTCACTGGCTTCCTCAAGGGTTTTATTCAGTAATAATACTTTTCCGATATAGGGAAGTTTAACATAGCCTTCTTCATTTACAGTATAGCTGATGAGTGTGACATCCTCCCTCGCATAAAACTGGTCTCTTCCAACATTGAAAAAATTTAATGTTTCATCAAAGCTGGTTACCCTGATATACAGTTCATCGCCTGGCTGGATCAGGTTGACTTCTGCGATTTTCATGTGAAAAGCCTCAGGCTGATCTTGTTTGCGATCCTTTGGCTGAACATATACCAGTTCTTTTTTTGTAACACAGGATACCGAAAGAATGATTAGAGAAGCGAAAATAAAAAGGATGCAGGATGTTCTTTTCATGGCAGGTTTCTCTTTGTTGGGATTGTGGATTGGCTAATGTAAAGTTATTAATATTTAGTTAATTATGAATTTAGTTAAATATAATTTTGATAATATTTAAAATTAATTTACGTATATGCGTATATAAATGTAAAAAAATATTATTTTTTTTCTGTAATAATACTGATATTTTCAAGATTCCCGTCGTTGGGAGAGGGGGTGATTCCGAGAAGTTTACACATCAATTCATACACATGGATATTTTTAAAGGCCGGGATGGTATGACCTTTTTCGAATGACGGTCCGCAGGCATAGAATATGGCATTCATATCCGGGCAGGTGGTGGGATCATACCCGTGGGCGCCCCCTTCGAATGTCCTGCCCCTTTCCCAGCCTATGCTCCACCCGGGATCTGCTGTTACGGTAATATCCAGGCATCGTGGATGGGTTCCATAGTGCCAGGAAGGGGGTGTTGCGGAATTGGCAGCTACCACCAGATGGGGGATGGCTTCAAGGGTATGTAAAAGGGTTTCGTAGAATCCTTCAGCAGCCTGTATGTTGATTACCGGACTGCCTCCACGGGCTGTCCTTATCCAGTGTGGAGGAATGTGATCATTCAGCCAGATGACCCGGTCGTTGCTGATTTCTGTCATGCCATGGTCAGAAAGGATAATCAGGTTGATCGTTTCATAATGGGGAAGCCTTTTCATCCGGCGTATGAAAACCCCCACCAGGCTATCGAGATATTCCACCATTTCTCCTGTTTCGATGCTTTCCGGACCATAAGTATGCCCCACAGCATCGGGCTCGTGCAGATACCACATGATGAGCCCCGGACGTTCCTCCAGAGGCAGTTCCAGCCAGGCCATAACAGTATCCATTCTGTCGACGAAAGCCATATCATGGTCATAGGGTTTCCACCTGGAAGGGCGCATTCCCTGAATATCCGCTTCCGATCCCACCCAGAAACAGATGGCTGTTCTGATGCCCTGTTGTTCCGCCGTATTCCAGACAGGTTCCCCACCGTAGAAAAATCCGTCTCCCACAGCTTCCCTGTCTCCTATGCTGTACAACCTTCCTGTGGCAGGATCCATGAAACTGTTATTGACCAGCCCGTGGTGGTCGGGAAATAGTCCTGTAGCCAGTGTATAATGATTCGGGAATGTTTTTGTGGGAAATGCGGGAATAAGGAATTCGGCACGGATCCCTCCTTCTGCCAGCGCGTCCAGGTTCGGGGTGGAATACAATTGTGAATAATCCCAGCGGAACCCGTCCAGGGAAAGAACTACCAGAGTATGTGGCTCAGGGTCTGCATGATCAATATCCCGGCATCCTGCCAGGAATAATGGAACAGTACATATCAGGAGAAGCAAGGGAAGTCCGGCTCCCTCGGCCATACATTTTAATGTTTTCATAGAATGTCTTTATGGTTGCGGGCATTGACAAAAAGAATATTCCCCATACCCTTATAGCCCAAAAATACTTTGTCTTTATCGTGCTTGACCTGTTCGCCACGGAAACCGATAATGGTCAGTCCTGCCTGAGCCGATTTTTCAATGATGAGTTGTTTGGGGCTGATATTTTCATCCTGTTTGATGATTTCAATGTTCTTTGTCGATATGTGCAATCTTCCTTTCTGCACCAGGTTTTCAAGTTCTTCCCTGGCCCGGATGATTTGATCGGGCTTACTGATATTGAAGATTTTAATATGACTCTTTTTCCAGTCAGGATGAAGAAGAATGATGTAGCTGATCAGAATCATCAGGCTGGAATTTTCAAAATCGGTGGTTTTTAACCAGATATGAATGCCATTCCTGGGCTGCAGTATTTTCCTCGACCATCCCAGAATGCAGATGTCAAAAAAACCGGAGCGCACGAGGCTGTAATTGTCAACAATCTGGTTCAGATGTTTCGGGTCTTCCCGGTCAAAATCAAAGATGATCATATTGTTTTCCAGACCCGAAATGGAGGGTAACTGAATCACCTGGGCGATGGCTGAGGTATAACTTGGAGATATCAGGGTATCGAGGTATACATTATGATGGGTACGGTGAGAGGTTTCGATCAGTTTTTTCAACACTTCCCTTGATTCCAGATGTGTGTTGCGAGAATAATATCCTTCAATCAGATGAATGTATGTACCAAAACCGTACTTGTAGGATATCCAGTTTACAAGTTGCAGGGCATCGTCCCTTTGAAAAGTGTTTCTGGAAACGCATACGACCGAGGGGCGCCATTTTTGGGAACTGCCTATTTTCTTGGATTTTTGCAGGTAAACCTGAAGGTTTCTGGAAAGCTGAAAAATGGATGATTGAAAAATGGCTTCAATTCCCTGCCGGTCCTTATGATAATAATGGATAAAGGTATAGATCAATGTCATGACCACCAGTGCCAGAAGGCTGTATAATGTGCTGATTTTGAACATAAGATAGAAGCACATGATGAAGCCAATAAAGGAAAGATACCACCGTGATTTGAAGGAGGGACGGTAGGACGGGTCGGATCCGAAGTGATACAGGAAGGAAATGAGACATAGTGATCCGTAAGTAACCATAAAGAACATGGAAATGATCTTGGCCACCGCATTGACCGACCCGAGGGCGACAAAAATGAAGGCGATGATCACTGTAATGACGCTGGCATTGAAAGGTTCGTTATTCTCATCTTTTCCCCGGGCAAGAAACAGGTTCAGCCGGCGGCTGGGGAATGAGCGGTCGACACCCAGTGCCTGCAGGGTGCGTGGTGCTACCATAACACTTCCCAAAGCAGAGGATATGGTGGAAGCAGCCAGCCCCATGGGAATGGCAATATTTCCGTACAGGGCAATTTTTGCCATGATCAGCTGGTTGTTGACCAGTTCCGCAGGAGATGCCGAGCCAGCCAGTTTCCAGGTAACAAAGAAATAAACTACCAGCCCGATCAGCGTGGCCGAAATGGTTCCCAGGGGAATGGATTTGCGTGGTTTCTTCAGGTCACCCGACAAACCTACACCTGCTGTCATACCGGTAAAAGCAGGAAAGACAATGGCAAAGATAATGAAGAACTGGTCCATATTCCTCATACTACCTCCCAGGGGCGAAAATTCAGAAGTTATGGCATAACCTGTATTCCCGAGAAAGAAAAGTACCAGGGAAGTAAACAGGATAACTACTACTACATAGAGGGTTTTCACCCCCAGATTGGCTCCCTTTTTCAGTACCAGCAGGGCCAGAAGCGTCATGGCCGGAATGCTGATTACCTGCCTGGGCAGATGCCACCCCCATTTTTCAGCTACGAAATTAAACAGGGGTTCAAATGCTTCGGTAAAGGCAATAACATAGAATGCCACACTGATGGCCTGCGACAAGTACAGGGCAATTCCGATGGTGGCGCCAATATTCAGTCCGAAAGAACGCGAAATGATATAGTATTCCCCTCCGCCTTCCACTTTCTCGTTGGTAGCAATTTCCGAAAGAGCCAGCGCGGTAGGAATGGTGACCATATGTCCTACCAGAAGGATGATCATTACACCGAAAAATCCCAGGGTGCCCACAGCATAGCCGAATCTCAGAAAAAGGATGGCTCCGAGAATGGTGGAAATGGCTGTAAAAAATACAGGGGCCGTTCCGAAACCGTGTTTCCTCTTAGTAGTATTGTCCTGCATCTTCGGTTCTATGAAAAAGATATTTTTCCCTGCAAAATGCATAAAAAGTTGAATAAAATAAACAATTTAACCATATATTGTTTAAAATAAACCGGTAAAATGTTTCCTGAAATGGTTTTTGATTTTTTCATTAGTGAAACAACTTCAGAGAATAAAATTTCAAATGCCATTCAACTTTTTTCTCCTTTTTTTTGTTTATAGGTTGTGAACGTATTTTGGTAAAAAACAGGCCTGATCAGGTAAAGACCAATCCTGAGTCCGTTGTAATATCATTAATTTCAGTACGGCAGATTAAGTAATGTGTGAAAAACTTTTATTGATATAACCTAATTTTGAAAAACCTCGTATAATCATTTGTTATTCCAAAATTTAATCATCGCGATTCAAATTATTAAGTGTAACTGAACAGTCGCCTCAGTAAAATATAATCTAATCAGAAGAAAATGAACTCTATATTAACAAAAGTGCTTGGTATGCTCATCCTCGTGACGGTTTTATTCAGTGGATGCAAAAAGGATCCCATAGAGGAACCAAAAGATAAACTGAAAGAATATCCGGGAGTTAACATGATGATTGACCGGCCAGGCGACAAGGAAAGTTATTTTATTACCACCATAACGAATGGTGATACGTTGAACGGGATATACCCCGGCTGGTGTCTTGATACGGACAAACACCTTTTGTCTGATACCCTGTATACCGTTAAGGTGGTTGCACCGGATGATGAAATATTATCCTTATTTATCGAATGTCCGGAGAATATTGATCTGATGACCTATATTATCAATGCCGGATATGTAGGAAAACCTGCTTACAGCGGGGGGGAATTTACCTATGGTGATGTGCAGCTTGCTATCTGGTTATTGATTGATGATAAACAATCCTATGTAGGTTTGGATGACTGGAATCAGAACCGTGTAAATGAGATAATAGATGAAGCTCTGCAGTATGGAGAAGGCTATGTCCCCGAAGCGGGAGGTATAACCCCCATTGTATTCATCCCTTTCAGGGAGAACACCCTGTATACTGCCCAGATTTCAGTCATTGAATTTCCCCTGGAGGATTAACTCACGATGATAATCAGCTATCAGATTCCTGTTGGGGAACCTCCCACCCGTAGTCTACATATTCCCAGTTGAACTTGTTGCCTTTTACGTGTATCATAACGAATCCTTCTTCCATTCCCAGGCGGGGGCCGTTCCACCAGGAAGCACATACCGCTCCGCCTGTGATGAACCGGGCGCCCATGGCCGATATTTCTTCCAGAAAATGCAGATGGCCCTGCAGCACAAGTTTCAGATTGTGATCGGCAAACCTGTCGAGTACCTCCTTTGAGTTGACAACTACCAGGCTTTCTCCATTCGGAACCGTGGAACCGGCCAGCAGCTGGGTCTGTACCGTGATAAGCGGTATGTGCATAACCACCACAATGGGGGTGGAGGGATTTACCCCGCCCAGATCACGGTCAAGCCATTCAAGCTGTACCGAATCTACTTTTCCGATATATACCCCTTCATGATCTTTTTCAATGGAATCGAGGATATAAAACCGCCATCCTTTATGATCGAATGCATAAAAGCGTTTCCCTATCCTTTGCTCATACATTTTTTTCCCGTAAAGAGGATGGGAAGGATCAATTCCGCTTTTCGGATGATATCCGAAAATTTCATGGTTTCCTATGGTATTGTATACGGGGACCTGTATCAGGGCGGAAAGGGAGTCGTACAAACTGTACAACGAGTCGACCCGGCTTTCCCGCTGGTTCAGAGCATCCATGATCATATCGCCTCCCGTTATCACAAAATCCGGTTGTAAACGGTTTACCCTGTCGATGGCTTTGCGAAAACCCTCAGCGGCATTCTTTTCAGGTTGTACATGAATATCGGTCAGGAATGCAAAGCTGAATTCTTCAGTGGAGGTATCTTTTTTCTTGCATGATACGGTAGCAAAAAAAATGAGAATGACCGGGAAAAGAACGAATGGCTTCAAAATGGATTTCATAGGCATATGTTTTTTGATGGTTAGAACATGACTTGTTGATTAAAATCCGGAATTAATTCACATAAATATACAAAACCTTCCGGTTCACACTCATGCTTTCAGGTTATTATCAATGAAATCTCCCAGCTTTCGGTAATTTTCTTCCATTACAGGCTTTTTTGGCGGATCAAAAAGAAGAGCGGTGGGATGCCTCAGCGGATATACCGTATACCTGCCGGCCTGAAAGACATGACCGAAGAGAAGATGGAATTTCTTTTTTTCTGGCCGCGGCAGATTAAAATACATCAACAAAAAACGTGTGGCATGAAAGCCAAGGGGTACGATCAGTCCCGGGTTGACAGCTTCCATTTCCCTCAGCAGATAGGGGCTGCATGCATCGATTTCGGTTCGGGAGGGCCGGCGGCATTTTGGAAGGAAACATTTTATGAGATTGGTGATATATATCTGTTTACGATCGAGTCCGGCTATGGCCAGCAGATGATCCAGATGGGGGGCTGAAGGACCTGTAAACATTCTGCCCGACTGGTCTTCCACCGGACCAGGTGCCTGTGCGATCATGAAGATCTTTGCATGGATATTCCCTTCTCCCGGCAGGGCATGCTTCCTCGTCAGGTGCAGCGGGCAGAAGGTACAGTTTCGAATTTCCTTTCTGAATGCTTCCCAGTCCATGAATTCATGAAAAAAGAGTTACTTTTGTTCAAAAGTACTGATTTCATATGTTTTTTGTGTTTTTTGGCAGTTCAATTTCCCGAAGGGAAGGGAATAAAAACCATGCACGAGTTGTCTAAAGATTGAACAATCGCCTTGACATCGAAGAAGATCCATAACGATTGGGAGCTGGTTGAAATGGCCAGGCAGGGCGATATGAACGCGTTTGCAGAGATTGTCAGCCGGTATGAAGGGAAAATTGCCAGAACAGTGATTGGCATGCTGGGAGATGCGAATGAAGCAGATGATGTGGGACAGGAAACATTTATCAGGTTCTTTAAATCCATTCATTCATTCCGCGGGGATTCGTCCCTGGGAACTTATCTGACCAGGATTGCCATTAACCTGTCGTACAATGTGCTGAAAAAAAGCAAAAGAACGGGCTCACTGGTGCAGATATGGGACAAGGAAGAAAAAGAAATGGATATTGTGGATGAGTCGCAGGATCATGAAGAAAAAGAAAAAGGAGAAATGATCGACAAAGCCATTCAATCGCTCGAACCTGGTTTCAGGGCTGTGGTAAACCTCAGGCTGGTTCAGGGGTATACCACGAAGGAAACCGCTGAAATGCTGGGACTGCCTCTGGGTACGGTCCTTTCGCGCCTGTCACGGGCTCAGATGCAACTGCAATGCAAACTTAAACACCTCATATAATAATATAAATGAAGCGTGGGAAATTATACCGCTGGTTGTGGATGTCAGAGGAAAATGCTCTGACAGAAACCCGGGAAAAAAAGCTATACCGGGCCATGAAGGAAATGCCTGATCTGGAAAAACGCAGAAGCGAAATCAGAAAGCTTTCGGAACTCCTGTCGGAAAGAGAATATCATTTCGGACCAGGTTTTGTTGACCGGACCATGAACCGTCTTGCAACGCAGCTAAAGGAATCGCAAAATGCCGAGCTCTTTCCGGGCATTACTCCTGCCTTTAAATGGATTTCCATTGCAGGAGTGGCCGCACTGTTTATCCTGGTATTCAGTTTTTATCTTTCCCAGGGAAGCCTGTCGATCGAATCGTTTTTCGGCACCAATTCTTTTTCAAATGATAATTTGATCAGTTACCTGCTGTATCAGAACTAATCAAAACACGTATTATGAAAACCCGTCCCGTCATTATTCTGATCTGTACCCTGGTGCTGGGCTTCCTGCTGGGAATGGCTACATCGGCCTGGATCAGACACAGCAAAATGAAAGATTTCAGGGCCTTTAACAGCATTGAAGCTTTCCGGGTAAGGACCCTTTCCATCCTTGATCCGACCCCGGAACAGAAAGAAAAGATCGTTCCCGTGATCATCAAATACGGGCAGAAAAATTTTGAACTGAGAAAGAAATACAGGGAAGAATTTATTGTCCTGATGAAAGAATATCGGGATACCCTGTATCCTTTGCTTACCAGGGAGCAGATTGAAAGGCTGGAAATGGGACCTCTCAGGGGTCGCGAGGATGACCGTGGCAGAAGGGACCGGGAGGGTGGAAAAGACCGCGATGACTTCAGAGATAAAGATTACCGGGACAGACACGACAGATCGACCCGTCCCGACAGCGGGGATTACCGGAAAACCGATCCTCCTCCCAAGCCATCGAAAGGAACCCTGTCGCATGTGCCGAAAGAATGTGAATTTCCCTGGTATTTTTTCTGATACGCGGTTTACACGGAATTGACATCATGCTTTTATTCAGGAGGTCCGGCAGAACCTCCTGTTTTTATTCATCATCCAGGCTGTACAGCAGATAGTCGAGAAGAATAGGGATATCATCACGGTTTATTCCGTATGAGGTCAGTATTTCCGTATCCTCTGCCACCATCTCTGTGAGTTTTTCGGGAGCAAGTTTCTTTTCCAGTATGGCCCTGCGGTACCATTCCACTGCCTGTTGCAGGTTCCCGGCACTCCATTCCATGTGTCCCCGGTTTACCATATCATACATTATGATCTCTTCATCGGGAATTTTATCCATATATTTCCTGGCCTGGTCCAGTTTGCCGGTGACATAGTAACACCAGGCAATGGGTCTGAGCACCTTCCTGTTTTCAGGATCCTGAAATTCCACCTTGAAATAATATTTTAATGCCTGGTCGTATTTTTTCAGGTCCAGATAGCAGCGGCCGATGGAGGCCTGAAGATACAGATCGTCAGGTTGCAGTTTTTCGGCTTCCTTATAATATTCCAGGGCTTCCCGGGGCATTTTCATCTTCCGGTAGCAAAAAGCAATCTTTTTCAGGTTCCATAGCCGGTTGGTATCGAAAAGTTCCGCCTGTTTGTAGTATTTCAATGCGGCCTGGTAATCTCCCAGCCGCTGGTAACAATACGCTGTTTTTTCCGTGATCTCTGCCGATGGCTCTTCTGTAAGCAGTCGCAGGTATATTTCCAGTGCTTCTTCAAAATAGTCCTTTTCAAAAAAGTATTCCCCGATTTTTCTGATGATGTTGCGGTCGTTGATGAGTTCCCTGAAAAAAGCTGCATCGTATATGTTCAGCTTCCCTGTAAAAATATCGGGGAATTCCCGTTTATCAGGGTAAAGCTTAAAGAACCGGTACAGATCCTGTATATACTGTGTGAATACTGCCTGGTTCCTTGCCTCCGGATGATGCATATTCTCCTGTTCGGTCATTTCACGTATTCCGTCCAGTTCCATGCTGAACAGTTTCAGCACCATGTTTTTTTGTTTGGAAGGCATTTGTTTTATATTGAGAATGAAAGAGTATTTGTCTGAATTACACAGGAATGCTGATCTGTGGAGACCTTCAATGAAGGCATGACGGTCAATAACGACATCTTCGTTTCCAAGCGATTCATCGATGATATCATTTTCCGGGTAAAACGGAAGGAACCAGTTGCTGATCTCCCGGAAGAAATCAAAATGTTTCAGCAGGGAAAAAGCCGACATGAACACATCGGCACCTTCCATTTGAAGCCGGGAGAATTCTTCCATTTTACCGAAAAGATCTTCCGAATCCTCAAATACTTCTTTCCAGTCGGGATTCCTTTCATCTGCCAGGTCGTCTTTCAGCAGGTTATCCAGATCCAGTTTTTCCTGAATATTCGGCGTGAGTTTGGCCATTTCGGGAATAATCTCTTCCCTGAGTCTTCTGGAGATTTTTTCCGTTTCTCTGGAACGGATGATCTGCAGGATGATTATTTCCAGGTTCTTTTCAATACCCGGTTTTTCTGCCATGGCTTCAAGCCGGTGCATGATCTCCGGGAATATGAATAATCGGCTGTCAAAATGGTACAATGCAAATACCAGGCCCGTCAGGGCGCGCTGCCATACCTGATCTTCCCCTTCCTCAAAAAGATCAAACAGAATGCGGAATTTTTCTTCGTGGAAATATCTGATCAGGGAGAGGGTAACCGCACTGACAAAGACACTCCGGTCGTACCACGAAAAACGTTCCTTGTTCTGTATGATCTTTACCAGTTCCAGTTCTGCTTCCCGGTATTTGTCACTCAGCCACAGATGCCTGAATATTTTGATCCTTAACTCCTTGTATTTTTTTGAACGCAGAGTGTATGCTTCCTCAGAAATGGCAGCCGATTCACGCAGCAGTTCATCCAGTTCCTTTTTGAAGGTAAGGTCTTCCAGTTTTTCAACAATATCCACACCGGTAAGCTTCTGTTCTTTCCACAGTTCCTCCTTCAGCCAGTAAAGGTGCCATCCTGAGTGGCGCGACATGAGATATTCCCCGACATCCTGCGCCAGTTGAAGTATCGAGGCCAGTAGTTTGTTGTAGATACGTTGCCTGTCGGGGTCTTGTACTCCCTCCAGGGTGTACTTCAGCATCTGGCGGTATGTTGACTCAAGATGTTCCAGTTGGATGCGGTGATCTCCCATGCCGGTTTGTCTGATCATGGTTTCCAGCAATACCAGCGCTTCCTTAATCCTTTTGGAAGTGACCAGCCGGCAGATATCCCTGTACTTTCTTGAAATGGTTTCTACCTGCATATAATATTTTTCTGATATATAAATACTGACAAAAGTGCAGTGGCATGCAAAATATAATGGGGTCAATAATCTTGCCAAAAGTCATACCAAATAAAAAGGCCGGATTGGATTCTCCCTATTCCATCTTTGAACCTGGCTATTCTTCCTTTTTCAGCCCGGGGTGGCTGCACTCAGGAGGCGTTCTTCTTTTCCCTGGCGTATCTTGAATAATGTAACAGCATACTGGCAACGATCAGGATACTTCCCGCAATGTGCCATTCCCAGGCAAACCGTTCGGGCACATACCGGCTGATTGCTTCTTTCAGAGCCGGATCGTTCAGAATCGAACCGGAATCTTCATGAAGGGGAGTTTGAAACAGGATACTGGTGTAATCGAGGACATAGCTGATAAAAGTAAGCAGGGTCCCAGTTCCCAGCACGATCCAGGCCTTCAGATTATAACCATGCCGGAATCCCTTCTTTTTCAGATGCAGGATCAGAAGGCAGAGAAAGATCATCAGCAGGGAACTGATCACAGGAGCCAGGACAGGACCTGCCCATACCACCGGAATCAGAAATAAAATATCCCAGGTGAGAAGTGATCCCGGCCAGTTCAGTAATACCTTCAAAGCCACATAATAAAGAATGTCCCACACAGCGAAGGAGAACAGAAACCATCCGAACCGCTCCCAGGCTGTTTTTCCCGCCAGGATTCCTACGGCAAGCAGCATGACCAATGTGGAAGCTTCACGGATGATCTCGGTTAGATAGATCTTTTCCGTCATCATCCTGAGGGGAAAGGAGAATCCACCGGGATAATAGAGTTCCCTCAGATAGACCACCACAATGGCCTCCAGGAATCCCATAGCAGTGGCAAACAACATTACGGTCAGGAGCTTCTTCAGGTCTCCCTTTTCCATTGTTCCTTTACTTTATCCAGATTTGGTGCGGCTTAATATTCTCAGGGTATGGTTCTATGGTAAATACCGTTGAGCTTTTCCGGTCATGGGGACGAATCGTACCTCATATTGCCGGGTTTTTTTGATGTTCCCTTTTTTGTCCTTTTCAACAAGCACCAGCACCTGTGTTTCCCACGGATTACCCATGGGAATGACGATCCTCCCGCCTGGTTTTATTTGCTCGATCAGGGGTGGCGGAATATCGTCAGGAGCGCAGGTAACAATGATGCCGTCGAAAGGAGCTTCCTCCGGCCATCCTTCGTATCCGTCGCCAATTTTCACCCGGATGGTTTCGTATCCCAGTCTGTGCAGTAACTGCGCAGCCTGTTTCCCCAGTTCTTCTACAATCTCAATGGTGTAAACGTATGGAGTGAGCTCAGACAGAACGGCAGCCTGGTAGCCGCTGCCGGTGCCTATTTCCAGAATTTTGTCGCCGGGTTTAATTTCCAGCAGTTCGGTCATGTGTGCAACAATAAACGGTTGGGAAATGGTTTGACCGTATCCGATGGAAAGCGGGTAATTCTGGTATGCTACCGCCTGAAGACTTGGAGGTACAAATTTATGCCGGGGAACCTGCCGCATGGCCTCGAGTACTCTCTGATCGTGGATGCGGTGATAGGGATAATTAGCCAGCGCATCCCGTACCATTTTTTCCCTTTCTTCCCGACGTTCACTGAAGCGGGGCCTCTTCCACCAGATACTGTCGGCGGGGGGTACATGTTTCTGTTCCTGTTCTTCCGTCTTCATAACAGCCGATGTTTCCTCTTCTTTTCCTTCACCGGAACGGGCACATCCGGGAGAAAGGACAAAGGATGTGAAAAATATCAAAAGAAGTGGCATCCACATGTTATCCTGTTTTATCCACCAAGTTACTTCATTTTTCTATTCATGTCAATTCTCCGTTCATGAAATGGGAAAACCGGCGGGTTCAAAAAATCCGTGTAAATTTGTCCTGTGAAACTTCCCAAAAAATCACAGGTTTGTTATTATTGTATGGTATATAGAACAGTTATATGTATTTATTAGGAATTGATCTGGGAAGCTCGTCGGTTAAGGCTTCTGTGGTGGATGCGGAAACAGGTAAATGCATGGTTTCTGCCATGTATCCCAAAAAGGAAATGGAGATTATGGCCGGGCAGACCGGATGGGCTGAACAGGATCCCGAAGTATGGTACAAGCATGTCAGAAAAGCCGTTTGGGAAATTATCAGCCTTTCTTCAGTGGACCCTGCCGAGATTTCGGCTATTGGCATTTCATATCAGATGCATGGCCTTGTAATGGTCGACCGGGAACTGAATGTCATCAGGCCATCTATCATCTGGTGTGACAGCCGGGCTGTGGATATCGGCCGTAAGGCATTTCAGGAACTGGGCCCTGACCGTTGCCTGAAGAGCCTGCTGAATTCGCCCGGTAATTTTACAGCTTCAAAATTGAAATGGGTAAAAGATCATGAGCCCGAACTGTATGAAAAGATCTATAAAATCATGCTGCCGGGCGATTACATTGCCATGAAACTGACCGGTGAGGTAAAAACCACCATTTCGGGACTTTCAGAAGGGATTTTCTGGGATTTCCGGAAGAATGAACTGGCTGGATTCCTCATGGATTATTATGGTCTGAACCAGGAACATATACCGGAAATGGTTCCTACTTTTTCGGTTCAGGGCAAATTAACCGCACAGGTTGCTGAAGAACTGGGACTGCAGGTCGGTACACCGGTATCCTACCGGGCAGGCGATCAGCCAAATAATGCTTTTTCTCTTAAGGTGCTGAATCCTGGAGAAATAGCTGCCACGGCAGGCACGTCGGGGGTAGTGTACGGTATCAGCAACGAGGTAAAATATGATCTCCTTTCCAGAGTTAATACCTTTGCCCATGTGAATCACGATTCTGACAAGCCCAGGCTGGGGGTATTGCTGTGTATCAACGGAACAGGTATCCTGAATGCCTGGATAAAGAACCACGCCATGCCGGAAGCCCTGTCATATGCCCAGATGAACGAAATGGCACAATCGATCCCCATCGGTTCGGAAGGATTGACGGTACTGCCTTTCGGAAATGGAGCGGAAAGGATCTTTGAGAACCGGAATATCCATTCCCATATCCTGGGTCTTGATTTCAATATTCACCGGCATGCACACTTGCTTCGGGCGGCCCAGGAGGGCATTGTATTTTCTTTTGTTTACGGGATGGATATTATGAAGGAAATGGGAATCATTCCGTCGGTTATCAGGGCAGGAAAATCAAATATGTTCCTGAGCAGGATTTTTACGCATACACTTGCCACATTGTCAGGGGCTACCATCGAGCTGTACAATACCGACGGGTCACAAGGTGCTGCCAGGGCGGCGGGAATAGGTGCCGGAATTTATGCCGGGCCGGATGAGGCTTTTGCCAACCTGAAAATCACGGATGTAATTGAACCCGAATCTTCCATGCAACCGGTTATGCAGGAAACCTATGGCCGTTGGCTTCATTATCTGCACCAGTTTTATCATCATGAACAGAATGATGAGGAAAATTAAAATGGAACAGGAAAAGGGTTCCTGAGAAGAAGTAACATAATTCTAAAACGAGAAGTTATGAAAAGAATGAAAAAGTTTATTTTTGGTGTGTCTGTATTTTTTCTGGTCACATCGGGCTGCACGGATAATTCACGGAATGTTGGTGATTATCCCATCCAGCCGGTGCCTTTTACTTCGGTAACCATGACCGATTTATTCTGGGCACCGCGTATCAGGAAAAACCATGAGGTGACCATTCCCATTGCCATTGAACAGTCTACCCGGACCGGAAGGATCAGGAATTTTGAGATTGCCGGCGGACTGGCAGAAGGGGATTTCGCTTCGCAATACCCATTTGATGATTCCGATGTATTCAAGATCATTGAAGGGGCCAGTTATTCTCTTCAAACCATTCCCGACAGCCGAATGGAAGAATACATAGATTCTCTTATAGTTAAAATTTCCATGGCCCAGGAAGAAGACGGATACCTGTATACCTACCGTACCATTATGGGTGATGGTAGCCATGACTGGATCGGGGACAGCCGGTGGAAGAAAACCCATATTCTGAGTCATGAGCTTTATAACCTGGGTCACATGATGGAAGCGGCAGTGGCCCATTATCAGGCTACCGGCAAAAAAGCCTTTCTGGATGTGGCTGTCAGGGCAGCCGACCTGGTGGACAGGGATTTCGGATGGGGAAAGATAGAAAATTACCCCGGCCATCAGGAAATTGAAATGGGCCTGGTCAAGCTGTACAGGGTTACCGGCGAAAAAAGGTATCTCGATCTGGCGAAATTCTTTCTTGATGTCAGAGGACCCGGAGGGGAGGAATATAACCAGGCACACCTGAAAGTGACTGACCAGTCAGAGGCGGTGGGGCATGCTGTCAGGGCCTGCTATATGTATTCGGGAATGGCGGATATTGCTGCCCTGTATAACGATACATCGTACATGGCTGCCCTTGACAGGATATGGAAAGATGTGGTACACAGGAAAATATATGTAACCGGCGGGATCGGTGCCACAGGAGGCAATGAAGGATTCGGGCCGCCCTATGAGTTGCCCAATATGACTGCTTACTGTGAAACCTGTGCCTCCATTGCCAATGTGTTCTGGAATTACAGAATGTTTCTGCATCACGGCGAGGCAAAATACCTCGATGTCATGGAACGTACCCTTTATAATGCCCTCCTTTCGGGTGTCTCCCTGAGCGGCGATCTGTTTTTCTATCCAAATCCCCTGGAATCGGAGGGACAACATAAGCGAAGTCCCTGGTTCGGATGTGCCTGCTGTCCTTCCAATATTTCCAGGTTTATCCCTTCACTGCCCGGCTATCTGTATGCAACGGCGCCCGGGTCGCTTTATGTGAATCTTTATGCTGCCAGTACGGCCACTGTGGATGTGGACGGCAAGGAAATCAAGGTGGTTCAGGAAACCGGTTTTCCATGGGAAGGCAAAGTTGCTCTGATTCTGGAACCGGAAACATCGCACCGGTTTGCCCTCAGGTTGCGTATCCCCGGCTGGGCCAGGGAAGAAGCTATTCCGGGTGACCTGTACCGGTTTGCTACTCCCCTGCAGGAAAATGTACAGCTGAGACTGAACGGTGAAGAAATGCCTGCTGATATTCATAACGGATACCTTGTTGTGGAAAGGGAATGGAAAAGCGGAGACCGCCTGGAGCTAATCCTGCCGATGGAGGTTAGAATAATCAGGGCTGATGATAGGGTGGAGGCCGACAGGAACCGGATCGCGGTTCAGCGTGGACCATTGGTTTACTGTGCCGAATGGCCTGACCAGCCCGATGGAAAGGTGCTGGACCTGATGTTTCTTCCCGGATCGGAATTTAAGGTATTTCATGAGCCGGATTTGCTGGGAGGGATCAACATACTAAAGGGAGAAGCCGTCTCCTGTGAAATGGCTGAAGGAGACAGCAAAGGCAAGAAAACTATTCAACAGGTAACCCTCATTCCATATCATCTGTGGAATAACCGCGGACCGGGTGAAATGCGTGTATGGTTCCCTGTTGCAGGAGAGGAGTAACCAGGTTTGAAAAATGAATTTTCCCGGCCTTTTTATTGGGGAAAAGAAATTAATTCATTATATTATAGCTCTGAATCTCATGACCGGTAAAAATATGAGACAATGAAAACAATCCCTGAAAGAAAATATTTTCGGGCGATCATCTTTGCCCTGTTTATCATGTCTCCGCTATGGTCTGTAGGTCAACCATCGCCGCAGGATACCCTGCGCATTATGTCTTTTCAGGGTACGGTGCTGGATAAGTGGACCCGGGAACCGGTGGTTTTTGCCAATGTATATATCGTAGGTACTAACATTGGAACAGTAACCAATACCGACGGGGGATTTATGATCAAGGTCCCAAGAAGGTATCTCAACAGGAAGCTGGGCATTGCCTGTCTGGGATATAAAAACATAGAATTTCCTATCCACAGCCTGAATCCCGTGGGAAACCGGTTTGAGATGGAACAGGCCCCCATCCCTATTCGTGAAGTGATGATCGTGCAGAGCGATCCTGTCGAACTGATCCGGGAAGCTATTGACAGAATTCCTGAGAACTATTCTTCGGAACCGGTGATGATGACCTCATTCTACCGGGAAACGATCATGAAAAACCGCACGTTTGTTGCAGTAGCTGAAGCGGTGCTGGAGACATACAAAGCCAGTTACAAACCCCTGGCAGAAGGCGACAGGGTAAGAATCTACAAGGGCAGAAAAAGTGAAGATCTCCGGAGGCTGGATACCGTTTTATTAAAATTCCAGGGGGGACCTTACACTGCTTTCCTGTTGGATGTGGCAAAAAATAAAGGGAATCTGCTGATGCCTGATTTCGAGAATTTTTATAATTACAGTCTGGTAGGAAATATTGAGGTAGACGATCGCCTTGCGTATGTGATTGAATTCGATCAGAAAGACGGGATCAGTTTCCCCCTTTACAAAGGGAAATTATTCATTGATATGGATACACATGCCTTTGTCGGGATGGAATTTTCTGTCAGCCCCAAAATGATTGAACATGCCACACCTTATTTCATTGTACGCAAACCGGCAGGTATGAAGATTGAGGTGCAGGATGCCAATTATCTGGTGCGTTACCGTCTGATCGACAATACATGGTATTTCAGTTATGTACGGGCCGAACTACGGATCAGGAGCCGGTGGAGGAAAAAACTATTCAGCTCTCGATATACCATTGTTTCCGAAATGGCCGTGACAGATATCGATCCGGGAAACGTGGTACGTTTCAGAATGCGGGAGACTACCCGGCTAAACGACGTGCTGGAAGACCAGGTGGCTGATTTTGAGGATCCCGGTTTCTGGGGTGAATATAATGTGATCAAACCCGACGAATCGATTGAGGAGGCCATAGAAAAACTGGGAAGGATACTCAGAAGAAGGGCCGATTGAACCACGGTAAATTTACCTGCCTGATAGCGGAGATCAGGATATTCCGGTTGCTATTTCTTTTGCCGCTGCTTCCAGAAAGCTTGCCGCTTCTGACAGGGCTTTTTCAGAAGGGCAGGAGGGAGGAGTGACCCTGACCAGTGATTTGATACCTGTTTCATAAAAACGTTCGGCTCCCTCACCCAGTGAACCGGCAAAAACAAGTACCGGTTTATTGAATTTTCGTGCTATGCCGGCAATACCCGCCGGTGCTTTCCCGTACAGGGAGGAGGCATCTACTCGACCCTCTCCGGTAACAACCAGATCACACTCCCTGATTTCCTCTTCCAGTTTCAGGTACTGACTGATCAGTTCAAATCCGCTTTCCAGTGAAGCCCCCAGGAATGCCGTCAGTCCGGCTGCCAGTCCCCCGGCAGCACCTGTCCCGGGGATTTCTGAAATATCTTTTCCCGTCGTTTTCCTGATTAATTCAGCATACCGTATCATTCCTTCTTCAAGTTTTTCCACCATGGCTAAATCGGCTCCCTTCTGAGGTCCATACACACGGGCAGCTCCGTTTTTTCCGGTAAGGGGATTCCGTACATCACAGGCCACCCGGATGCGGGTGTTCCTGATACGGGTGTCGAGGCAGCTGGTATCTATGGTTTTGATCAGGGAAAGTGCCTGCCCGCCCCGGGGAACAGGCATGCCGTTCCTGTCGAGAAATTGTATCCCCAGCGCAATGGCCATTCCGGTTCCCCCTTCCACGGTGGCACTCCCGCCCATACCCATAATGATCTCCCGGCATCCGCTGTCCAGCGCTTCCCTGATCAGTTCGCCTGTACCGTAAGAGGAGGTATACCATGGATTTCTTTCTTCCGGTTTTAAGAGTTCCAGTCCGGAAGCTGCCGACATTTCCACCACAGCTGTTGATCCCCCGTCGATCAATCCCCAGCGGGCCATGACCGGACGAGCGAGGGGATCACACACCCTGCTGTTTATGAATTTCCCCTTTCCGGCATGTACCAGAGCCTCCACCGTTCCTTCTCCTCCATCGGCTACGGGCCGCACAACAAGTTCCGCTCCGGGTATGGATTGACGGAATCCCCTGGCCAGGGCTTCCGCGGCATCCCGTGCGGAAAGACTTTCCTTAAACGGGGCGGGAGAGATAAGAATTTTCATTTTGTGGTGATAATAACAGGTGATACGGCCATTTTGTGTTAAAAATATATGTTACCATTGTTTTGTCAAATTTTTTAAAATCCATCTGTTGTGGAAATGGAATATCATACATACGGAGGTATGATCATAGCTGAACTGATATGCCCCGCTCATTGTATCCGGGATACACAGGATATACTTGATTTGATGGCCACAGTCAGTTATTGCCGGGATGCCGCAGGGATCATGATCAAGGGGCCCCATCTTCCTGAAGATTTTTTTGATCTGCACACAGGACTGGCCGGTGAGCTTCTTTAAAAATGTTCCAACTACCGCTTTAACCTGGCGATTAAAGGTGATTTTTCGAATGTAAAAAGCCGGAGCCTGCGGGATTTTATCAGAGAAAGCAACCGGACAGGGAAAGTGCTGTTTGTTTCAGAAATTCATGAAGCAGTGCAAAAATGGGCCCGGTAAAAAATCCAAGCCGGGAAAGTGAACCGCATAAGTAACTGAAATTCCCGGTGGTTATTCCTGCTTCTCTTTCTTTGAAGCAGTCTTTGCAGCGGCTTTTTTGGCAGCAGGTTTTGCGGCGCTTTTTTTCTTATTTCCCGGCGCCTCAGCGACCTTTTTCTCTGAGGCCTTTGTCTGACTCTCTACCTTTTTCTTCTCTATTTTCTCTTCTTTCTCTTCCTTTGCGGACTTGGTTTTCTCTTTTGCCGCAGAAGATGTCTTTTTGGTTACTTTCTTCTTTGTTGTTGCGTTCTCTTCTTTTGCCTTTGTTGCAGGTGTTTTTTCTTCTTTTCCCTTATCTTCGGTTGTTTTTGCAACCTTCCGGGTTACTTCTTCTTTTTCTTTTACAGGTTCTGCGGTATCAGGCGGAATTGACTCTGCCGCATTTTCGATTTTTATTAAAGGGGAAGGAGGAATGACATGTGTGTGCTTTTTTCTTCTGCGTTTTCTTCCGTAAGTTCCCCTGAATAGTTTGCCTCTTCTTGTTTTTATGTCTCCTTTTCCCATAACGATCGGTTTAATGAATAAATCATCTAATGATGCATAAAAGTAGTAAAACTTTTTCAGGAAAAAATAAATGAGTCAAAAAGGAATGTGAAAACATGAATGGCATGATAATTGTATGTATTTAGAGGATTGCATTTTGTAGTGCTTTCTGTTTTAAATTGTTAAAAAAATAAAAAAAAGGAATTTTCTATAACATTTCTAGCAATTAAACGTATATATAATTAGGGAATTATTCCCGAAGTTTCATAGGTTAGGTTAGGTTTAGGGTTAGGCCCTGCGACGAGCAGGGCCTGATTTTTTATAAAAAAATGAAAATATCGTTGGTTCAGTGCGGGATGATTCGGATATAACCCTGTTATACTGAAAATAACGATGGTTTTCGGCTGGTAATCAAAGGCCGAATTTCTGCATTTTATTGTACAAGGTTTGGCGGGCTATCTGCAGTTCGCGGGCTGTACGGCTTATGTTTCCCTGATTTCGCTTCAGGGCTTGTCGGATGCCTTCCTTCTCGATCTCCTCCAGTGTCATGGCACGCTGGGATACAGTATTTTTATTCAGGGGATTTTTCCCGATCAGCTCGTCGGGAAGCAAAACCCCCGAATCATTCAGGATCACTGCTTTTTCCATTGTATGCTTCAGTTCTCTTACATTTCCGGGCCAGTTGTGCATAATCAGCTGGTCTGCTGCCTTCCTGGTAATTCTGGGCAAAGGTCTTCCGTATTTGGCGGCATACTGTTTCAGAAAATGGCGGGCCAGCAACAGAATATCTTCTTTTCTTTCTCGCAGCGGGGGTAACCGCAGTTCAATGGTGTTGATGCGGTAATACAGATCTTCCCTGAAGGTGCCTTTTCTGATCATATCTTGCAGGTCCTGATTTGTGGCGCATATAAGCCTGATATCGACGGGTATGATCCTGTTGGATCCGATGGGTGTAATACAACGGTTCTGAAGGGCATTCAGGAGTTTCGATTGCAGGGGAAGGTTCAGGTTCCCTATTTCATCCAGAAACAGGCTGCCTCCTGAAGCCGTTTCAAATCGCCCTGTCCGGTCTGCCCCGGCGTCGGTAAAAGCACCTTTCACATGCCCGAAAAGTTCACTTTCAATCAGATTCTCGTGCAGGCTGCCCATATCCACGCTGATGAAAATTTCATTCCTTCGTCTCGACTGCCTGTGCAGTTCCCTGGCAATTAGTTCTTTACCTGTTCCGTTCTCGCCGAGGATCAGGACGTTGGCATCGGTAGCAGCCACCTTTCTGACGGTTTCAGTAACCTTTTTAATGGCAGGCGATTGTCCCAGAAAAACCGTATAATCCCTGTTCAACTCTTCATGCAGGTGAGTCTGCCGGTTTTGAAGCATCCTGATGGTTTTTTTGCTCTGTTTGAGCTGGTATGCCGACCGGAGGGTAGAGACCATTTTTTCATTATCCCAGGGTTTCATAATGAAATCGACCGCTCCTTCCTTGATTGCTTTTATGGCCAGTTCCACATTTCCGTATGCGGTGATCATGATTACCACCGCCTGGGGGTCTTGTTTCAGGATATTCCTCAACCAGAAAATTCCCTCGGTACCGTTGTTTTTCCCCGGGCTAAAATTCATGTCGAGCAATATAATGTCAACATCCTCCTTTTTCAGAATATCCGGTATATACTGAGGGTTTTTCAGGGTAAATACACGGTGAAATTCATACTGCAGGAAAATCTTCAGTGAATTCAGAATACTGTAATCATCATCTACGATCAAAATGTTGCCTTCATGCTTCTCCATATCATTCTTTGTGTATTAAAAGTGAACACCCGGTGTACGGTTATGGTACACATCCCGGTATGCTGGAAAACGGATAATAAATAAATTTTACTTCTGAATCAGCAAAATAGAGTGTTTGCTTCCGAAGTATCCTCCCTTTTCTTATTCTTCCGAGCAAATATTGTTCCACATCATGATATTTTGTACAGTACAGGCATTTGTGGAAGGAAATTTCTATTTGTTTTTCTGTAAAATAAAATTCTCATTACCTTGCATAAAAATCAGGATGAAACAAACCTGTGTTGATGTCCTGTTCGTTTCCTGTCGTCCCATGAAGAATGCGGCATGTCAGTATACCTTAAAAACAGCGGAGTAAAAAGAAAATTCGGCATGATTACAGCCACCAGCATTGTGGTGGCAAATATGATTGGGGCGGGTATTTTTACCACCACAGGCTTAATGGCTCAACATCTGCCCGGGCCTCTGTGGATCATGGCCTGCTGGTTTGCCGGAGGGATCATTGCCCTTTCCGGGGCTCTGTGTTATTCTGAGCTGGCTACCCGGATGCCTGACGACGGCGGCGAATTCATTTACCTGAAGCGGCTTTTTCACCCGGTCCTGGGTTTTCTTACCGGATGGACGAGCTTTTTTGTTGGATTTTCAGCACCTATTGCCGGAAGTGCCCTGGCTTTTTCGGAGTATTTTCTGGCCGGGCAGGCGTGGACGGAATCCCTTTTTCCCGGCGAAAGAGCTATGGCGGTGAAAGCGCTGGGCATATTGATCATCCTGGTATTTACGGGAATTCATTATCTGGGGGTGCAAACCGGTTCCATTATGCAGAATATTCTCACGGTGATTAAAATCCTGATTATTCTGGGTCTTGGCATTACCGGCCTGTGTTTGGGGGGGGGTGACATTTCAAAGATCACTCTGTCAGTTGGAAGCGGAGGAAACATGGCCCTGGGTACGGCCATGCTGCTGGTCATGTTTTCCTATAGCGGGTGGAATGCCAGCGCTTATATAGCGGGTGAAGTGAAGAATCCTGTCCGTACCCTCCCCATCTCCCTTCTCACGGGGACCTTTATTGTGATGGGCCTGTACCTTTTTCTCAATTTCTTTATTCTTTATATGATTCCATACGAGGAAGTGACGGGTGTTATCCCTGTAGTGGGACTGGCATCGGAAAAGGCATTCGGAGCCTGGGCAGGCAGAACATTGTCCATTCTGATCAGCCTGGCCCTGCTTTCTTCCCTCAGTGCCTATATTATCATTGGCCCCCGGGTGTATTATGCAATGGCCAGGGAAGGTTTGTTCTTCAATTTTGCATCTCAGATCCATAAAAAATTCGGTGTGCCCGGGAAAGCCATCCTGCTGCAGGGACTGGTTGCCGTGCTCATGATCCTGGCTGGCACCCTCGAGCAGTTGCTGGTGTATATCGAATTTGCTCTGGGGGTATTCCCTCTGGTAGCCGTTGCCGGGATTTACCTGGCAAGAAAAAGGAAGCTGGGCGAAGATACGGCTGTTAAAGTATGGGGATATCCTTTTACTCCGCTTTTTTTTCTCCTTACCAGCCTGGCCATTCTGGTGATCGCCTTTATCGACCGGCCCCTTGAATCGACCATTGCCATTGTGACCATTCTGGCGGGAATCCCCCTGTATTTTCTGATCAGAGGGATCAGAAATCCGGAACAGTAACTTCTTTTTTTATTCTTCCTCCGTTTTTTCGGGGAAAGGGGTACGTTCGTCTTCCCTGGCCCTGAGATTGAAATACAGGGTAGTGGCAAAGGCCGGGATGAACGGAAGCAATGCCCCGCTTACCGCAGCATTGAGAAGTATCATCAAAGGGTTCTGCATGCCGATGAACCGGTTGTCCGATATCATTTCTCCGGCTACCTCGGGGTGGGACATGATCTGGAACAGATTCCCAACATAGGGAGCCGAAGCCAGGATACCCAGCAGGAACGACACAATCAGGTACAGGATCATGAAAACCAGTACCTGGCCAACGGTAGGCCAGAAATAGCTGTGGACAAGGCTGAAACATCGTCCGATGGTGGCAAACGGATCGCGTTTCTCTACAATTAATACGGGGGTTACCGGGAAAAATACGGTTCCCAGATATACTGCGGCCAGCAGGCTGCCTATCACCAGAAGAAATACGCCCAAAAAGGTTCCTGCAAAGAACAGCAATCCTGTAATGATCATCAACAGCAGATAGGGAAGATAATGTTTTGTGACGGATTCCATAAACAGAGTGCCCGCCGGCAGCCCGGGTTCCTCTTCTTTTCTGATGATATAATGGTGAAGCAGAAGGTAAAGAAGACTGTATCCCAGAAGCATGATCACCAGGTAAAGAAAAAGGTTGCCCATCATAGAGGATAGTGCCTGCAGATTGGGTGTGGTCTGCATTTCGATGAGACTACTCATGTCGATCAGATAAATGCCCGGGAGGGATAGTACCAGGCTGAAGAGGAAGGAATACAGGAAAAGCCAGGCAAAATGCTTCCTGTAAAGCATCCACGTGGTGGCGAAAATGCCGTCGAAATCTAGTGGTCCGTAAAGGGGATGCTTGCGGAGACTGGTCATAGTACTTTTTTCCCGCAAGGTATAAAAAAATCAGATGTACTTTTTATATTCGTCCGGAACATCCCAGTATTTCTGATACCTTTCGGCATCGGTTCCCGTTTTGAATACCTCTTTCCCCTTTACCTTGTAGGTTGATTCTTCTCCCACAATGTCGGAAAAGAGGATTTCATATCGCTCGCCCTTCTCATCAACCATGATGACCTTCACCAGGTTTTTATCCACATCAGAAGTAAGGTTGGCATGGCAGATAGGACAGAAAAAGGTAAGTTCTTCTCCTTTTTCCAGTTCCAGGTCATCATGTTTGCGGTACGTGTAGTTGCCAAGTTCGGGACTCAGGATGATCAATCCCTTTTTGTTGTTTTTTTTCTTCAGTGAGAAGATCAGGTCATCGCCGATGCGGAGATGCCCCCTGCAAATTGGACATATGAAATCTTCCATGGCTTGTGGGTTTACTGGTTTTCTAAACAGATGGCGGCTGACAGTTCATTGAAACATGCCGTTCCGCCGGATGCATTGATCATCTCTGCCAGATGATCTGTGGTAGCCTGCACGTCAGGGGAGAGGCTTTCTCCGAACTCAAGACGGCGGGGTTGGATCCCCAGTACCCATACCGGCATGTCGAACAGTTCGGAAACCGTTTTAAGTGAAATATGGTGCGTATGGAAAGTGGTTTCTTTCAGCTCTTCCACAGGCAGGAACCTCCAGTATCCGGGCCGGCGCCCGAAATCAACGCAATCAACCAGTATCAGCTTTTCAGGGGCCATCCGGTTGATCTTGCCGATGTAATTTTCGATGCTCATTTCTGCCAGCAGGATCTGCCGGTGTTCAGAGGGCATGAGCTTGCGGCAAAGGGCTACTCCCACACCGTCGTCCGACCGGAGCAGATTTCCGATCCCGGCGAACAGGATCCGTTCGGAATCCCCTGGGCTGGTATACCTTTTGCCATCAGACATCAGTAACTGATTTTGACCAGTATCTTTCTCAGACAGTTGGGACACACGATGTTGAACATGTCCTTTCGCTTCAGCCCGTCACGTATCCCTGTCTTTATATCTTCTGTCCGGGCCAGGCGCAGTTGTTCATTGAGCATATTCAGGTTCAGCAGGCTGGAAAATGCTCTGGGTCCCAGCTTCCTGTGCATGAATGCCAGGTGTTCTCTGGTGGTAATAACGGCTCCGCAGGATTCACAGATCAGAAGTTCCTTTTCCTGCCTTTCCACCAGCACGGTTCTGTCAAACTGGGCTATGTCGTATAGTTCATCCGACAGTTTCACTCCCTTGCCGGTGATGCAGTGTTCCTCACACTGGCCGCAAAATATGCATTTGCCGTAATCCCTTTCAATAATCCTGATCCGTTTTTCCTTGTCGTCTCTGAATGTGATGGCTCCCGACGGACAAACATTGGCGCATGTTTCACAGCCCACACAGTCGGCATCACTTACTACGGGTTTTCCCCGGTAATTTTTGAACGGGGTATGCGGTTCCTTCGGGAACCGGGTAGTATAGGCCGGGGTCACCAGGGATAATACTGCTTCCCTGAGTTCTCTCAGTTTAGGGTATCTCATGGAGTTGATGTTTTTTTTCTTCAATTTCAGCCTGTTCCTTGTAATCGTCCTTGATGGTGCCTTCGCCCAGTTTCACACCGAAATAGTAAGCTCCGCGGGCCAGGGCATGTGCACCAACGGTAGCGGCAAAGAACAGAAGGGGTATGGCCACCAGGCTTTTTACCCCGGTATCGTTGAATCCGAAATAAATGACCAGGCTCAGTAAAATGCTGCAGGTTCCCAGGGTGACACATTTGGTGGCCGACTGAAGCCGGTTGTACACATCGGGAAGCCTTACCAGTCCGATACACCCGAACAGGTTGAACAAAACCCCGATGCAGAGCAGAACGACGGTGATGATGCTTGTGCTATTCATTGAGTTTCTTTTTACTGAGATACTTTGCCATGGTCAGTGTCCCGATAAAACTCAGGATGATCCAGGCAATACCGATGTCAATAATGAACATCCTCCCC
Organism: Bacteroidota bacterium; assembly: GCA_011374625.1. Classification (GTDB taxonomy): domain Bacteria; phylum Bacteroidota; class Bacteroidia; order Bacteroidales; family VadinHA17; genus DRPN01. The sequence continues at coordinate 71,922 of DRPN01000138.1, forward strand.
GTAAGGATGGTCAGAATGGCACAGATCCCCACAACCAGTATGCCGAAAATGTCTATCCCCACCATACGGTCGGGAATGGTCGGACCCATAACCACCCGGTACAGGCAGAAGAAACAGAGCAGGATCTGTGCATAAAGCAGAATGTGAAGAACCGTTGTCATTCGAATATCATTTTTATGTATTTTTCAAATCGGCCGGCTACTTTACGGCTGTAGATCTCAGGCTCCACGCTGCTGACGTAGATCCAGTGTATGTAAATGTAATCGTCCACAATATCCACCGTAATGGTACCCGGTGTCATGGTGATGGAGTTGGCCAGCATGATACGGGCCATATCGGTTTTCAGATTCAGCTTGACCTTCACAATGCCCGGTTTGATGGGCATGGCCGGATGAAGCACCCGGTATGCCACATCAAAATTGGCCTTAATGCATTCCCAGGTGAAAATGAACAGGTAGATGATCAGCCACACATACCGGTGGGGTTGTACCCATTTCCCCACATCTTTTACGAAATACTTCCCGAAGTAGGGGGTGATAAGCAGGGCAGCCACCGCGCCCACAATCAGGTTGTCCGTGGCCAGGCTGAATGTCAGCAAAAGCCAGAATCCGAACAGGACGATGTATAAGGCAATGTATCTCATATCAGATTCCTGTTATGATAGTTGAATATTCTTTTACATTCATGACCGCCTCCACTGCCGGCGTGAGGATAAGATCACGCGGGCCTGGGAATACCAGCAGGCTGAGCACCAGGCACAGAATGGACAGTACGATCATGGAAAAGCACATGGTAAAAGGCACCTCTTTGATTTTCAGTTTGTTAAAAAATTTTGATACGTTGAAAAATGCCTGTTTCTGGAATTTCATGAAATATCCCAGCGTAATGATGCTGACCACAACAGCCAGTGCTGCCAGCAGATAAAAGTGTCCCTGTATGGCCGCAATGATGATGATCAGTTTGCTGAAAAAGCCATTGAAAGGGGGAATGCCGGATACGGAAAGCGAAGCGGTAAGGGAGGTGCCGTATGTTACCGGCATAACCGTGGAAAGGTCCCCCAGTTCATCCAGGTTCCGGGTCCGGTTCTCATATTCCACGGCTCCCGCATTGAGAAATAGAAGCCCCTTGAACACGGCATGGTTTATCAGATGAAACAAACCTCCCAGGATGGCCAGCGCAGCAATTTCCTGGTCTCCTTTTCTGGCCAGGATAATCATTCCCATTCCAATGCCTGTAATAATATATCCTACCTGGCTGATGCTTGAATAGGCGAACATGCGTTTCATGTCATTCTGTACCATGGCAATAAGGGCTCCAAGAACCATCGACAGAGCTCCGAGAGTGGTCAGAATGACGGCAAATTCCTCCGTCAGAATAAACATATTGAAGAAAATCCTTATCATGCAGTAGATCCCGATCGCCTTGATCAGTACCCCCGATAGCATGGCGGAGATAGGAGAAGGGGCCGATGAATGGGCGTCGGGCAGCCAGGCGTGGAAGGGGATCAGGGCTCCTTTCAGTCCGAATCCCGTGATGAAAAGCAACTGCACGAACAGATGAAATGTACGGTCATGGGAGTGTTTCAGCAGGTTAGCTGCATCGGCAATATTGAGGGTGCGGGTTTTCCAGTACACCATAGCCACCCCGAACAGGATCAGCAGGGAAGCGATACCTCCCAGTACCTGGTATTTGAAGGAGGCTTCCAGCTCTTCCTTTCCGGTTCCGAAAGCCACCAGGGCATATGAAGCGATTACGGCGATCTCCAGAAATACATACAGGTTGAACAGGTCGCCCGTAAGCACCACCCCGTTCATGCCGGCTACCATCAAACACAACAGGGCGTAGAAATTGTCGGGGGCGGTATATTGCTTCAGATAGGATATGGCGTAGAAACCCGACAAAAAGGCCATTGCGTTGATTATGGCCAGCATGATCAGGCTGAGCCCGTCGGCCACCAGATAAATGGCGATAGGTATTCCGTTTACAGGTTCCCATCCTCCCACGGTGTAAATCACGGGCTCTGTATTACCATCGAACAGGAACCATACCCCGGCGGCTGCCAGAAAAAGGAACACCAGGTTCGAAAGGGTCATCTGAAAGCCGGATACGAACTTTCCCACGATAGGGATCAGGAAGGCTGCAGCCAGCGGTAAAATAACGAATAAGGGAATGAAGGATTCCATGTCCTATCCTTTTAATTGGTTGATCTTCCGTATATCAAATGTCCCGTATTTCTTATACAGCCTGATGGCAATGGCCAGCAGCATGGCATTGGTGGCCAGGCCGATAACAATGGCCGTGAGCACCATGGCCTGGGGCAGGGGATCGACAAATCCTGTGGCAGGCATTCCGGGCTGCAGGATGGGGGCTTCTCCCCCTTCCACATAACCGATTAGGACCAGCAGAAGGAAGATGCTGAATTCCATGAACGACAATCCGATCACGATCTTGATCAGGTTCCTTCTGGTAAGCACCCCGTATAATCCAACGAGGAAAAGCAAAAAGCTGAGCAGATACAGAGTCATTTTTTCAGTTCTTCTTTATAGATTACCAGTGCCAGAAAAATGGTAAACAGGGCTGCCGCCACTTCAATCCCTACCATGATATTATACAGGGGAATGACCCCTGCGCTGACCAGGTGGAAAAGTTGTCCTCTGGGCATGTAATTGGTAAAGAATATTCCGGCCCCTGTGAGCAGGGCTGCCGCAGCCAGCAAAAGAAAACCCAGAATGGCGGCACTTTCCATGATGGACGATCCGGCTTCCCTTTTCTGAAGCTGCATAACATCGCTTCCGAAGGCCAGCACCAGCAGGATCAGTGATCCGGCCAGGATGGCGCCTCCGGCAAATCCCCCGCCGGGAGTCAGGTGTCCATGAGTGATGATATAAATACCATACATGAAGATCAGTCCTGATAGCAACTGGGCCACTTTTTTCACAATGATGGACATTCCTTGCATGATTGCCTGATTTTATGAATGTTTTCCTTTCAGTCTCAGTACGGTCAGTACCCCCACCACTGCTGTGAACAGAATGGTGGCTTCTCCCAGGGTGTCATAACCCCTGAAATCGAACAGAACACCTGTTACCAGGTTCACGCTTCCTGTCTTTCCTGCTGCTCCTTCCATATAAGCCCGGGCCATTCTCAAACCGTGCTCACCGAATTCGGTGAGATGGGCGGAAGCCAGACGGAAGCTATAAAACAGGACCAGTCCAAGGAAAATGGCGATGAAAATGTTCCCAACCAGCCTGGTATTCATGAACGACTGGCCGTCGTGCCTTATGGCCGCCTTTTCCTTCAGCTCGTGACGGGTGCTGTCAAGAACAATCGCTACCATAATGATGAGGGTAATGGTTTCCACAACGATCTGCACAATAGCCAGATCGGGCGCCTTGAGCAGCAGAAAACAGATTACCAGGCCGTATCCTACAATTCCCATGGACACCAGGGCAGATAACAGATCTTTTGCATGAAGGGCAAAAATGGCCCCGAGAATCATAAAGATCAGTATGACAGAAAGAATGATTTCCATAGCGGTCAGAGAATTATGAATTGAAACAGGATCAGCATGAACAGAACCAGTCCGGCAAAGATCCAGATGGCATAAGCTGTAAGAACACCGGTATGTGCTTTACTTAGCAGGGTCCCAAGCGAATGGAAAATTTTCGACGTTACATCATAAATGTCGAACCATTTCTTTTCCGCCTGCTTGTAAATCACAGAGAAAAACCTGAAGTCCTGAATAGTCTTGTAAAATCCGGTTACCGGGAAATCAGTCTGGTCACGCGTGGTTTCTCCCCCGATAAATATCTTGTCGGTGCGGAACCGGCGGCCTCCGGCCAGCCAGTAGATTAACACGCCCAGCACAATGGAGGCCAGGATCAGTATGGAAACGGTGGTTGATTGCCAGATGCCCGTATACTCAAAGGAACCGTACAACGGCATGATGATCCGGGGAACCACCCATGAGGCGGCAAAAACTCCGAAAACCAGACAAACCAGAGCCAGGAGAATGCCGGGTCCCCACATAAGCGGGCTGACCTCCCTGACTTTTTCCAGCGCCTTGCTTTTTCTTCCCAGAAAAATTCCGGCAACAAACTTGATAAAACTGGCCAGGGTCAGGGCCGATCCCAGTACTGCCAGTCCCAGCCAGATGTACCATAACTGGTTGGCCGGCCCGGCCAGGGTGCCGAAATCAATGATTCCCTGGTAGATGAGCCATTTCGAGGCGAATCCGTTCAGGGGCGGTACGCCTGAGATGGAAAAAGCAAATATGAGAGCCGCCACGAAGGTAAGCGGCATGGCCTTCGATAATCCTCCCAGGTCGTCAAGATCCTTTTTCCCGGTGGATTTTTCCACATTTCCGGCAACCAGGAATAACCCCGATTTGTAAATGGTATTGTTGATCATATGGAACAATCCTCCGGCAATACCCAGCGGTGTTCCCAGGGCCAGCCCCACCACCATGTATCCCACCTGTGAAACGGCATGGTACCCCAGCAGCTTTTTATACTGGTGCTGGATCAGCGCCATCATTACGGCAAAAATAATGGTCATTACACCGATCAGCAGAAGCGCGAACACCAGCCATCCTTCCAGAATAAACATGTCTACACAGAGCCTGGCAAGGAAATAGATTCCCAGCAGCTTGTCCAGTGAAGCAGGAAGAAAGGCCGAGGAAACGGCGGGTGCGTTCTGCGTATAATCGGGAATCCAGGTGTGGAAAGGGAATGCCCCTGCCTTGGTGAAGCTTCCCGTTACAAGAGGGTGGAAAGCCACAATCAGCAAGGGATAGGTAGTGGGTATGTCGAGCGCCGATCTGGAAAAGGTCCCGTATGTTTTCCAGATAATCCCGATGCCCAGCAGCATGATCCCGTCGGATGCCCCGATCATGATCAGGGTTTTTTTCGCTGCCGCCGAACCGGCTTCGTCATGTCCCGGGATCAGCTTGTAAAGGGTAATTCCCAGAATGCCCCAGAAGGTGATGAAGAACAGGAGATTGTCAGTCAGAATGGCCCCTGTGGTCAGGCCAAGGGTCAGCAAAACATAAGGATAAAAATGCCTGATCTCCCGCTCCCCCTTCATGCATGCCAGGGAATACACCGTGATCAGCACCGCGAAAACCGTGGTGCACAGGGTGATGAACTTGCTGAGCGGATCAATGTTGAAGGTACAGAACCCGCCGATTCCCTGCATCATCCGGTCATACAGACTATCGGCAGCCATACCGGCCGGGACAAGGTCTGCGGCGTGAATGCCGTTTTCCAGGCCAAACAGTCTGACAGCAAATACCAGGGCGACCAGGCCCGTCGTCAGTGCCAGGATGCCCTTCAATATCCTTGCTCTCCGGGGGAAGGAGAACAGGATGATCCCGGCAACAATGGGCAGCAGGATGATATAATTCAGTTCAGTCATGGAATGGTATTATAGTTTCTTACGGATTTCCTCGGTTTTCAGGTGGGAAAGCCTCAGCAGGTCTTCCCCCGAATACAGCATTTTCCCCGTCCGGTGATCTACGGCTGTGGCCATCCGTTCGGTGCAGCAGTAGCAGGGATCCACGGCGGCCAGGGAAATGGTGGCATCGGAAATGGTTTGCCCGATACAGGATTTCTTGAAAGTGGCAATGTTTACGTAGCTCGGAGCCCTGATCTTGTGACGTATGGGGCCGTACCCCCCGTCGGTTACCACAAAATGGAACACCTCGCCCCGGGGAGCTTCGGCCCGGCCGGTACCCATTCCTTCAGGTATGTTTTTTACCTTTACCTCCGTGTCGCCTTCGGGTTCTTTCTCCAGCCCGTCAAGGCACTGCTCGATGATGGAAACCGATTCCACCATTTCCAGCAGCCTCACATAGACTTTGGCAAACACATCTCCCTCGCCGGTAACAATCACTTTCCAGTCAACCATGTCATAGGCCGCATAGGGATCATCCCGCCTCACGTCGATATCCACGCCGGAAGCCCTTGCGGTGGGTCCCACCGCTGCATACTGGATAATGTCCTGGCGGGTCAGTGTCCCCACTCCTTTGGTACGGGCGTGGATTACCGGATCGTCCATGACCGCTCCGATCAGCAGGTCGAGCTTGGGCTTGAACCCGTCCATGGCCTTTCTCACTTCAGGGATCATGGCCATGGGAATATCCCTTCGTACCCCGCCCACCTTGAACATGGCATAGCTGTTCCGGTTTCCTGTGATCATTTCGAACAGGTCGAGAATGGGTTCGCGGTATTTCCATGCCCACATAAAAACCGTGTTGTATCCCAGGAAATGACCGGCCAGCCCTACCCACAGCAGATGGCTGTGTATCCTTTCCAGCTCGCCTATGATGGAACGGATGTATTTGGCCCGGTTGGGAATATCCACTCCCGCAATTTCTTCCATGGCATTGGCATAAGCAAAGGGGTGCGAGGTGGAGCATATCCCGCAGATCCTTTCCACAAGAAAGAATACCTGGTCAAATGTTTTCGATTCTGCAAGTTTTTCAATCCCCCTGTGGTTGTAACCGGTTTCCCACTTGATGTCTTTTACGATCTCTCCCTCACAGTACAGCTTGAACAGTTCGGGTTCTTCCTGCAGCGGGTGGTAGGGACCTACCGGTATGATTTTGGTGTTGGACATGGTTATTCCTTTTTAAGTTCCTTGGCATCTTTTCTGTACGGGTAAACGCCCAGGGCCCAGTTGCCTTCCGACAGGAGCGGTTCGGGTTCAGGGTGGTTGAGAAAGGTGATTCCGAACAGTTCGTGCATTTCCCGTTCAATCCAGTTGGCTCCTTCGAAAGTGTTGGCCAGCGACTCAATCTCGGGCTTACCTTCCGGAAGCAACACATGCAGGTTCAGGACCAGTCCTGCCGGATCGTTCGAGAAATGGTAATAGATCTCAAATCCCCGGCGCGTATGCATGGCCGAGGCGATAATGAACCGGAAGTTCAGGTAGCTGTACAGGAAGTTGGAAACGTTCATGAGGTCCTTCGGTACGATCGACAGGGTGGCCCGGGTTTCGCACTAAACCTCC
>DRPN01000142.1 GCA_011374625.1 Bacteroidota bacterium
ACCAGTTCCTGGTTACAGTAGTAGGCAAAGTCGCCCTCCATGTCCAGGACATAGGCAATCCCTCCGCTCATACCGGCTGCGAAGTTTCTGCCGGTTTTTCCCAGCACTACCACACGGCCACCGGTCATATACTCGCAGCCATGGTCTCCGACCCCCTCCACCACAGCGTAAGCCCCGGAATTCCTGACTGCAAAACGTTCTCCGGCGACTCCGTTGACAAACAGATAACCGGCAGTGGCACCATAAAGGACGGTGTTTCCGATGATGATGTTTTCTTCCGGTTTATAAGTGATCCCTTTGGGTGGTGTCACAATGATTTTCCCACCGGACAAGCCTTTCCCCAGATAGTCATTGGTGTCACCTTCGATGCGGAAAGTGACGCCGCGGCACAGAAAAGCTCCGAAACTCTGACCTGCCGAACCGTAAAAAGTACATTCGATGGTGTCAGGCGGTAAGCCTTTTTCACCGTACAGTCGTATGATTTCTCCCGACAGGGTGGTGCCGGTAGCTCTGTCGGTGTTGTGAATCTCCCGGGAAATCCATACCCGTTCTTTCCGCTGTAATGCCCGTTCCGAAAGACGTATAAGTTCCTTATCCAGTTCGTTTTCCTTGATCTTTTGCAGACCGGGAACGAAATGTGTCGGGAAATTATCTGCATTCTCCGGGTAATACAACAGCCTGCTGAGGTTTACGGTACGGGCTTTTTCATGGTTGATATCTTTCCTCTGTACCAGCCGGTCGCTGCGGCCTACCATTTCTTCAAAGGTCCTGAATCCCAGCAGTGCCATATATTCTCTTACTTCCTGTGCCAGAAAACGAAAATAGTTTTCCAGATGCTCGGGTTTACCCTTAAAGCGTTTACGCAGTTCCTTATCCTGTGTGGCAATGCCGGCGGGGCAGGTGTTCATGTGGCATTTGCGCATCATAACGCATCCCAGGGTGATCAGGGGCAAGGTGGCAAAGCCGAACTCTTCGGCGCCCAGCAGGGCTGCGATTACTACATCTCGGCCTGTTTTCAGTTGTCCGTCTGCCTGCAGGCGCACACGTCCCCGCAGGTTGTTTCTGACCAGGGTCTGATGGGTCTCGGCCAGTCCTGTTTCCAGCGGGGCCCCGGCATATTTGATACTACTCACGGGGCTGGCGCCGGTACCCCCTTCCGTACCGCTGATAACGATCAGATCGGCATGGGCCTTGGAAACACCGGCAGCTACTGTGCCAATACCGTTTTCCGATACCAGCTTGACGCTTATGTATGCTCCTGGGTTGGTACTCTTCAAATCGTAAATGAGCTGTGCCAGATCTTCGATGGAATAGATGTCGTGATGGGGGGGAGGCGAGATGAGAGTGATACCAGGAATGGAATGTCTTACCCGGGCAATAATTTTATTTACTTTATAACCGGGCAACTGACCTCCTTCGCCGGGCTTGGCCCCCTGGGCAATCTTGATCTGTATCTCATCGGCGTTGATAAGGTAATGAGTGGTTACTCCAAAGCGTCCGGAAGCTACCTGCTTGATAGCGCTACGGCGGTTTTCATGCGGCTCTTTGACGATAAAACGGGCAGGGTCTTCCCCTCCTTCGCCCGTGTTGCTGCGTCCTCCGATACGGTTGACAGCAATGGCAATCGTTTCGTGGGCTTCCTTGCTGATGGAACCGTATGACATAGCCCCGGTGACAAACCGTTTCATGATCGATTCAATTCCTTCCACTTCCTCCTGAGGGATAGGATTTTCTCTGAAATCAAGGAGTCCCCGGATGAACACAGGTGTACGTGTATGTGCATCCGCAGCGGCTGTGAATTTTTTGAAGCGGTCGTAGTTGCCTGTTCTTACCGACCATTGCAATAGGGCGATGGTGTCCGGGTTCCAGGCGTGTTTTTCTCCTTCCCATTGGTAGCTGTAGATCCCTTTGTGAGGAAGGTAGCTGATACCGTTGTGGGGGAAGAAAGTCTCCTGGTGCGTTTTCATGATCTCCCGTGCCAGCTCGGTGATGCCGATGCCCCCGATCTGTGAGGGGGTGCCGGGAAAATATCTGGCGATCAACTCTTCGCCCAGCCCGATGGCCTCAAAGATCTGTGCCCCAAAGTAACTCCTGAGTGTGGAAATACCCATCTTAGACATGATCTTCAGGATTCCTTTGTCAATGGCTTTGATATAGTTCTTGCGGGCCTGCGAATAAGGTATGTTAATCTCACCCTGCCTGACCATCTCGTCCAGGATCGCAAAGGGAACATACGGGTTGATAATACTTGCCCCATACGCAAGCAACTGGGCAAAATGGGTTACTTCACGGGCTTCCCCTGTTTCCACAATTAGTCCTACCTGCATTCTTTTTTTCTGACGGATCAGGTGGTGATGTACCGCCGAGACAGCCAGGAGGGAGGGTACAGGCGCCATATCTTCGGAGATGTCCCGGTCGGAGAGTATGATGAAATTGGTTTCACTGTTAACAGCTTCTTCAGCTTTTTTGCATAAGGTGTCTATGGCTTTCTTCAGCCCTTTGGCACCGGTATTTACCGGATAGACCATCGGCAGGGTGACATGGGTGAACATTTGGTGCCGCAGATCTTTGATTTTGCCCAGATCGGTGTTGGTGATGATGGGTGACCTGAACTTGATCAGACGGGCATGTTCCGGGCTCTCCTCGAGGATGTTCTTCTGGATCGACCCGATATAATTGGTCAATGACATGACCAGCCCTTCCCTGATGGGGTCGATGGGAGGATTGGTGACCTGGGCGAACAACTGCCGGAAGTAATTGAATATCCTCTGTGGTTTATCTGAAAAAACAGCCATGGGTGTATCATTGCCCATAGAGTTGATCGGTTCTTTTCCCTGCTCGGCCATTGGTTTGATCAGCACTTCAATGTCTTCTTTGCTGTAACAGAAAGATTTCAGATATACCGGTAGCTTATCTCCCAGACCCGACGGTTTTCTGTTGATCACCTCGATCTGTTCCATCTCCAGCCGGTTTTTTTTCAACCAGTTCCCATAAGGATAGCGACGGGCAAGGGTGGCTTTAACTTCATCATTCGGGATGATAATGCCCAGCCGGGTGTCTACCAGCAATAGCTTGCCGGGTTTCAGACGTCCTTTTTCGCGAATTTCTTCTGCCGGGAATTCCTGCACGCCGGTTTCCGATCCCATGATGATCAGATCGTTTTTGGTGATCAGATAGCGCGATGGACGCAGACCGTTGCGGTCGAGGGTTCCTCCCACATATCGTCCGTCAGAGAACAGGATAGCCGCCGGACCGTCCCAGGGCTCCATGAACGTTGAGTGATATTCATAAAACGATTTCAGGCTTTTGGGTATGGGATTTTTATCATTCCATGACTCCGGGATGAGCATACTCAGAGCGTGCGGAATGTCGCGGCCTGTTCTGACCAGAAATTCCATGGCATTATCCAGCGAAGCTGAATCGCTTTTGCCCGGTTCAATGATCGGGAACACCTTTGGCAGATCCTCCTGAAAAAGCTGTGACCGCATCAGCGACTCCCGGGCATGCATCCACAGACGGTTGCCGCGGATGGTGTTGATCTCACCATTGTGGGCGATGAACCGGAACGGTTGGGCCAGATCCCATGAGGGGAACGTGTTGGTGCTGAACCGCGAATGAACCAAAGCAATAGCGCTTTTGAAATCAGGATGCTGCAAATCGGGATAATAATCACGCAGTTGATCCGGGGTGAAAAGCCCTTTGTAAATAATGGTACGTGAGGAGAGACTGGGGATATAAAAAATATCTTTGTCTTTAAGATGTGAATTTCTTACCTTCGTTTCGATCTGTTTACGGACAATATACAGTTTTCTCTCCAACTCATCCTGTTCCTCATCACTGCCGATAAAGACCTGCTCTATGCGGGGTTCCGAAGTCAGGGCGATCTCTCCGAGGATGCTGTTGTTCACGGGTACCTTCCGGAAAGCGAGAAGATTTAGCTTTTCCTGTGTGATGATTTCTTCCAGCCAGTTTTTGCATTGTTCCGTTTGTTTTTTATCTCTTGGAAGAAAGAGTAATCCGGTACCATAACTGCCGGGAGCAGGCAGGGTGATGCCCGATCGAACGAAAAAATCATGGGGTACCTGGGTCAGGATTCCGGCACCGTCGCCTGTTTTGTTGTCAGCACTCTCTGCCCCCCGGTGCGTCAGGTTAATCAGAATCTGCAGTCCCCTTTCCACAATGTCATGCGACTGGTTCCCGTGGATGTGAGCCACAAAGCCAATTCCGCAATTATCATGTTCGTTTTCAGGTCTGTATAACGACTTTTCCATGATTTCCCTTTTCAATTTTTACATACAATTATCAATCTCAGATATCCCTGGCGGGATGTCTGTGCCGGAATAACCGACTGTTCTCTCTCTCCTGAAAACCTGCCGGTAACTAGAACGGATTGGTATGCTGGTTATTTTTCCCTGATATAATCAACGATCCATTGGCCGACTTCTGATGTATACCTGGCATTTTCCGCACCGATATCTTCCGTTACGTATCCTTCTTCGAGGGATTTACTTACGGCTTCACGGATCATGGTTGCTTCTTCCTTTAGTGAGAGTCCTGTCTCAAGCATCATGGCTGCCGACAGGATCATAGCAAGCGGATTGGCAATGTTTTTTCCGGCGGCCTGCGGATAAGAACCGTGCACCGGTTCGAAGAGGGAAGTGAGACTGCCTACCGAGGCCGAAGGGAGCAAACCCATAGACCCGGTGATGACACTGGCTTCGTCGGTGAGGATATCCCCGAACATGTTTTCCGTGACCATAACATCAAACCGGCCCGGGTTCTGGATGATCTGCATGGCGGCGTTGTCCACAAACAGATAATCCACTTCTATGTCGCTGTTATCTTTTGCCATTTCCTGGGCAATTTCCCGCCACAGTCGTGAGGTGGCGAGTACGTTGGCTTTGTCCACCACCGTAAGTTTTTTTCTTCTGTTGCGGGCATACCCGAAGGCCACTTTCAGGATACGTACAATCTCCTCCCGGGAATAAATATTGGTTTCAAACGCTTTGTTCCCGTCTTCCGATCTGCCCCGGGGTTCGCCGAAATAACTGCCTCCCGTAAGTTCCCGGATTACTACAAAATCCACATTTTCTACCAGGTGTTTGCGGAGCGGTGACTTGTCAAGCATGGAGGGGAATGTGGCAACAGGCCTGATATTGGCAAATAATCCCAGTTTCTTGCGCATGGTAAGTAAGCCCTGTTCGGGTCTGACTTTTGCTTTGGGGTTATTGTCATATTTGGGATCACCAATGGCACCGAACAAAACGGCGTTGGCATCGCGGCACAGAGCAAAAGTTGCCTCGGGGAAAGGATCTCCCGCATGATCAATGGCAACAGCTCCTACGTCACCATATTGGAAATCGAAATGATGCCCGTATTTTTCTTCAATGGCATGTAAAACGGCAACAGCCTGTTCCATGATCTCCGGCCCGATACCGTCGCCGGGCAAAGTAGCAATGGTGAACTTCATCAACTTATATTTTTTTCAGTGTTAACTTCATTTGACAAAAATATTATGCTTTCTGCATTTGCCGTATATTTTCAACAATGTTCAGCATTTTCTCCGTGGCTTTAATGGCGGCCTCCGTCTGGTCGGCATCCAGCCCGTGGGTTTTGAACTCGTGATCCTGATATTTCCAGCTGATATTGGCCCTTACCAGGGCATCCGTCTGGCCCCCGGGAGGAATGGTCACGATATAATCTGTTAACATGGGATGTTCTATGTTCAGCTTGTCATAAATTTTCCACAATGCCCGCATAAAAGCGTCATACTGTCCGTCTCCTGCAGCATTTTCCTTATGTACCTCCCCATGGATCTCAATAGAGATGTTGGCGATCGGTTTAAGTCCGGAAGACAGTGTGAGCGTATAATTAAGAATCTTTACCGGCTCATGCAATTGGTTGTTGCTGTTCAATACATCTGCGATGATATAGGGCAGGTCTTCTTTGGTGATCTGCTCTTTTTTATCCCCCAGTTCGATTACCCTTTCTGTAATCTTACGGGTAGATTCAGGATCCAGGTCGATGCCCATCTCTTCCAGGTTTTTCAGGATGTTGGCTTTGCCGGAGGTTTTTCCCAGTGCATACTGGCGCGAGCGCCCGAAACGTTCCGGTAACAAGTCGTTATAATACAGATTGTTTTTTTTGTCGCCGTCGGCATGTACCCCACAGGTCTGGGTGAACACATTCTCCCCGACAATGGGCTGGTTGGAAGGGATACGTATGCCGGAAAAGGTCTCAACAATCTTGCTGATCCGGGTAAGTTGCGATTCATCCAGATTATGCTCTGCCTGCAGATGATCGTTCAGCAGCACTGCTACGCTGGCCAGCGGTACGTTCCCGGCTCTTTCTCCTAAACCGTTTACCGTTGTATGTACCCCATTTACTCCTTCCCGGATGGCGGCCAGTACATTGCCTGTTGCCATATCATAATCATTATGGGCGTGGAAATCCAGGTGTAACTTCGGATATTGCTCACGTACCTGACGGATAAACCGGGCGGTCTGGTAGGGGTTGAGGATGCCCAGGGTATCGGGCAACATAAAACGCTCAATGGGCTCGTCTTGCAGTCCGTCCATCAGGAAAAAAACATAAGCAGGGCTGTTGATCATGCCGTTTGACCAATCTTCGAGATACAGGTTTACCATCATCTCTTTGCTGCGGGCATAATGAATGGATCTTTTGATGTCACGCAGGTGTTCTTCCGGTTCCTTGCGCAATTGTTCCCTCACATGCCGTAATGATCCTTTGGTGAGGAGATTGGCCACACGACCTCCTGCTTCAGCAATCCAGTCGATGGAGGCTGTGCCGTCAATGAAAGCCAGAATCTCTACTTTGTCCAGATTGCCTTTCCTGGAAGCATAGGAAGTGATGCGACGTACTGCCTCAAATTCTCCTGTGGAAACACGGGCCGAAGCTACCTCAATGCGGTCCACACCTACTTCATCCAATAACATCCTGGCTATGGTTTCTTTTTCTACCGGACTGAAAGAGACACCCATGGTTTGCTCTCCGTCGCGAAGGGTGGTGTCCATGATCTCGATAAACATGGCTTTTTATTTGTGATGTGACTGTTCGTATGCTATAATTTTATCCTTGTTGCTTAACAGATAATCGATGTCATCATATCCGTTCAACATACATTCTTTTTTGTACGCATTGATTTCAAACCCTTCGTATTCTCCGGTGGCTACAATGGTAATTCTCTGTTCCGGAAGATGAATTTCCAGGAGAGTATCCGGATCATTTGCGGAGAGTTCGAACAGACGCAGCAGGAACTCCTCGGTGACCTGTACGGGCAGCAAACCGTTGTTCAGGGCATTGTTCCGGAAGATGTCTGCAAAAAAGCTGGACACCACCACACGGAAACCGTAGTCATACAATGCCCAGGCAGCATGTTCGCGGCTTGAACCGGAACCGAAGTTTTTACCTGCCACCAGGATTTTTCCCGAGTACTTGTCTTTGTTCAGGACGAATTCCGGGTTGGGCGTTCCTTCAGAGGTATACCGCCAGTCACGGAAAAGATTGTCTCCGAAGCCTTCGCGTGTGGTGGCTTTTAGAAAACGAGCCGGGATGATTTGGTCTGTATCCACATTATCGATGGGCAGCGGAACAAAAGGCGATCGGAGTATAGTGAATTTTTCTCTTGGCATTTTTAGCTTATTTAGGTTTTATGGGTTAAAGGAATTCCCGTGGATTTGTGATCCTGCCGGTGATGGCTGCGGCAGCAACGGTTAGCGGGCTGGCCAGCATGGTGCGGGCTCCCGGACCCTGACGGCCTTCAAAGTTACGGTTGGAGGTGGAGACACTGAACTTACCCGCCGGAATTTTATCATCATTCATAGCCAGACAGGCCGAACATCCGGGTTGCCGCAGCTCAAAGCCGGCTTCTTTCAGGATCTTGTCCAGCCCTTCTTCCATGGCTTGTTTTTCTACCTGCTTCGACCCCGGAACGATCCAGGCTATTACATTATCTGCTTTTTTATGTCCCCGGATCATCTGGACAAAAGCCCGCAGGTCTTCAATACGTCCGTTGGTGCAACTGCCCAGAAAAACATAGTCCACAGGCTTGCCTATCATGGGCTCTCCGGCCCGAAAGCCCATATAATCCAAAGCTTTATAGTATGAAACAGCGTCCGGATCGTTCTTGTTCACCACAGGGATGGTTCCCGTAACCGGGATGCCCATGCCCGGATTGGTGCCATAAGTGATCATCGGTTCAATGTCGGAGGCATCGTAAGTAATCTCCCTGTCAAAGACAGCTCCTTCATCCGTTTTCAGCGACAGCCATTGTTCGGCCATCTTGTCAAAATCTTTACCCTTGGGAGCAAACTCCCGCCCCCGTATATATTCTATAGTGGTTTCGTCGGGTGCGATCAGCCCACCGCGGGCACCCATCTCGATACTCATATTACAGATGGTCATGCGGCTTTCCATGCTCAGTGAGCGGATGGCGCTGCCGGCATATTCGATGAAGTAACCCGTGCCTCCGCTGGCTGAGATTTTTGAGATGATGTACAGGATAATGTCTTTGGCGGTGACTCCTTTTCCGAGTGTCCCTTCAACCGTGATCCTCATCTTTTTAGGTTTGGGTTGCAGTACACACTGAGTTGCCAAAACCATCTCCACTTCACTGGTGCCTATGCCGAAAGCGATGCTCCCGAAAGCCCCGTGGGTGGAGGTATGGCTGTCTCCGCATACAATGGTCATGCCAGGTTGTGTCAGGCCCAGCTCGGGACCGATTACATGGACGATGCCCTGCCAGGGATGCCCCAGACCGTAAAAGGGGATATCGTGGTTCCGGCAGTTTTCTTCCAGTTTCTGTACCTGAAGGCGTGACAGTTCTTCCCTAATCGGGAGGTGTTGATCTTTGGTCGGCACATTGTGGTCGGTAGTGGCTGTTGTCCTGCCGGGCCGGAAAACTTTTACCCCCCGCTGCTCAATGCCGGAAAAAGCTTGCGGACTGGTTACCTCGTGGATCAGATGACGATCAATATATAAAACATCGGGACCCCCTTCAATATGCTTAACCACATGAGCATCCCAGATTTTGTCAAATAATGTTTTTGGTTCCAAGTGTTCTCACTTTTTTATATTATACAATTTATATAATCTTCCCGATCGCGTCAAGGAAGGCTTCAACCGATGCCGTGATGATGTCCGTATTGGCAGAGAAACCATAATACGTCTGACCGCGGTTCTCTATCTGCACATGTACTTTTCCGATATCGTCGCTGCCTTTGGTGATGGCCTGGACAAGAAATTCTTCCAGGGTGACTTTTCGTTTGATCAGTTGCTTAACAGCCGAAAAAGCCGCATCAATAGGTCCGTTTCCGGTGGCTGTGGAGGTGTACATTTCTCCGTTCATTTTCACCTGTACCATAGCTGTAGGATAGACGGATTTTCCAGATATTACCTGCAGCCGTTCCAGTTTGATGTTTCTATCTTCTTTTTTGAAAGTACCCATGAGTACCTCCAGATCTTCATCCTTGATCTCCTTTTTCTTGTCGGCCAGTTTCAGAAAACGCTGATATATATCGTCCAGCTCGGTTTTGGATACGGTATATCCCAGCACGTCCAGTTTATGTTTGAGCGCAGCATGGCCGCTACGTGCCGTCAGGACGATGCTCGACTCTTTGATCCCCACATCTTTCGGGTTGATGATCTCATAATTCTCTCTTTTTTTCAAAACACCATCCTGATGGATTCCTGATGAATGGGCAAAGGCATTGCGTCCGACGATGGCTTTGTTAGGTTGTACCGGCATGTTCATTAGTGAGGAGACCATGCGGCTGGTTTTGTAGATTTTTTTCGTGTTGATACCCGTGGTAAAGTGCAGGTCTTTATACCTGCTTTTCAGGATCATAGTTACCTCCTCAAGAGATGTATTTCCTGCTCTTTCGCCAATGCCGTTGATTGTTACCTCCACCTGCCGGGCGCCGTTGATAACACCGTTGATGGTGTTGGCCGTAGCCATGCCGAGATCATTGTGACAATGTGTGGAGATAACGGCCTTATCAATGTTTGGCACATTTTCCACCAGATAGCGTATCTTGGCCCCGAACTCTTCGGGCAGAGCATAGCCGGTAGTATCCGGGATGTTGACAACGGTAGCTCCTGCTTTGATAACTTCTTCCACAACACGGGCCAGATACTCATTCTCGGTGCGGCCGGCATCCTCGGCATAAAACTCCACATCATCCACAAACTTCCTGGCATACTTGACAGCTGCTCTGGCACGCTCAATAATCTCTTCCGGATTTGAGTTTAGTTTATAATGAATATGATAGTAGGATGTTCCGATGCCGGTGTGGATACGTGGACGTCTGGCATGCTGAAGAGCCTCGGCAGCTACTTCAATATCCTTTTTAACAGCCCTGGTAAGACCGCAGATCACCGGTCGTGTTACCACCTTGGAAATTTCTACCACCGATTTGAAATCGCCAGGGCTCGAAATCGGGAATCCGGCTTCTATTATATCTACGCCCAGTGCATCCAGTGCCCGGGCTACCTCGATCTTTTCAACCGTGTTAAGTTGACAACCGGGTACCTGTTCACCGTCGCGAAGAGTGGTGTCAAAAACATATATTCTCGTATCCTTATTCATAATTTCGGTTTTATCTGTTTTCCGGTCTCAAAGCTCGTACGGCGGCACCTGCCTGCCATAATTCTGAGTCATGCATTTCCTTAAGTTCTTTTCCGAGTTCATCTTTGTAATCGGGGCGACCTGTTGCCTCCAAGACACGTTTTGTCTCCTTACCGCTTTTTACGCTTTCGTAAAGATTTTCAAATACCGGAAGAACAGCCTCTCTGAAACGATGTCTCCAGTCGAGAGCTCCCCGCTGGGCTGTGGCACTGCAATTGGCATACATCCAATCCATACCCTTCTGATCAACCAAACGGATGAGGCTTTGTGTGAGTTCTTCCACCGTTTCATTGAATGCTTCACTCGGACTGTGGCCATGTTCCCTCAGTATCTGATACTGTGCTTCTATAATGCCGGCCAGTGCACCCATGAGCACACCGCGTTCTCCGGTAAGGTCACTATAAACTTCTTTTTCAAAAGTGGTCGGGAATAAGTATCCTGATCCAATGGCAATACCTATGGCCAATGTCCTTTCTTTTGCTCTTCCCGTATAATCCTGAAAAACTGCATAGCTTGAGTTGATACCTGTTCCCGCCAGAAAATTTCTCCGGACACTTGTGCCTGATCCTTTGGGTGCGACAAGAATAACGTCAATATTCTCCGGAGGAATGACTCCTGTTTGCTCCTTGAAGGTTATCGAAAAGCCATGAGAGAAATACAAAGCGTCGCCTTCTTTGAGATGTGGCTTGAGCTGAGGCCAGATAGCACGTTGGGCAGCGTCTGAAATAAGATACTGTATGATCGTACCTTTTTCAGCAGCTTCCTCAATAGGAAAAAGCGTCTTGCCGGGGATCCATCCGTCCCTTACTGCTTTGTCCCAGTCTTCTTTGAACTCCGGTGCCTGTCCAATAATCACTTTAACCCCATTGTCTTTCATGTTCAATGACTGAGCTGGTCCCTGAACACCATAACCGATAACAGCAATGGTTTCATCTTTTAATACTTCCAATGCTTTCGAAATAGGAAATTCTTCTCTGGTAACAACATTTTCCAGAACACCTCCAAAATTAATCTTTGCCATAATAAATATTTTTTAATGAATGAAATGTTTATTTTAAAATCAAATCCTTTCTACCAAACGTTTCTTTCCGGCTCAGTGTTTTGAGCCTGATGCATAATAAAAAATCACTTTTTTATTACTAGATGCTGTGTCTTATGCTCTCTGCCCTGCGCCAACATATTAATAATCATTTGTATAATTAGTTGCATTTTCAAGTTCTTGCAAGTGTACAGCCAGCTCTTTCATTGGCTTGGTAATTGCCACTCTTCCCGACCGTACAAACTCAAGCAGGCCGAAGGATTTCAGCTTTTCCAGAAGATCCTGGGTTTCTTCTTTGTGTCCCGTTTTTTCAATGGCTGTATATTCGGAGGTGACCTCCAGAATACGTGCGTTGTACCTGCGTACCAGTTTTTCGATCTCATTGGTTTTCAGCAGGGCAGAAGTGGGTAATTTGTATAGTGCGATCTCTTGATAGATGATCTCATCCGAATGATAATAAAAAGCTTTTAGTACATCTACCAGTTTTTGGATCTGCGATACTATCTTTCTGATTATCTTTTCGGTTGTGTTGATAACAATGGTGAAAGAGTGAACGCCGGGAATATGATATTCCGAGGTGGTAAGGCTTTCAATATTGATTTTGCGTCTGGTGAATATGATAGTCAGACGGTTTAGCAAACCAATGTGGTTTTCACTGTACACCTTGATGGTGAATTCTTCAACTTTTTCCATGATCTTGATTTTAATTCTTTTATTCTGTTACCATATCAGATACGGAGGCTCCTGCCGGAACCATCGGAAATATGTTTTGTTCTTTCATAACTTTTACTTCGAGCAGGAAAGGGCCATCGGTGGCCAGCATCTCTTCCACAGCACTCTCCAGATCTTCCCGTTTTTCAACATATCTGGAGGCAATGCCATATCCTTCGCTTGCAATTTTTGTAAACTCAGGGTTAGCCAGCTCGGTGAAGGAATATCTTTTGTCGAAAAACATATCCTGCCATTGCCGTACCATACCCAGGAAAGAATTATTTAGCAGAATCACCTTTACAGGCAGCTTATGTTGAGCAATGGTTCCCAGTTCCTGGATGGTCATTTGGAAACCGCCGTCGCCGGTAAATCCCAGTACCATTAGATCTGGGCGGGCTACTTTGGCACCTATGGCTGCAGGCAGTCCGAAGCCCATGGTTCCCAAGCCACCGGAAGTAACAAAGCTGCGGGCTTGTTTAAACTGGTAATTTCTGGCTACCACCATCTGGTGCTGGCCTACATCGGTGACAACAATGGCTTGACCGTCAGTCTTATCCGAGATCATGTGTACTACTTCATCCATTTTAATATCTTTCCCTTTGGCTGAACGGGCCGGCCGGATTACTTTTTCATATTCTTTTTCATATTCTTTGCGGAAGGATTCAACCCATTCTTTGTGATCATTTTCTTTTACCAATGGCAACAGCTTTGAGAGGGCATCTTTGGCATCAGCCACTATGGCAACATCCGTAGGCACATTTTTTCCGATCTCCGAATGGTCTATTTCGATGTGTATGACTTTCGCCTGGCTGGCATAGTTGTCCAACCGTCCGGTAATGCGGTCGTCAAAGCGCATTCCTATGGCGATTAATAAATCACATTCGTTGGTTTTAAGATTTGGAGCCATGTTTCCGTGCATGCCGGGCATCCCCACATTCAGCGGATGATCAGCCGGAAAAGAAGAAAGCCCAAGCAGTGTGGTGGTCACCGGGATATCCGCCTTGGTAACCAGATCCATCAGCTCTTTCTCTGCCTTGGAGATCAGAATACCACGTCCTGCGATCAGTAAAGGTTTTTTGGCTTTGTTGATCATATGGGCTGCTTCTTGCACTTTTTCCATCTGAACTTTCGGATAGGGAAAATAACTGCGTATTTTACGGCACTTTTCGTAATGCCATTTCATCTTTTCAAATTGGGCGTCTTTGGTGATGTCTATCATTACGGGACCCGGCCGACCGGTAGAGGCTATATAAAAAGCCTTGGCTACAATATCGGGAATTTCCTCTGCCGAGGTGATTTGATAATTCCATTTGGTTATAGGCATGGTGATGCCAATGACGTCGGTTTCCTGAAAAGCATCGGTGCCCAAAAGATTTGATGATACCTGGCCGGAGAAACCTACCAACGGTACCGAGTCTATCATAGCATTGGTTAAACCGGTGATAAGATTAGTAGCGCCTGGTCCGGAGGTGACCAGTACCACGCCAGTTTTTCCCAGGATCTTGGCATAACTCTCGGCAGCATGGGCAGCTCCCTGCTCATGCCTTGCCAGAATATGATTGATTCTGTCCCGGTAATCATACAAAGCATCATACACGGGCATGATGGCTCCACCAGGATACCCGAAGATAGTATCCACGTTTTCTTTCATCAGTGAAAAGATGAGGGCTTCTGACCCTGTGATTTCCGTGCCTTCTGCCGGAAGTTCTTTTCTGATCATGTTTTCGTCGTTTGTTTTCATCATTGGGAAGATTTATCGGGATAAAGTTAATTGTTGATTTGCCGGATGGCGCCTTTGTCAGCCGAGGTGACCAATTGTGCATATGCCTGCAGGGAAACCGGGATTTTGCGGTTTCGTGTGGATGGGCTATAAGCCTTTTTCCCTCTCTTCACTTCTTCTTCTCTGCGTGCTGCAAATTCTTCTTCGGATAAGCGGACATTGATGCTTCTTTCAGGGATGTTGATGTCAATGATGTCTCCGTCTTTGAGAAGGGCAATCTCTCCGCCGGCAGCTGCTTCGGGAGATATATGACCTATGGAGAGTCCGGCAGTGCCCCCCGAAAACCGTCCGTCGGTGATCAGGGCACATGACTTGTCCAGTTTCATGGACTTGATGTATGATGTGGGATAAAGCATCTCCTGCATTCCTGGGCCTCCCCTGGGGCCTTCGTAACGAATGATTACCACATCTCCCGGTTCAAGCTCATTGCCCAGGATAGCATCGCATGCCGCTTCCTGCGATTCATAAACACGGGCTTTCCCGCTGAAAGTATAAAGCGATTCATCCACTCCGGCTGTCTTGACAATACAGCCGTCACGGGCTATGTTCCCAAACAGGACAGCCAGACCGCCTTCTTTGTTGTAAGCGTGTTCATAGTTCCGTATACAGCCCTTCTCACGGTCTGCGTCCAGCTTGT
This sequence comes from Bacteroidota bacterium, assembly GCA_011374625.1. GTDB lineage: Bacteria > Bacteroidota > Bacteroidia > Bacteroidales > VadinHA17 > DRPN01. The sequence continues at coordinate 14,813 of DRPN01000142.1, forward strand.
CATAGTAATTTTCCTGCGATCCCAGCTCCAGGTTATGGAACATGCCGGGCGCACTGGCGAATATTTTTTTGGCATAACCGGTAACGGAAGGACGCATAATGTCAAAGTCGTTGAGGGCTTCCTCAAGTTTGGGATAATCAACTCTTTTTGCCGAATGATCGATCAGTCCCAATCGGTCCAATTCTCCCATGATCGAGAGAATACCTCCGGCCCTGTTGACATCCTGCACATGATATTGTGAACTGGGTGCTACCTTGCACAGATTAGGAATCCGTCGCGACAGGTCATCAATGTCTTTCATGGTGAAATTCACGCCTGCCTCATGGGCGATGGCCAGCAGGTGCAGGACGGTATTGGTGGATCCGCCCATGGCTATGTCCAGTGACATGGCATTCAGGAAGGCTTTACGGGTAGCGATGTTGCGGGGCAGGACAGAGGTGTCTCCTTCTTCATAATATTTCTTGGTGTTCTCAATAATCAAATCGACGGCTTTATCGAACAGGGTGAGCCGGTTTTTATGGGTAGCCACAATGGTCCCGTTTCCGGGGAGGGCAATTCCCAGTGCTTCAGCCAGGCAGTTCATGGAATTGGCGGTGAACATCCCCGAGCAGGAACCGCAGGTAGGACACGCATTGCGCTCTACCTCCAGCAGCATTTGATCGCTTATCTCGGGGTCGCCGGCCATGATCATGGTATCTACCAGATCATACATCTTTTCTTCCACAACACCTGCCTCCATTGGTCCTCCGGATACGAAAATCGTGGGGATATTGAGTCGCATGGCGGCCATCATCATACCCGGTGTGATCTTATCACAGTTGGAAATACAAATCATGGCATCGGCCATATGCGCATTGATTACATATTCTACACTGTCGGCAATCAGATCGCGGGAAGGTAGTGAATAAAGCATGCCTTGGTGCCCCATGGCGATGCCGTCGTCAATAGCTATTGTATTGAACTCGGCAGCAAAATACCCCCGGGCTTCTATCTTTTTTTTCAATTCCTGACCAATGCTGTGTAAATGAACATGTCCCGGTACAAACTGGGAAAATGAATTTACGATAGCAAAAATCGGACGACCGAAATGAAATTCTTTCATTCCATTGGCCCGCCAAAGGCTGCGGGCTCCTGCCATAACCCGACCCTGGGTAGTGGTATTGCTTCGAAGCGGTATTTTCATATTTTTTTTATTTATAATTACACACTCAACTTATTTCCATAAAAAAGAACCGTTCCCAAGGTGAGAACGGTTCGTATATAGATTTATACCATTCTCACCTCATCCTCTGTGCAGGATAAGAATGGAAAGAATGATATTTACAATCGAAAGCATCTTTTTTAACTTTTTGTGAGAACAAAAGTATATATCCTATTTTTATGAACAAATTTTTTTACGACTTTTTTATGCTGTCCAACATATTAATTTTTAAAACAACTGAGGATCAACCTGGTAAATATTTGTATAAAAAGGCATAATAGATGGATATCGGCGGATAAAAAAGTGATTTTACCATAAAATTGACATCAAATGATATATTTATCAATCCATTTTCTTTTAACCATATCGATTCTTTTTTCTATATTCTATAAAAGCATTTATTACGTGAACCTTTTTCTCCTAATTGCTTTAATGTCGCTGATGTGATGTTCTCTTTTATTGCTTTGTAAAATTTCAACAATACTTTTATCAACCAATCCCTGCTTATGATTGATATCCATTATATCCTGTTTAGTCCGTATATCAACACCAGTGTAATGGTAAGCATCACCTGATTAATCCAAGACTTCCCCGAGTAATACCACTTGGATGAGAAGGTGCTACTGATCACCTTTATTATGATTTGACGGTTTACCCCGTTAAATAATAACTTTGCTAAGTCGGAGACTGATTTAACGGGGTAAATATATTTCGCAACGCTATTCAGTCCGGAATATATTATGTTACTGCCTGGAAATGTTGAGATGAACGAATACAAAACCAAACTTGCTTGAGTTTTGCTGAAAGAAAGATGCAACATCAACTTGTTGAAATGAAGTCTTAACAATTATTGATTGATTCTTTAGATTTTTATTCGTATTTTTCATCCGCCAGCTGGCGGATAGTTTTTGTTATTATTCTTTTCTTTAACATCTTAAAGATAAACAAAATGCATCACTGTCGTGAGTTTTTATTTAACATTTTTAAGAAAATTATGAAGGTTTCAGAAGATTTATTGAAGTTTGCAGATGGTATTAATTTTTCCACAGTGGTTGCTGGTCCACCTTGGCAATTTAAAAACAGAACATGGAAAGTTGCCTCTGAACATAAGAGACACTTCCAGTACCCGGCGATGATATTAGGGGGAAATTAAGGAACTTCCGGTTGATAAAATTGTTGCGGAACCCTTACCAAATATTTAACAGGACTTTGTATGTTAATAATTTATATTTACCAGATATATGCAAATCGAAGTATCCAACGGCGAGATCATTGACAAGCTGACCATCCTGGAGATCAAGCTTGAAAAAATAGAAGATCCTGAAAAGCGCCGCAACATTGAAAAGGAGTATTTACTCCTGAGTAAAGCGGCTGCCGGCATTCTTTCCAAAGACGATCCCCTTTATCATCAACTCAAAGATGTCAATATGCAGTTGTGGGATATCGAAGACCGGATCAGGGACTTGGAAAGAAACAAGAATTTTGGAGAAGAATTTATCAGGACGGCCCGCTCGGTTTACCAGCAGAATGATTTGCGTGCCGACCTGAAACGCCGCATCAATGAAAAAACTGGTTCGGGACTGATGGAAGAGAAATCCTATAAACCTTACTGACCATGAGGCTGCTGGTATTCCGCCTGTCAGCCATGGGGGATGTGGCCCTGACCGTCCCGGCCCTGCGGGCAGTGTTGGAGGCCAACCCCGGCCTGCATATCTCTTTCATAACCCGCAATACCTTTGCTCCTTTTTTTGAAGACATCCCCCGTTTTACACTGATCTCTCCTGATTTGAGCCAATACAAAGGTTTTACCGGCCTGTACCGCTTGTTTCGAAAACTACGGAAAGAAACCGATACCGATGCAGTGGCCGACCTGCACGATGTATTGCGTACCAAAGTGCTGCGATGCTTCTTCAGATTTGCGGGAATACCGGTATATAAGATTGACAAGGGACGCAGCGAAAAACGAATGTTGATAAAAGGTAAGCTGTTCCGGCCGCTGAAACATTCGATAGAGCGCTATCTGGACGTGTTCCGGCAGGCTGGACTCCGGACTCTGCCCCCAGGGCCGGGACCACATATTCATGTCCCGGAAGTGTGGAAAAGTTCTTTGCCGGTGCCGACTCCTGAAGGACTTAAGGTTGGCATTGCCCCCTGTTCTCGCCACATTTTGAAGACCTGGCCCCATGACGGGATGATCCGGTTGATGAAAATGATACGGGAAGAGAAAAAAAAGGTAACATTTTATCTGTTTGGCGGGCCCGAAGATAGAGAGGTACTTGAAAAGATTGCTGAGGCTGTCGGGGGAAATGTTTACCTGAACCTTTCTATGTCATTGCGGAAGCAATTGGTTTTAATGCAGCAAATGCATTGGGTTATTTCCATGGATTCTGCCAATATGCACCTGGCTGCCTTGCTGGGAGTGCCGGTGATTTCTATTTGGGGAGCTACGCACCCGTATTCAGGTTTTGCCCCGTGGGGCGCCGATGAAAAATGGCAGGTGCAGATACCGAAAGAAGAGCTGCCTTGCCGGCCCTGTACCGTCTATGGCAAAGGACGCTGCCGTCGTGGAGATCTGGCCTGTCTGAACCGGATCACACCGGAGAGAATCATGGCAACGATGGTATAGGTGCTGAGGGAATAAGGGTTCGTACAAAAAATCAAAATTTCCGGGGAAGAGACCAGTTTTATTGAGATCATTGTTTCTAAACAGTCGTATGTTGCAAACATACGACATATTCCATTACCTTACTACTCATATCCTGCGCAAAAATCCTTCTACTCACTTTCTTTCAATCGGAAAGATTCTTCGGGGCTTCTCTGCCCGGCTAACGCTGTTCCTGCCTTTCTGCCTGTCCCGGGGTACTGCTTTTTCTCCAGGCAAGCAGGATAACGGTGACCAATAATCCCAAAAAGATATAGACGCCAACAGGTATAGGTTGGGCCTCTCCCGCAGCATAGGAATGAAGGCCGGAGAGGTAGTAATTGACGCCGAAATAGGTCATAATGACTGAGAAAAAGGCCAGTACTGATGCCAGGTTGAAAGCAAATTCTCCCCGCAGGCCGGGGATCAGCCGCATATGCAGGACAAAGACATAAACCAGTCCTGTGACCAGTGCCCAGGTCTCTTTGGGATCCCATCCCCAGTAACGGCCCCACGACTCATTGGCCCATACCCCTCCCAGAAAAGTGCCGATAAAGATAAAATAAGACCCCAGCATCAACGTCATCTCATTGATACGTGTCAGGGTGGTGATGGTTTGATCTATATGTTCTTTGTTTTTGTTGTTTCTGACGATCATCAGTACCAGATTAAAAAGACCCAACACCATGCCCATGCCTACAAAACCATAGCTGGCAGTGATGACAGATACATGGATAGTGAGCCAATAAGATTTTAATACCGGTACCAGGTTGGTGATCTCCGGACTCATCCAGCTAAGGTGGGCAACGAAAAGTGTCAATGCAGCCAGGATCCCTCCTGCTGCCAGGGCAAAGGGGGATTTACGGACAAACAGAATACCTGCCAACATGGTAGCCCATGCGATGTAGATCATCGATTCATAACCGTTGCTCCAGGGTGCATGACCCGAAATATACCATCGCAGGATGAGCCCAATGGTGTGGAAAGCAAACCCTATGCCGATAAGTATCACAGAAACCCGGATAACGGGTTTTATTTTTAAGGCAGGGATCAGGATGTGAATGAACAACAGAACAAGAAGGACAAATCCCAAAAATCCGTATGCCATTGAAACTTTTTCAAAGAGGCCCGCTTTATTATAAAGTATCTCCATTTTTATCTTTCCGGAAGAAGGAATCAGTTCGGAAGCCCTGGTGAGCTGATAATTCTTAATGCCATCAATGACACGCAGAACCTTCTCATCCGCATTTCCTTCGTGCATACAGGTAAACAAAAGCTGTATGGTGCTGGTTACGAATACGGAATCTTCTCCGGAAACATGCTCCGGGATTTCGAAAGGAGAGTACCAGCGGTTGTCGGGATCACCGGGGGCAGGAAACAAGCGCAACATCTTCCCCGTGTAAACAAGATAACAGATATTCAGTCTTTCATCTGTTTTGATAATATCCTGATCTACTTTGCTTCGTCTGCCCGGATCTTTCCGGTAGGCTCTTTGCACTGCTTCCGAAAGAATATAGGTGTTATTATGTGCTGTATCAAAAAAGTCCATGAAAGAGGCAAAGGAGCCGTGCATGCCGATCATTTTTTTTATCTGGTCGTTGGACACACGGATCATCGGAATTTTCTGCCACTTGCGGGGATAAAAAAACATACTCAATACTACACGTTCCGGAGATATCCTTTTAATGGTAGATTTATATGCTACTTTCCGTACAATTTCCGAAGCCAGAGTCTGGAAAGGCTTGATGCGTCCTCCCTGATCCTGTACCAGCACGTCACGGAATGCAACAGCCATAGATTCGGGGACGGTTCTTATCGGAGAATTTCCGGTTTCTACCTGAGCCTGAGATTCGGAGATGCCGTTTAACAGGATGATAAGCCCTATGACAGAAGCGATCTTTTTAGGTAAACCTGATAAATCAATAGAACGCCCGAGAGTCATAAAGCGACTGTTTTTATTGAAAATGGAAAGTAACATGCCAAGGGTCATTAGAAAATAACCGATATAAGTAAGCGTAGTCCCCAGGGCATCGTGATTGACAGACAAAATTGTGCCTTTTTCATCCCGGTCATAAGAAGACTGAAAAAAACGATATCCCCGGTAATTCAATACATGATTCATATATATACGGAAAGGCTTTTTTACTCCTTTCCCGGGATCAATCAGAATTACTTCACTTGCATAGGAAGAGGGACTGTTGGATCCCGGATAACGTTGTAGTTGAAAATCATTTAGATGAAGATGGAACGGGAGGGAGATTACGCGAGCTCCGTAATGAATATGGAACAATGTGGTTTCAACAGTTATTTTCGTAGGAAAACCTAGTTGGCCTTGCCGTCCCTTGACAAAAAACGTTTTCCCGGTATTGTCTCCGTCAATTTTCATCTCCAGAACATCAGCAGATGCGGAATTAATCGTATGCCCGGGGATATAGGAGACTTTTCCTTTCGGTTGAAAGGCGGAAGGGACGATTTGCAGAGGTCCCGACCGGTAAATATTTCGCAGCGAGACATTTGTTGTAGTCCCGGCAGCAATTGTGTCCTGACGATTCGTCCTCATATCGGTATGAATAATGTCAAGTCTGGAAAATAGTTGAAGTTTTCCGTTTCTGTAAAAAAAGGAAAGATCAGGGACCGGATTGTTGTTCCCAAATCCTATAAGTATTCCCGATAACCGGAGTGTATCTCCTTCCTGAAGGTAATGATCTTGCCGGTTGTGCATGTTGAGAATCACCAGTTTCAATACCGGTTTGCCTGCCGGATCGGGCAGCAGGGTCGCTTGTGCTGAAGGCAGAAATTTTACAAGCCTTAGTGTATAATTTTTACCGCCCAGGGAAATGTGTTTTTTGAATCTGTTTTTCCTGCCCGGGGTCAATAATACTTTCTTTTGAAATGAAACGGTAGTTTTTCCGTTTTCTGCCGTCCCGTATATCCAGGTGTCGGCAGTGAGCAGAGTGGAAGCATTTTCCCCTTCACGGATATGCATGGTTCCTTTATAGCTGATGTAACGGGTAACAGCAGCGCCCAGAAAAATAAAGACAAAAGCGATATGGAAAAGAAAGATGGTCCATTTTTTCTTTCGGTAAACCTTGTATATAAACATGTTGGCAGTAAGATTAACCACGATTAGCAGGATGACCAGTTTGAACCACCAGGCGTCATACACTGCAGCCCGGGCTGCCACCGGACCATAACGACTCTCTATAAATGTAGCCATACCGGCAGATACGGCCATAAGTAGCAGTAAAAACCCCATGAAAGAGGTGGAAAACAGGAAATTGACATTTTTTTTCATTAATCAATGATTTTGCCTTGTGGTATCGTTAGAAAATAATTTTGGCGGATAAAGGTAGAATATTTTGAATGAAAAACACAGGGTAATCCCAACCTATATTGATATATTCAAGAATAAAAAAGGTGCTGATTATCCGGCAGAAAAATTAAAACATTGGTCAGTAATTAGCCCTATTCAATCGGTGAGTATGAAATAACCTGGGATGGGACAAATAACAATAATAAGCAGGGGAAACCGGGTGTGTATACTTACAGGATCCGGGCAGGTAAGTTCACAAAATCCGGAAGCATGCTGAAACAATAAACCTTTTCAGTATTATGTTGATTATCAGAATAAGAGGCCTTATTAAAAGTTCTTTTAAAATCAAAGAAATTCCCCGGGGCTCCTGTCTGGATAACTCCGGACGGACGCACAGCCTCCGGGATAATTTTAAGAAATTTCTTTATCGCTGGAGAAATCTTGTACTACGTAGTTATCTATATAGATTACTACGTAGTCAAAATTTTATAATACAAATATGGTATTTGCTCTGGAACGAGGAAGTGAAAAAGAAATTTAAAACTGATTATTTTTTCATTTCCTTGTAAAAGTGATAAAACCAGGGGATGGTTTCGATTCCCTTGTAAAAGTTAAACAGGGGGTAGCTTTCGTTAGGTGAGTGTATAGCATCTTCGTCCAGGCCGAAGCCCATGAGGATTGATTTTACGCCCAGCACTTCCTCGAAGACGGCTACGATCGGTATGCTCCCTCCGCTTCTTACGGGGATCGGTTTCTTACCGAAACTTTGTTCAATAGCTTTTGCTGCTGCCTGGTACTCTACCGATGTGATGGGGCTGACATAGCCTTCTCCGCCGTACAGGTATTCTACCTTTGTCACTTTTACTCCTTCGGGAGCCAGAGTGGGAAAATATTCTGAAAAAAGTCTGGCGATTTTTTCAGATTTTTGATCAGGGACCAGCCGCATGGATATTTTAGCATGGGCTTTGGCCGGCAGAACGGTTTTGGTCCCCTTACCTGTGTAACCACTCCAGATACCATTCACGTCCAGCGAAGGACGGATGCCTGTACGCTCAATGGTGGAATAACCTTTCTCTCCGGCTTCTTTATTAATGCCGATGGATTTTTTAAAAGCTTCCGGGTCAAAAGGAGCCTTGGCCATTTCTTTTCTTTCTTCGTTGCTGATTTCCAGCACATCGTTATAGAAACCGGGGATTGTAATACGATTGTCCGCATCGGTAAGGGCCGCGATCATTTTTGACAGGGCGTTGGCGGGGTTCATCACGGCACCTCCGTACAGGCCGGAGTGAAGATCGCGATTGGGGCCTGTGATTTCGACTTCCATAAAAGCCAGTCCGCGCAGACCCACCGTAATGGATGGGACGTCGGGGGCGATCATAGTGGTGTCGGAGATCAGGATCACATCGGCTCTGAGTTTGTCCTTATGATCCATGCAAAACTGTTTCAGACTGGGGGATCCGACCTCTTCTTCTCCTTCGATCATGAACTTGACGTTGGCAGGTAGCGTGTTTGTTTTGGCCATGGCCTCAAAGGCTTTCACATGCATAAACATCTGTCCCTTGTCATCGTCGGCACCGCGGGCGTAGATTTTACCGTCGCGGATCTCCGGCTCAAACGGAGGAGAGTCCCATAGTTCCAACGGATCGGCCGGTTGCACGTCGTAATGCCCGTAAACTAAAATCGTTGGCAGGGTAGGATCTGTGATTTTTTCAGCATAGATTACCGGATGTCCCGTGGTAGGAATCACTTCAGCCTTATCAGCTCCGGAGGCCAGAAAGTTTTTCTTCAGGTATTCCGTGGCTCTGTGCATGTCTTCCTTGTGGTGAGGGTCGGCGCTGACCGACGGTATGCGTATAAGGCCGAACAACTCATCCAGAAACCGTTGTTTGTTTTCTTCAATGTATTTCAGTGCTTTTTCCATGATATTATTGATTTTTAAATTGTTTACGATATGCTTTGGCTGCTTCCCGCAGCTCAAGGAACCATTTTTTTCCAAAACGGCGTGTCAATGCTTCTTCCAGGAATTCATACATGTATGTTCCGGTTTTTTTTCCCAGTTCCAGAGCCGGCAGGCAATTCCTCCAGAATTCAAAATTGACGGCGGTATATTTCTCATATTCCCTCAGTCGTACCGGGAAGAGATGACAGGAAACGGGTTTTCGGAAAGTGATTTTATTCTCCAGCCAGGCCTTCTCGATAGCACATTTGTAAATACCCTTGTCCAGGTATGTGTAGGCACATTCCCGGCCATTGATCAGGGGTGTAACCAGGTCGCCGTCCTCATCGATGACCGATACTCCCTGCTCCTCCACAGCTTTTCTTCCTTCTGCCCGCATGTAGGGTTCTATTTCAGAGTAGGAGTGTGCCAGCTCATTTTTTTCTTCTTCTTCCAGGGGTGCTCCCGAGTCGCCGTATACACAGCATATGCCTTTGCAAGTTTGCAGGTTGCAAACGAATTGTTTTTCTACGATATCGAGACTGACGAGTGTATCTCTGATTTGTAACAACAGATTTTATTTTAAGCGGATTAACACTTTTCCTGTCATTTCTTCGGGTACCGGCATGTCCATCAGAGACAGGATGGTAGGTGCCACATCGGCCAGGATTCCGTCTTTCACTTCTGCAACACGGTCCGACATCACGATGATAGGTACAGGGTTAAGGGAGTGTGCAGTGTTGGGTGAGCCGTCGGGGTTGATTGCATAATCGGCGTTGCCGTGGTCGGCGATGATCACCGCTTCATACCCGTTGCGACGGGCGGCGTCCGTTACCTCTCCCACGCAGGTGTCTACAGCTTCCACGGCTTTTAGGATTGCCTCATATACGCCGGTATGACCTACCATATCACCGTTGGCAAAGTTCAGCACAACAAAATCCGTTTCCTGTTTATCCAGTTCTTTGGCAATAGCGTCTTTCACCTCAAAGGCGCTCATTTCGGGTTTCAGATCATAGGTGGCAACCTTGGGCGACGGGATCAGGATTCGTTTTTCGCCCGGAAATGTTTCCTCACGTCCTCCGGAGAAAAAGAAAGTAACGTGGGCGTATTTTTCCGTTTCTGCAATGCGAATTTGTTTTTTTCCGGTTTTTGATATCAGTTCTCCCAATGTATTGGATACATTTTCCTTATCATAAACAATGTGGATGCCTTTGAAAGAGTCATCATAGCGGGTCATGGTAAGATAATGCAGGGGGATGGTATGCATGTCGTGTTCATGCATATCTTTCTGTGTCAGAGCAATGGTGATCTCACGCAGCCGGTCGGTGCGGAAATTGAAGCAGATTACCACATCCCCTTCCCGAATGGTTCCCATGGGATTTCCCTGTTGATCCACATGGATGATGGGTTTAATAAATTCGTCGGTAACCCCTTCATCATAGGATTTTTTCATGGCATCAAGCAGGTTGGTGGCCGGTGTTCCTTTTCCGTACACCATAGCATCGTAACCTACCTTGATACGTTCCCACCGTTTGTCGCGGTCCATGGTGTAATAGCGTCCGGTGATGGAAGCGATCTGTCCGTTGGAATGTTTCAGGTGGTCCAGCAGGTTTTTTATGTAGCCGATACCGCTGTGCGGGTCGGTATCACGACCGTCGGTAAGGGCGTGGATATACACTTTGTCAAGTCCGTATTTTCCGGTGATATCGCATAATTTGTATAGGTGTGTGTCCATGGAGTGAACGCCACCGTCAGAGACAAGGCCGATAAGATGAACGGCTTTATCATGGTCTCTGGCATACTGAAAAGCTTCAGTCAGCACCGGGTTTTGTTCTATGCTTCCATCTTTGACAGCTTTGTTGATCTTTACCAGATCCTGATAGACGATACGTCCTGCACCAATGTTGAGATGGCCCACCTCCGAATTACCCATCTGTCCTTCGGGCAATCCGACATTTTCACCACAGGTGAGCAGGGTGGCATGCGGATATTGTTGTTTCAGCCGGTCCATATTCGGCGTGTTGGCATTGTAAATAACATCAGCTTTTGAATGGTCTCCTTCTCCCCATCCGTCCAGGATCATTAATATTACTCTTTTCCTGTCCATATTTTCTGTTTTATTATTATTTTTTTATAAATTTATGTTATCCGGGTTTTTCACAATGTTTTTCACCGGAATGTATTTTCTTTTTCTGCGGAGTTTATAGCTGAGTACAACCTCATATTGCCGGAGGGGGCAGTTAAAGGAGCATGAATTTTCTCCGTGCCCGTTTTCCCTGTTTCAAACGAGGTGCTTCTCACCAGGAGAGTGTCTCCTTTGGAGTATTCGCTGACCTCTTTTTTCCCAGGCCAGGAGAGCAGTTTCACGGAACAGGATTGTTGTTTAACGTAAAGCCTGTCCACGGTAATTTTTCCGGAAGATTTTCCGGTTACCACCAGAATATCATACCGGGTATACACAGGTGATTCCTGCCGTCCCGGATAAACGGTTTCCGATACAGCCCGGATCACCTCCAGGGGAGGAGAGAACCAGGGCCAGAGCCCGAAAACCAGCATCATAAGGAGTTTTTCCATATTCTTTTTAAAAAGAAATACAAAAGTAGGAATTTTCAGGGAGATTAGCTAATGACATTTACCGGACTTATACCCATAGAATGTTTGATGGTTTGCCTGTTGCAGAACTATAAAATTTTTCCCCCTACAATTTTTGGACTACTTTTATACGGATTTTCCAGCGGGAAAACAGTTTTATCACCGTATTGATGATTATGGATAAGATACATTATACCCGGTGCCCTCTGTGTGGGAAAGATAAACTGGAGACTTTTCTTACGACGGAGGATTTTCTGAAGACTCACGAGTCTTTCGATATTGTGAAATGTGCGGAATGCAGTTTTGTTTTCACCCAGGATGTGCCGCCGGAAGAAAAAGCCGGGAGCTACTATAAGAGTGAAAATTACATTTCCCATTCGGATACCCGGAGAGGTTTTATCAACCGTTTATATCACACGGCCAGAAAATATATGCTACGACGAAAATGGAAGCTTGTGTCCCATCTGACTGCTGGCAGAAAGTTGCTGGATATTGGATGTGGTACCGGATATTTTCCGGCTTTCATGCAAAAAAAAGGATATGAAGTTACGGGTGTGGAGGTTAGTGATGCAGCGCGGGAGTACGGTATACAAAAATTCGGGTTGCGGATTGTGCCTCCGGAGCAGTTCCTGGAAGACCCCCGGGAAGGGGAATATGATGTTGTTACCCTATGGCATGTGCTGGAGCATATATATGAGCCGGGGGCCTATCTGGACGGGATTTTCCGTTTGTTGAAGAATGACGGTGTGCTGGTCATGGCATTGCCTAATCATCACGCACTGGATGCCAGGATATATAAAAGGTACTGGGCCGGTTATGATGTACCGCGACATCTGTGGCATTTCTCGCCGAGAATACTGGGACATCTGGCCGGGCAGTATTATTTCAGGGTCACAGAGATGTATCATATGCCGTTCGATCCGTTTTTCAATGCTTTGCTAAGTGAAAAATACAGAAAGAATCCGTTGTGGTTTGTTTTTGGTACGGGTATAGGTTTTCTTGCTTTTTTAAGGGGCTTCTTCCGGGTGGAGAATGCCAGCTCGGTCATTTATATACTCAGAAAAAATACGGGGGAGGCAGGGAAAGATATTATACTTTAAAAAATTCTATCAGTGTAACAATCACCGGGACAGCCAGCAGGAAGCCGTCAAAACGGTCCAGAAAACCTCCGTGTCCCGGCAGGATATGGCTTGAATCTTTTACCCCGGCTTTCCGTTTTAGCATCGACTCGGCCAGGTCGCCCATGGTACCGAAAAAGACGATTACAAAAACGATCAGGATCCATTCTGTTCTGTTCATTTCCCGGAACCGGGAAGAAAGAATGATTCCGGTGGCCAGGGCAATTACGGTACCTCCGACAACCCCTTCCCAGCTTTTCCCGGGGGAGATACGCCTGAAAAGTTTATGTTTTCCCCAAAGCATGCCGGTAATATAAGCTCCTGTATCGTACAACCAAATAATAATGAAAATGCCGATCACTGGGTAGGGGGAATAATCTATCACATATCCGGGTTGTAACAGGAAATTCAGAATATCTTCTTCTCCTTCCAGGGTGAAGAATGTCTGCATTTTTTCATGCATATCAAAACTAAGAAGGGGAAGCAATGAAAAAGGCAGCGCAATGTAAATGAGCCCCAGAAAAGTGTAGGCAATATTATGGTAAGGCCGGTTGTGTTTGGCAAACAACTCGTTGATAAAGACAAAAGGAAAGAAAACCAGCAGGAGAGTAAGGTATTTTATGTTAATGGACCGGATAGATAACAAAAAGATAAGAGTAAACAGAAGAACAGCCATGAATAAACCCAGATGAACCTGAGGCCTGACCTTGATCATATGTGCCAAGCGGTAGAATTCCCATAGGGTGACGATCATGATTGACAAGAAAACCAGAAAAAAAGAGAGACTGTTGATCAGAAGCCCTGCAAGAATAACTCCCACGATAAACAATCCTGTAAAACTTCTTCTCAACAAAGTTCTCAAGGTTCCAGTGTTTTTATGAGTTGTTTGGCTTTTATGACTTCATCCTGATTAACATACACTTCTGTTTCTCCGAACATAAGATAGGAAGAGTCTTTCTTGTTTATTACCACAGCCTGAATGCCGTTTTCTTCGAGTATCTGACGGGCCAGTTCAGCCTGGTATGGCCGATCGGTAGAAAATAATTTTACCCAATCCTTTTCCATATTCTACGAATTGGTTTTAACAGGCTTATGCGATTTGGTTTTTGCTTCTTCTGTTTCTGCCATTTTCAGGTCTTCTTTTTTTGATGTATCTTCCGGTTTTTGGTGTTTCTTCCGGGTAGTGCCGGAAGCCGGGTTTTTCACGGGAGTCTTCTTTTTTGTGTCTGTTGATTTTTTGTCTGCAGACTTATCTTGCGATATCCTTCCCGTAGGAATATCTTTCATATTTTCCCTTTCGCCGAAGATATTTACAAGATCTTCGGCATAGATAACTTCTTTTTCAAGCAAAAGATTGGCCAGTTGGGCATGTTTTTCCCTGTTTTTTATAAGGATCTCCCTGGCTTTTTCATAAGCTTTAGCGATCAAGCTCTTGACTTCCTGATCGATCAACTCGGCGGTTTTTTCACTGTACGGTTTGGTAAAACCGAACTCGCTTTGTCCGGAAGAGTCATAAAAACTCAGGTTTCCCACTTTCTCGCTCATGCCAAAGTAAGAGACCATGGCATAGGCTTGTTTGGTTACTTTTTCCAAGTCGTTCAGGGCTCCGGATGAGATCGTTTTGAATATCAGTTCTTCAGCGGCACGTCCGCCCAGTACGGCACACAGTTCGTCGAACATTTGTTCCTTGGTGGTGATCTGTCTCTCTTCCGGGAGATACCAGGCAGCCCCCAGGGCCTGTCCCCGTGGTATAATGGTCACTTTCACCAGTGGATTGGCATGTTTCAACAGCCAGCTTACAGTGGCATGGCCGGCTTCGTGATAGGCAATAGTCTTTTTTTCCTGGGGTGTGATGATGCGGCTTTTTCTTTCCAGGCCTCCGACAATCCGGTCGATGGCATCCATAAAATCTTGCATCTGAACGGTTTTTTTTCCTTTACGGGCAGCGATCAGTGCCGATTCGTTGCATATGTTGGCGATGTCTGCCCCCGAGAAGCCTGGTGTTTGTTTGGACAGTAGGTCGAGGTCTATATCTTTACCCAGTTTCAGAGGTTTCATATGCACTTTGAAAATCTCTTTTCTTTCCACCAGGTCGGGTAGTTCCACGTGTATCTGACGGTCGAAACGTCCTGCACGCAGGAGTGCTTTGTCAAGTACGTCGGCACGGTTGGTGGCGGCCAGAATGATTACCCCGGCGTTGCTGGCAAACCCATCCATCTCGGTGAGCAATTGGTTAAGGGTGTTTTCCCGTTCGTCGTTGGCCCCGAAATTGGGATTACGTCCGCGGGCCCGGCCTACGGCATCGATCTCGTCGATGAAAACGATACAAGGGGCTTTTTCCTTAGCTTGTTTGAAGAGATCGCGTACTCTGGAGGCACCTACCCCCACAAACATCTCCACAAAGTCGGATCCCGAAATAGAAAAAAACGGCACATTGGCTTCTCCCGCAACCGCCTTGGCCAGCAAGGTCTTTCCTGTCCCCGGAGGACCTATCAGCAAAGCCCCTTTGGGAATTTTTCCTCCCAGACTGGTGTATTTCTTGGGGTTTTTCAGGAAATCCACAATCTCTTTTATCTCTACCTTGGCTTCTTCCAGTCCGGCAACATCCTTAAAGTCTACCTTTACATGAGAATCTTTGTCAAAAACCTGAGCTTTGGATTTTCCTACGTTGAAGATACTGCCGGCACCGCCTCCGGCGCCCCCGCCCATTCTGCGGAAAATAAAGATCCAGATGACCACAAGAATCAGCAGGGGAAGGATCCAGGCCAGAATACCTCCCCAGATGTCGGTGCGGGTCATATTGATCACATCAAAACGGTCGCTTTCTTTGTAACCGTATTTTTCAAAGGCTGCTTCCAGTTTCTTATGAAAAACTTCTTCGGAAGGGATGTGAAAACTGTATTGGGGTACTTCTTTTCCGAAAGATCCTGTTCCGGAACCTTTCAGGTCTTTGTATTTTCCGGATTTAATTGCTTCCGGTTTCAGATAAATCTGGGCCAGATCATGATTGATAACCTTGATTTTTTTGATATCATGATTTCGGATCAGTTCACTCTCGATTTTGTTCCAGGAGATCTCTTTCACCGGAGATCCGGAATAGATCCATTGCACCAGAATGAACCCCAGCGCAATGATCGCATAAACCCAGTAAATACTGAACTTCGGTTTTTTATCCGGGCTTTTCCCCTTAGGTATATTTCCATGGGGATTGTTTTTTTGTTGCTTATCGATCATGAAAATCTCTCCTCAAATATTTAATTTTTCTACTATATCATTTCTCTCCGCATCAGCCCACAATGCTTCAAGGTTGTAAAACTCGCGGTAAGGTTTCTGAAAAACATGTACCACCACGTCCCCGTAATCCAGAAGAATCCACTGAGCATTCTTATACCCTTCGCGGTGAAGTATCGTCTCGTGGAGGCTGGTTTTAACATGTTCTTCTATCGACTCGGCGATGGCGGTTACCTGTATATTGGAATCTCCATGGCATACAATAAAATAACGGCAAACAGCATTCTCAATTTGTGCCATATCCAAAATCACAATATCATGTCCTTTTTTCTTTTGTATGCCTTCTACAACTTTTTCTTTCAGTTTTATTGATGCCAATTCGATCTTTTCCTCCTTATTAATTTTTTGCAAAGGTAGTGAAAAATAAAATCCTTACGATAAGGAAATTTCCAGTAATTTTGTAATGGAAAGCAACTTTTGTTTTTTACAGTAAAAATTGCCGGAAACAGTCACCAAAAATATACAATGTCAACCAAAAAGGCAAAAAATGTACCGGTTATCTGCCTGGATGAGGTAGAATCGACACAGCAAACTGCCCGCGCATGGCTACAGGAAGAAAGAATACGGAAAGAAACGATCATTGCCAGTCGTTTTCAGAAGGCTGGGAAAGGCCGGGGTAACAATACCTGGATAAGTGAAAAAGGGAAGAACCTCTTGCTGACCTGGGTGCTTTTCCCAAATTTTCTTAAACCCGAACAGCAGTTTTCTTTGTCCATTGCCATGTCGTTGGCTGTAGCAGATCTGGTTGCAGCATATGTTCTGGGAGATTGTATTAAATGGCCTAACGATATTTATGTAGGAAAGGAAAAGATTGCCGGTATCTTGGTAGAAAATGATATTCAGGGCGACCGCTTCGTATCGGCATTGATTGGAATAGGTCTTAATGTCAATCAGACGGAATTTCCTGCTTCGTTGCCTAATCCGGTGTCGTTGAAAAGCATTACCGGAAAGACTTATGATATGTCTTTGCTGCTGGATCAGTTAATAACTTTGTTTAGGAAGAGATATGAGACATTGAAGTCAGGTTATGAAAAAGAATTGAAGGAAGAATATACTGAAAGGTTGTATCTTTATAATAAAAAGACTCTCTGCCAAACACCGGAAGGAGAAATGCGGGTCCGGATCACGGGAATTGACAGCTACGGGAGGCTTTTATTGACAAATGAAAAAGGCCGCACCCGGGCGTATGGAATGGGAGAGATAATGTTCAAGTAAGAAGTAAAAAAGCATCCTCCTTCGCTTTTTGAGCTATAGAAGACAAGGAAAGTAAAAGTAAGATGCAGAGAATGAAAAAATTGCACCTAACATACTTTTTTTTAAATACTGTTCATTGAGAGATGATCTTTTTCAGTGCCTCAACAGAAATCTCTGGCCAGGAGAGGATATGCTGGGCCTGTTCATAGAAAAATTCTCTTTCTTTTAATTTTTTGCGGATATAATCAATCAGTTCTTCGTCGCTCTTGCCTGAAATGAGCGGTCGCTTGTCAGGTTCTTCTTTCAGATATTCAAACAGCTTTTCCGGAGGATACTTCAGATAGATTGTTTGACCGACTTGGTTCATCAGCTTCATATGATCAAAAAAACAGGGAGTCCCTCCCCCGACAGCTATAACGACATCATCCATGGTGTTGATGGCTTGCAGTAAGGCTTTATGCTCCAATACCCTGAATACCTCTTCTCCTTCTTTTGCGAATATATTTGAAATGTTCTTTCCCTCATTTATTTCGATGATTTCGTCAAGATCGGCAAAAAATAAACCGGCGGATAAAGCAAATTCTTTTCCGAACATGCTTTTTCCGGAACCCATAAAACCGATCAGAAAGATTTTCATAGCAAAAGAGGTTATTCAAGATCTAGGGTCATCTGGGCGCCGTCGTCGAGTGGGGTAGAGGATGGTTGACCGGAAGACGGATCGGTGAGTGATTCTTTCACTTTCTCCGATTCATCAATTGTCAGTAGGTCTTCATCAGGTTCGTGTTCTTGCCTGACGACGGGTTCCAGTTCAGTGATATTGTCCACCTGGTAGTTGGTGAGGCGTTTGCCACGGGCCCGGTAGCTTTTTACGCCGATGAATTTTGCCACCTCGATAATTTCCGGATGCCGGTTTTTGTTCTTGCCACCAAAATTGATCTCCAAACGGGGATATTCTACCTGGGTAATACTGATCAGTTTCGATTCGGGATTGTCCCCGATAAAAGAAACGGTTTTTTCCGACGGCTCGAAGGAGAAACGTTTAACGTAGTAAAAGCCCTGCTCAGCATCAAAATATACGACGGAAAAGACCTCCTTGCTATTAAATTTCTGTATCAGGAGAATATCATCGTTATAATGGTTTTCCAGGTCGAAATTGGTGGTATGAAAACTTCCGTTTTTGCGTACTACGAGTATTTTGTCTTTACCGCTGAATTCTCCCAGGAAAGTGCCTCGGCCGTCGGCATTAAGCCGCAATACGGTATCGTCGAACCATATCTTTCTTCCACCCAAGGTAGAAACGCCTTTCTCCTTCATGGTGATGCTCTGGATGGCATGCTTGGTCAGCAGGTTGCCCTGAGAGTTACGTCCTTTGATGGCATGTGTACTGAAATCAAAATCAAACATAAGTTTTTTCAGGCGGGGTTTGGGTCGCAGATGAACGCGTACTATCTCAGCCTCTCCGTTGGGGTTGGCACTGAAATACATGATTCGTGAGCCCGGTTTGCCTTTAGTGATGTTGTACTCCTTGTCGCGGGTAATGCCTGTGATGGCACAGCGTTTTACAAGATAACGGGTGTCCCTGCCATTCCGGTAGATGAGATTGTAAATGGTTCTTGTATCATTTTTCTTAAAGATGCTCACATGGATGATGTCTTTGCCGACAAATGTCTTATCGGTAACTTTGGTGATGATGTAACGCCCGTCACGCAGGAAGATGATCATGTCATCAATGTCCGAACATTCGGTCACGAACTCATCCTTTTTGAGGGAGGTTCCCACAAAACCTTCTTTGCGGTTCACATACAAGCGGGTGTTGGCAACGGCTACCTTGGTGGCAACAATAGTCTCAAAGTTTCGTATCTCTGTCCTACGGGGATAAGCGGCTCCGTATTTTTTCTTTATTTGTGTATAATAATTAATGGTATATGCCGTAAGGTTGGCCAGATGGTTTTTGACTTCCTCCAGTTCTTCCTCAATGGCACGGATGGCTTCTTCGGCTTTCCTGACATCGTATTTTGATATCCTTTTGATCTTAATCTCCGTCAGATGAATGATATCGTCTTGGGTGATCTCGCGGTAGAATAATTTTTTAAAAGGAGCCAACCCGTTATCAATGGCTTTGATCACCGCTTCCCAGGTCTCACATTCTTCAATGTCCCGGTAGATTTTATTTTCGATAAATATTTTTTCGAGCGATGAGAGATGCCAGGCTTCTTCCAGTTCCTGTTTGCGAATCTCCAGCTCATGTCCCAGTAAATATTTGGTTTGTTCGGTTGAAAAGCACAAGATCTCCTTTACTCCCAGAAAGCGGGGTCTGTTACTGTCGATGATACAGGAGTTGGGAGATATGGACGTTTCACAGTCGGTAAAAGCGTACAGTGCATCGATGGTTTTGTCGGGAGAGACACCCGGTGCCAGATGAATGACGATCTCCACGTGTTCAGCGGTGTTGTCGTCTATCTTTTTTACTTTGATCTTGCCTTTGTCGTTGGCTTTGATGATAGATTCGATCAAAGTGCCGGTTGTTTTACCAAAGGGAATCTCGGTGATGACCAGAGTCTTCTTGTCTTTTTTCTCGATCCTGGCCCGTACCTTTATCTGTCCGCCGCGCAGGCCGTCGTTGTATCGAGAGAAATCAGCCATGCCACCGGTGGGAAAATCTGGTAACAGTTCAAAATCTTTTCCCTGCAGATACCGGATGGAAGCGTCGCACAATTCGTTGAAGTTGTGGGGGAGAATTTTGGAAGCCAGACCTACGGCGATCCCTTCACCACCAAGAGCCAGCCGCAGGGGGAATTTCACCGGAAGGGTTACCGGTTCTTTGTTACGTCCGTCATAGGAAAGTTTCCATTCTGTAGTCTTCGGATTAAAGACGACTTCCAAGGCAAATTTCGACAATCTGGCTTCGATGTATCGAGGTGCAGCGGCGCTGTCGCCTGTCAGCATATTGCCCCAGTTTCCCTGCGTATCTATAAGCAGGTTTTTCTGGCCCAGCTGTACCAGCGCATCACCGATAGAAGTATCCCCATGAGGATGGTATTGCATCGTGTGACCGATAATGTTGGCTACCTTGTTGTAACGACCGTCGTCTAATTGTTTCATGGCGTGAAGGATGCGACGCTGCACCGGTTTCAAACCATCCACAATATTGGGTACTGCCCGTTCCATGATAACATAGGAAGCATAATCCAGAAACCAGTCGCGGTACATACCGGAGAGATGAGCTACTTTCATCAATTCCGGGACGCCGGCCTCTTCTTCTGTTTCCTCTTTGGGTAGCCATTCTTTTGAAACTGCCTTATCTTCTGCAGCCGTATCCTGTACTTTTGGTTTTTTCGTTATTTCGTTTTTTCCCTCGTCCTTCATACCATTCTTCCCTTCCATAAGACAACTGATTTATCAGACTTCCACAAGATCTTCCTCCACCCGCAGGTTGTTGATGATAAACTCCTGCCTGCCCGGGGTATTTTTCCCCATATAAAAATTGAGGAACTCATCCACCGATTCGTCTTTGCGCAGGCGTACAGGGTCGAGCCTGATATTTTTTCCGATAAAATGTTTGAACTCATCTGGTGATATCTCTCCCAACCCTTTGAATCGGGTGATCTCAACATTCTTGCCCAGTGCTTTGATGGCTGTTTCTTTTTCTTCTTCCGAATAACAGTATCGTGTTTCCTTTTTATTCCTTACCCTGAACAATGGGGTTTGCAGTATATAAAGATGGCCCTGTTTGACCAGGTCGGGGAAAAACTGCAGGAAAAAGGTGAGTAGCAGCAGCCGGATGTGCATACCATCCACATCGGCATCGGTGGCGATGACCACATTGTTGTACCGCAGATTTTCCAAGCCATCCTCAATGTTCAGGGCCGACTGGAGGAGATTGAACTCTTCATTTTCGTACACTATTTTTTTAGTCAGCCCGAAAGTGTTCAGTGGTTTTCCTTTCAGACTGAAAACGGCTTGTGTCTCCACATCCCTTGATTTGGTGATGGATCCGCTGGCCGAGTCGCCTTCGGTGATGAAAATCGTTGTTTCGAGACGCCGGTCATTTTTTGAGTTGTAGTGAATACGGCAATCGCGTAGTTTTTTGTTGTGAAGACTGGTTTTCTTGGCACGTTCCCGGGCTATTTTTTTGATGCTGGAGATAGCCTTGCGTTCTTTTTCCGAGTCCATGATCTTTTTCAGCAGGATCTCAGCCGTCCCGGGATTTTTGTGCAGGTAATCATCCAGGTTTTTTTTCATGAAATCGATGACATAGTTCCGGACACTGGGTTCACCAGGTCCCATATTTTTGCTGCCCAACTTGGTTTTAGTCTGTGATTCGAACACCGGTTCTTCAATCTTGATACTCATAGCTGCGATGATGGAAGCTCTTATATCCGAAGCATCAAAATCTTTCTTGTAAAACTCACGGATGGTTTTTACAAGGGCTTCGCGGAAAGCAGACAAGTGTGTGCCTCCCTGGGTGGTGTGCTGACCATTGACGAAAGAATAATATTCCTCCCCATAATGAGTGCCGTGGGTGAAAGCCACCTCCAGGTCTCCATTTTTCAGATGGATGGGTTCATACAACCCGGGCTGGGAGAGGTTTTCATTCAGCAGATCCAGCAGTCCGTTTTTGGAGATCAGTTTTTGACCGTTAAACTCGATCAGCAGGCCGGCATTGAGAAAGACATAATTCATCAGCATCGTCTCCACATATTCGGAGACATAATGGTATTTTCCGAACATCTTTTCGTCAGGGATAAATCTGACATATGTTCCATTGGGCTCTTCTGAAGGTTTTACGGATTCATCTTTTACCAGTTCACCACGACAAAAATGCACTTCATGAACCTCATTTTCGCGGAACGATCTGATCACAAATTCTGAAGAAAGGGCATTGACTGCTTTTATGCCGACACCGTTCAGTCCGACAGATTTTTTGAATACTTTAGAATCATATTTTGCTCCGGTATTCATTTTGGAAACAACCTCAACCACCTTTCCCAAGGGGATGCCTCGGCCATAGTCCCTTACTGTCACCCGTTTGTCCTGAATGGTTACCACAATTTTCTTTCCAAAACCCATCATGTATTCATCGATGGAGTTATCCATCACTTCCTTTATTAGTACATAGATCCCGTCATCCTGGGAAGAGCCATCACCCAGTTTTCCAATGTACATACCCGGACGACGCCGGATATGCTCTCTCCAGTCGAGGGTTTGGATGGTTTCTTCTGAATAGTTTGCAGTCATACTATCTCCGGTACAAATTAAAATTTTTGCAAAGATAAGGAAATCCGCTATGTTCCGGTGAATTGTTTATCAACAATAGGGATGAATTTTCAACGGTAGCCCTTATTCGTTTCGCATTTTCTCCAGCTCCTTTACCATCAGGTCCCTGGTATAATTCATTAGTTCTTTGGTTGAACTGTTTCTATAAAATTCCGGGGGGATTTCATCCAGTATCCGGACTTTTATGTGGTGTTTTCCATGCATGAAAAAGCCATGTTTAGGCAGGGCCTTTCCCGTTCCGTCCAGAATGATCGGCAGAATGGGGGTGTTTGTCTCTTTGGCCAGTAGGAATGCTCCTTCCTTGAAACGGTCGATCTGTTTTGTTACCGAACGGGTTCCTTCCGGAAAGATCATCAGCGAAGATCCTTCCGCTAAAGCTTTCTTTCCGTCTCTCATCATGTGGAGAATACTGCTTTTCTTCCCGCGTGCCAGACGGATATAACGATTCAATGACATGTTCCATCCGGCGATGGGAATGCGGAAATTTTCTATTTTACTTACCCATTTGAAATGGACAAAAAGCCTGTAAAGAACCAGGATGTCTACCATAGACTGATGGTTGGATACCATAACATATACTTTTTTGCGGTCTATTTTATCCCGGTTTTCGATGGTAACTTTCCAGAAAGGAGCTGCCCATGTATACAAGGAAGCCCAAGAGCAGGAAAAAGTATGCAAAATAACGAGCCTTTTATCGAAAGGAACCGTAACCAGCCAGATTATGAAGGAAATAACAAAACAGACAGGCATGGTTACAATGGCAAAAAGATAAAGCCAGAGCGAACGGAAAACATCTGCTATCTTGCCAAAAGAGGCCATAATATTGTTGTATATAGTCAGCCGAAAAGAAAACGAATCCATTCTCCCTGCGAAATTATGGAAACTTTTTCTTTTTTCCACAGGGGATCTAAAGCTCTCTCAACAGCTTCTTTTTCATAGGGAAATCCGGAGAAAAAACGGGCAAGAATAAATATCTCTTCCGGCAATTCCGCATTTTTTGGGAAGGATATTTCGTGGATTTTTCCGTTTTTCAGGGAAATATTTGCAGGTATTTCCATTCCGGACAAAAGAAGACTCCTGGTCAAAACACAGGGAGGGGAGTAAGCTATATTCCAAGCCCATGTATTATATTTTTCTCTTATCAGTTTTTCGATCTCCTGTTCTTCGGATTTTGTAAGCGTATAAATCCTGCATGGGGCAAAATAATCCAGGCAATATTCCTTCAGTTTTTTTCTGAACTCAGGCAGATCCGTCGTTTCTTTCAGATACTTCTTTATATTGGTAACCCCGCTTGGTTGTGAGGATACGGCTTTATCGGATATCTCTTCCGGATTGGGAAGAAGCGCTTCTTTCAGGTCTTTCAGGTTGGTGTCGAACAACAGGGTTCCATGGTGCAATATGCGGTGCTTATAGACATATTCGGCGTTTCCGGAAATCTTTGTTTCATGTATCAGGATATTGTTTCGTTTGTCAGTGCCGGCAGGAATATTCAGACTGTTGATAAAGGCAACGACCGGTTTGATGTATTTCCCGAAATCCACCACCTTTCCCTGTTCCCCGTTCAGGATAAAGCTGAAGTTCAGATTACCGTGGTCATGCCATACCGTTCCGCCGCCTGTAAGACGCCGCACTACAGGCACTGGATTTCGTTTCAGAAAACTCCGGTTTACTTCCCGGAAAACATTCTGGTGTTTGCCTATGATGATCGAAGGTCTGTTGACATAAAACAAAACGAAATCATCCCTCTTATTATGCAACAGATATTCTTCTGCAGCCAGGTTAAAAAATGGGTTATCCGTGGTGCTGTCGACACAATAAAACATAGGGACCGGTTTTACCTCTTTTCTTTATTTACCGGGTTAAAATACGGGTTACGCTCAAGCCATCTTCTGTCTGTTTCTTTGAACAGGAGATAGATCAGCCATCCCAGGAAAGTCCCCACAAGGGCTCCGGCCACAACGTCTCCCGGAAAATGAACCCCCAGATAGATACGGCTGTAGCCGATCAAGGCAACAATGAGATACATTACGATTGTGAATGTTCTGTTTCGTAGCAGCAAAGTGACAAAGGCGGCTATGCCGAACATATTGGTGGCATGGCTTGAGACAAAGCTGTACATGCCGCCGCAGTGGCCTTTTACGAGATGAACCATCGGGGCCAGCGTTTCATTGTGACAGGGCCGGAGGCGTTTGAAAACATCCTTGAAAAGATGAACAGAGGTTTGGTCGGTTACGACAACGAGCAGAATAATAAATATCAATAGGATCCAGAAACGTCGTTTAAAGATCTTTATCAACCAACCCAGGATGAAGAGATAAAGCGGTATCCAGAGCCATTTGGTACTGACCAGCCACATCACCTGATCCCAGAAAGGAGAGTGCCATCCGTTAATAAGGAGAAAAAGAGATTGATCGGTTTTTTCAAGAAGTTCAAGCATATTCATTCATTTAGGTATTTCCAAATCATATCCTTCATTCTTTCGAGTCCATATCCTGTAACCGATGAGATAAAAACCCAGGGCACTTCCGGCAGTTCCGGGATGATCTCGTTTGTTAGTTCTTCATCCAGCAGATCCGATTTGGTGATGGCCAGTATCCTCCTCTTGTCCAATAATTCCGGATTAAATTCGTTGAGTTCTTTTAAGAGGATGCGGTATTCTTCAGCGATATTCCGGCTGTCTGCTGGCACCATAAACAAGAGCAGAGCATTGCGTTCGATATGGCGCAGAAAGCGGGTACCCATGCCTTTTCCCTCATGGGCATCTTCAATGATCCCAGGAATGTCAGCCATGACAAAAGAACGGTTGTCGCGGTAAGGGACGATGCCCAGTTGTGGGACCAGTGTGGTGAAAGGATAGTCGGCAATTTTAGGCTTGGCGGCGGTAATGGTGGAGAGCAGGGTGGATTTGCCGGCGTTTGGAAAGCCTACCAGTCCTACATCTGCCAGGATCTTCAGTTCGAGGATGAACCATCCTTCTCGTGCCTCTTCCCCCGGCTGGGCAAAACGGGGGGTCTGATGTGTGGAGGACTTGAAATGCACATTGCCCAGTCCACCACGACCGCCGGGGAGCAGGATCTTTTTCTCGCCGTGTTCCATGATCTCGAAAAGCTTCTCTCCCGTTTTGACGTCACGGGCTACTGTGCCCAGTGGGACCTCCACGATGGTATCTGCACCATTGGCTCCGGTTTTCATGGCCGAAGAACCGGGAATGCCGTTTTCAGCCTTGATGTGTCTGTGGTATTTCAGATGCAATAATGTCCATAGATGACAGTTTCCTTTTAGGATAATGTGACCGCCACGTCCTCCGTCCCCTCCATCGGGGCCTCCTTTCGGATTGCAACGGTCACGATGCAGATGGGCCGACCCGGCGCCACCCCTTCCCGAACGGCAATAAATTTTTACATAATCTATGAAATTGCCTTCCGCCATGTGTCTTAGCTTACTTCACTTTTTTCAATATCTTATAGATACGCTCATTTACTTCCTCGATCGTCCCGATCCCGTTGACGGGATATAATTTGCCTTGTGATTTATAATAATCCATAACAGGAACTGTCTGATCAAAATATACCTTTATTCTATTTTTTATCACCTCCGGGTTGTCATCTGTGCGGCCTTCGATCTTTGACCTGTTAAGCAGCCGTTTGATAAGTTCGTCGTGGTCCACCTCCAGGGCGATTAGATAATCTATGGAAGTATTTCTTTCTTCCAACATCCTGTCAAGGAACCTGGCCTGGAAAACATTTCTGGGAAATCCGTCAAAGATAAAGCCTTTGGCTCCGGCATTCCTGTCAACGGCATTTATTACCATTTGGGCAATATCTTCATCCGGAACCAGTATCCCTTTATCCATGAATTCTTTGGCTTTAATGCCCAGCGGTGTTTTATTTGCAATGGCTTTGCGGAGAATGTCTCCGGTAGAAAGATGTATGAGACCGTGTGACTTGCTGATTTTTAAAGCTTGTGTACCTTTTCCAGATCCCGGAGGACCAAATAAAATTACGTTAATCATAATTATAGAAGTTTTGTGTTGAGTTTAAATACTTAATATTAGGTTCAGGATTCATTGTTTTCGTCCAATACATAGATACCATCTAGGTTTCTTCCGTATCCGTTGTAATCCAGCCCGTATCCGATAATATATTTATTGGGGATCTCCATACCAACATAATCTATCGGAATACGGTGATGGTAAGCTTCGGGTTTTAATAGTAAAGTAACCACATGTATCTCTGCGGGCTGGAAGCTTTGTAATTGACGGATAATATGATCAAGAGTGGTGCCGGTATCCACGATGTCTTCCACGACAATTACTATGTGATTTTTCAAATCCTCGCTCAAACCAATCAGTTGTTTAACTTTGCCTGTGCTTTCCATACCATGATAAGAAGCCAGGCGCAGAAAAGTGATGCGTGCTTTCAGGTTCACCTGCCGGAAAAGGTCGGCAACAAAAATAAAAACACCGTTCAAGATCCCGACAAAAACCACCTCTTTCCCTTCAAAATCCCGGTTGATACGCTCTGCTATTCCGCTTACTTTCTCCTGAATGGTTTGGGAAGAGATAAATTTTTTAAAATGTTTATGCAGAATTGTAACTTTTTCCATGGGAATGATTATATTCGTTATTCCGCTAAAATATCAAATCTTGTTTTAATAAATGCAAAAATCGTCAAAATACGGAAAAAAATGAAACCATGTGTAAGCATAATTATGGGAAGCACCTCCGATTTGCCCGTGATGGAGAAAGCTGCCGATGTATTGAATGATTTTGAGGTCCCTTTCGAGATCATTGCTTTGTCGGCTCATCGTACGCCTGAAGAGGTTGAGCGTTACAGCAGGGAAGCACGGGATAGAGGTATTAAGGTGATCATCGCCGGAGCAGGAATGGCAGCTCATTTGCCAGGGGTGATTGCCGCCCAGACTACCGTGCCGGTGATCGGCGTACCAATCAAAGCCACCCTCGATGGTTGGGATTCTATTCTTTCTATCCTACAAATGCCTCCGGGTATCCCGGTGGCCACGGTGGGTGTGAATGCAGCCCGTAATGCCGGCTTGCTGACCATACAGATGCTGGCTTTGTCGGATTCTGATCTTATGAAAAAATTTACCGGTTTCAAAGAAGATCTGAAGAAAAAAGTAATCAGGGCAAATAAGGAACTGGCCACGGTGAAAAAATATCCTTATAAAACCAACTAATATTAAATTTGTGGTAAAAACAAAATTTTACCGAAGAATATTTCTCAGGCTTACTATAGTATTTTTTCTCTTTTCAGGGATGTGTGTCGGGAAGGCACAGCCTCTTAATTTTTACCTAGGTGCACGTTTTGATGGGTTATCCAATGCAACTGTGATGATTCCGGATCTCTGGTCGGTTTCCCAAAACCAGGCCGGCATTGCCTGGGTTCCCTCCCCTTCTGTAGGATTGCATTTCGAGAACAAATTTGCCGTACCCGAATACTCCCTGAGCGCTATGAGCGCCGTCATCCCTACGGGACACGGAAGCATCGGGACTATGCTGTATTATTTCGGTTATTCGATGTATCATGATATCCGTGTGGGTATAGCTTACGGTCACTCTTTTTCGGAACGTTTTGCGGCCGGGATACAATTGAATTATATCAATACTTATATCGCCGACTCTTATGGAAGCTTTCACTCGGTAGTGGCGGAAGGAGGGATTATGGCTATCCCGGTAGAAAATCTGTACCTGGGTGTGCATGTCTATAATCTTACAGCTTCCAAGATGTCTGATCCGGAAAGAGATCCTCTTCCGGTGATCTTGCGGATGGGAATGGGATACCAGTTTCGGCAAAGATTATTTGTCTCCATAGAAACCGAAAAGGATAAGTCCCATAAGGCTGTTTTCAAAACAGGTGCCGAATTCAACATTAATGAAACTTTTTTCCTGCGGACCGGATATTCTACCAACCCCGGGAAACCCTCCTTTGGTTTCGGATTTCTGTTCTATAATTTCAGAGCAGATATTGCTATGACCTTGCATCCTACCCTGGGATTCACACCATATTTTTCGCTGATGTATTCTTTTTGAGAAGCAGATTGATTTGCAAATAATATAATAGTACCTTACTATTCATGAATAATTTCGGTATTCGGATATCGGTATTCATACTGATGAACGGGATATTAACGCCTCTTTCGGGCCAGGAGCCTGAAAATGCTTCGGACATGCAACTGCAATCAGATATAGAGGAGATTATGCAATCGCTCAACCCGTCGGAAGACCTGTCGGAAATGCTGGATTATTTTTCTTCCCTGCGTCAACATCCTGTAAACATTAATACTGCCGACAGGGAAGCATTGGAGAAACTGTTGTTTCTGAACGATTTTCAGATCAACAGCCTTTTGAACTATCGCAAAGAAACAGGTCCTTTATGCAGCATCGGCGAACTGCAATTGGTATATGGCTTCGACCGAGAGATAATCCGGCGTATCCGTCCCTACATTATTCTTGAAGAAGAAAGATACTCTTTTTTAGATAATTCGCTTTCCTCTAACCATATCAGCCAGGAGGGTGTGATGCGGGGAAAAGCCATCTGGGAAAATGAAGCGGGATACCTCTCTGTATCGGATACGGTATTAAAAGCTCATCCGAACGGCTTTTATCAGGGAGACCGCATGGGACTTTACTTTCGTTATCAGATACGGTATGGCCGGAAATTTTCTGCCGGAGTGCTGGGAGAGAAAGATCCGGGAGAACCGTTTTTTAGGGGCGGGAATAAAAACGGAATGGATTATTATTCCCTATATGCCCAATATCAGGGAAAAGGTATACTGCATCAGGTGAATGCAGGCCGTTATGCTTTGCGGTTTGGGCAGGGATTGGTGCTGTGGAACGGCTTTCATCTGGGTAAGTCTTCGCGTGTGACAGACATTGATAAACGTTCGCCGGAAGTTCGCTATGCTTCTTCCGCCACTGAGTCCGGTTATTTGTATGGGATGTCCGCGGTTTTAAAGATGAAAAAATATTCCGTGATCCCTTTTTTTTCTTTCAACCGGTTGGATGCATACCTGGAACAAACGGGAGGTATTACAGGAACATCTGTATTTTCTTCTTTTTTAACTTCCGGCTTGCACAGGACAACCGGAGAAATGCAAAATAAACATAAGGTACGTGAATGGATGTCCGGAATACGTGTAGCTTACAGAAACAAACTGCTTAAGGTGGGGCTTACTTCCCTTTATACATGTCTGGATCATCCGCTGATTCCTGCTGACAGACCGGATAATGAATTTATCTTTTGTGGGAAGAATAATCTCAATATGGGAATAGATTATAATCTGATGATAAAACGGTTGTCACTGTTTGGCGAGACGGCGGTTAGCAAAAACGGGGCACCGGCTCTCGTTCAGGGAGTGCAGTGGTATTTTTCTCCCCTGATGTCTGTCGGTCTGCAGTGGCGTTTCTACCGGCGGGATTATCATTCTTTCTATGCCAATGCGTTTTCTGAAACAGGTTTGATCCGGAATGAATCTGGTCTTTATATGGGTTTTACAGGACATCTTATCCCTCATGTGGTGTTGTCGGGATATATGGATATGTATCATTTTCCCTGGCTGCGCTATTATGCAGACGGGCCGTCGGGAGGAACAGAGATAAGGTTGATACTTTCATGGGAGCCTGCAGATAACTTTCATGCTGACTTGCAGTATAAAAACAAATCCCGTACATCCAATGATACGGAATCCGATGCTGCCATGAGCGGTCTGGTGCAACAGACACATGATCATCTGCGTATACAAATCCGTTATATGCTTTTGCCGCAGTTACAGGCTACCAGTCGCGTGGATTTGTCCCGTTTTTATCCGGCCCCCGGCTGTATTCCCGAAAAAGGTTTTATGTCTTATCAACAGATGAGGTATACCCCGGAGAAATTTCCGGTAACGGTTTACGGTCGCTTTGGTTTGTTTGATACCCGTTTTTCAACACGGATATATACGTATGAAAACGACTTGTTATATAGCTTTTCCATACCATCATTTACCGGCCGGGGCATTCGTTGGTATGTGATGGTGAAATATCCTTTGTTTTCACATGGTGCTTTGTCGTTGCGGATAGCCCGTACGGCTTATATTGACCGGGAGTCTATTGGAGATGGTCCGGCGCTGATTTCTGAACCCCATAAGACAGAAATAAAGGTACAGGTAAGGGTGCGGATTTAATGTTAATTATCCCAAACTTTCCCCCTGAACGGATAACTTCCTATTCCTGCCAGTGCAGTGGCTGTGATATAAAAAGGATAAAGTATTTGTGCAATCGGGAAAAGCCACAGCAATTTGCGGCGATTATAAAATGAAGTGATACTCTGAAGTATTAAAAAATCAGGAATGCTTTTGATAATATAGAAAGTGAACATCCAAAACCACCATGCTGGTTGAAAAAATCCAGCTACTGCGGAAAATACGATGGCAAGATTCAACAGAAAAACTATAGCGGCTGTCAGGAGAGTGTCCCGGTCACTGTAAGCCGGACTTTTGGATGCCCAGCGGATACGTTGTTTGAGGAAAGTCCTGGGGCCGGGTTTATCCATGATGGTAACGGTTGCCTTTTTGGATTTTAGAAAATGTATGGCCTCCGGGTGATGTCGTTTGATTGTATGAAGGAGGAAGACATCGTCGCCGCTCTGAATTTCTTGGCGAAACGGGTCGGAGGCTGAGAAAAGCAGCTCTTTTTTATAGGCCGTGTTGGCTCCGTTGCAGTATAGGGGATGGCCGGTTCCGGCACTCCCCATGCCGGTTCCCATAAGACTATAAAATTCCAGTTCTCCGAAACGGGCAAATAATCCTTTTTGCGGAAAGGTTTTTACCGGTCCGGCAACAAAACCGGCCCCTGTTTTTTTTTGATATGCCATCAGCAGAACTATCCAGTCATGATCAGGCCGGGCATCGGCATCGGTAGTGAAGATCCAGGGAGAAGTACAGACTTCGATAGCGGTTAGCAAAGCTTCTTTTTTACCCCTTCCACAATTCTGTATTGCTTTAATGTTAGGATTGACTTTGGCTGCCTGTTTGATTATTTCACGGGTTCGGTCTGTCGAATAATCATCCACCAGGAGTATTTCCGTCAAAGAAGCCGGATAACTTTGTTGCCTTAAAGTACGGATCAGCTCTGGCAGGTTGTGTTCTTCATTATGACAGGCTACAATTACCGAAACTTTTTCTTTTGGTAGCATACCCTGCGGATCTTCAAAAACGGGCAACTCCTTCCACCCTTTCCGAAACCACAGGATCATACCGGCATAAAGGAATGCCGGCAATAGGAGAGTCACTTGCAGCACTGGAAAGAAAAACAGGGTACGAATTATTTCAACCATTCGTAGAGAGCATAATGATCGCCGTTCATCTGAAGTTTTTCATATATTTTCCGGGCACGGGTGTTGGTCTTGTCCACGTATAGCCGTATCCCTATCACCCGGTCGTTGGCCAGGACCATCTCTTTGATATATAGATACATGGTCTTGAAAATGCCCTGGTTGCGGTAATCCGGTATAACGTAAACCGACTGGATCCAATAGACGATTCCGTTGCGCCAGTCACTCCATTCATAAGTGATCAGAAGCGAAGCCACTACCGTTCCTTTATGTTCTGCTACAAAATATTTTCCCAACTCCGGTTTGGCAAAGACTTTTTTCACACCAGCCACCACTGTGGGTTTGTCCAGTTGCAGGTTTTCGGTTTCCAAAGCCATAGCCATCTGAAATTCGGCGATAGTCTCGAAGTCAAGTGAGTCGGCAGGTCTGATAGATATCATGATAAATCGGGTTTAATATTCATCCCAAGCCAGGATGTTGATGTCTTTGGGTTCATATTTGCAAAAAGCCAGGATGAAAGCACTGGCCAGGCGTGCATTTGTGATAAGAGGAATGTTGAAATCCACGGCATTCCTGCGGATCATATAATCATTATCCAGCTCTCCTTTTGACAGATTTTTAGGGATGTTGACCACCAGATCCACTTCTCTGTTGCGAATCAGATCGAGGGTATTGGGGTGTTTGTCTTCATCAGGCCAGTAAGCCAGTTTCGTTTTAATGCCGTACTGGTCATAAAATTTTTTCGTGCCTCGCGTAGCATATAGTGTATATCCTTTGGCAAGTAAGGCCCGGGCGCTGTTGATCAGTTCCACCTTCGAGCGGGCCGGGCCGGTGGATAGTAGTATCTTTTTTTGTGGGATATGATACCCTACTGACAGCATGGCTTTCAGTATCCCTTCATAAAAATCATCTCCGATGCATCCCACCTCTCCGGTGGAAGACATGTCCACGCCCAGTACCGGGTCGGCCAGTTGCAGGCGCGAAAAAGAGAACTGCGGGGCCTTAACCCCCACATAATCCAGATCGAAGATAGATTTGGAGAGCCGTCCTACCTCCTCACCCAGCATTATTCGTGTGGCAAGGTCAATAAGGTTTACCTTCAGCACTTTAGATACAAAAGGCATGCTGCGTGAAGCCCGCAAGTTGCATTCGATCACCTTGATCTGGTTATCCTTGGCCAGAAATTGAATATTGAAAGGACCGGAGATATTCAATTCGTGTGCAATCTCCCGGGTGATCCGTTTAATGCGGCGGATGGTCTCGAGGTATATTTTCTGCGGGGGAAAGACCATGGTGGCATCGCCGGAGTGAACGCCGGCAAACTCTACATGCTCGGAGATAGCATAAGTGATCAGGGATCCGTTGCGGGCCACAGCATCGATCTCGATTTCCTTGGCTTCCTGAATAAACTCGGTAACCACTACCGGATACTGTTTTGATACTTCTGCTGCCAGTTTCAGGAAATGTTCCAGTTCCTCCCGGTTGGAGACCACATTCATGGCTGCTCCCGAGAGTACGTAAGAAGGTCGTATAAGCACCGGGAAACCTATCCTGTCAATAAATTTCTGGATATCGCTCATGCTTGTGAGCTCTTTCCATTGCGGTTGATCCACCCCGAGCGTATCGAGCATGGAGGAGAACTTATGGCGGTTTTCGGCACGGTCGATAGAGACCGGGGAGGTGCCAAGTACATTAACTTTTTGATTGTGCAAACGCAGGGCCAGGTTATTGGGAATTTGTCCGCCGGTGGAGATGATGACCCCATGAGGTTGTTCAAGATCGATGATGTCCAGTGTCCGTTCAAAAGAGAGTTCATCAAAATAAAGGCGATCAGAGATATCATAATCGGTACTCACCGTTTCAGGGTTGTAATTGATGATGACAGAACGGTATCCTTTTTCTTCTACAGTATGCAGAGCACTAACACCACACCAATCAAACTCGACACTGCTGCCGATGCGGTAGGCTCCCGAACCAAGGATGATGACAGATTTTTTATCGTTATAAAAATCAATATCATGCTCCCTGGCACTGTAGGTCAGATACAGGTAGTTGGTCTGGGCCGGATACTCAGCAGCTAGCGTATCGATCTGTTTTACGTATGGGACTATGTTACGGGACTTGCGATGTGCACGTACCTGCAGGAGTCCTTCTTCCATTTTTTCAGGAGCAGGGTCCAAAACAAAACGGGCAATCTGGAAATCCGAAAAACCCTGGATCTTGGCTTCACGAAGTTTTTCATCATCCAGTACTTCCAGCGAAGAAATGCTTTCCAGTTCTTTTTTCAGACGGATAATATTTTTTAGTTTATAGAGGAACCACTTGTCTATTTTGGTGAGTTCATGGATGTGATCAACAGACAATCCTTTCTCAAAGGCTTCGGCAATGACAAAAATACGCATGTCGGTAGGCTCGGCCAGTTCTTTTTCCACATGATCAAACCGGATGTGGTTACCGACAAAACCATGCATTCCCTGGCCGATCATTCGCAGTCCTTTCTGAATGGCTTCTTCAAAGGTGCGACCGATAGCCATTACCTCTCCCACACTCTTCATACTGCTGCCTATATGGTGGGAGACTCCTTCGAATTTGTTTAGGTCCCAGCGGGGGATCTTGCAAACGATATAATCGAGGGCGGGTTCGAAGAAGGCAGTAGTAGTCTTGGTGACAGCATTTTTCAGTTGATGCAGTCCGTAACCTACTGCCAGTTTGGCTGCTACAAAAGCCAGCGGATAACCGGTTGCTTTCGAGGCAAGAGCGCTGGAACGCGACAGACGAGCATTCACCTCGATGACACGGTAATCTTCCGAGTCGGGATCGAGAGCATACTGGATGTTGCATTCGCCCACGATGCCGATGTGGCGAATTACCTGAATGGAGAGAGCCCGTAGCTTGTGATACTCACTATTGGTGAGGGTCTGGGATGGTGCCACAACAATGCTCTCCCCCGTATGTATCCCCAACGGGTCAAAGTTCTCCATGTTACAGACGGTGATACAATTGTCAAAACGGTCGCGTACCACTTCGTATTCTACTTCTTTCCATCCTTTCAGAGATTCTTCTACCAGGATCTGATTGGTGTAAGAAAAAGCTTTTGAAGCTTCTTCTTTCAACTCTTCCTCACTGGTGCAAAAAGCGCTGCCCTGGCCGCCCAAGGTAAAAGCAGACCGGATGATGATAGGATATCCCAACCGCTTCCCGGCTTTTAGGGCATCATCAAGACCCGAGACGGCAATGCTCCGTGGGGTTTTAACATTTATTTCTTTAAGTTTGTTGACAAAAAATTCCCGGTTTTCGGTGTCCATGATTGCCTGTATGGGTGTACCCAATACTTGAACATGGTGTTTTTTCAGGATACCTTGTTTAAATATTTTAATGCCGCAGTTTAAGGCTGTCTGTCCGCCGAAAGAAAGCAGAATGCCATCGGGTTTCTCTTTTTCAATAACCCGTTCCACAAAATATGGTGTAATCGGCAAAAAATAGATCCGGTCTGCAATTTTTTCGGAAGTCTGGACGGTGGCAATGTTCGGATTGATAAGAATAGTGCGGATCCCCTCTTCCTGCAACGCTTTTAGCGCCTGAGAGCCCGAATAGTCAAACTCTCCGGCCTCGCCGATTTTCAGGGCTCCCGATCCGAGTAATAATACTTTCTTTAATGATGCTTTTTCCACAAGATATGTTTATTATTTCGTTTTTCTGTTCTGTGTACCTGTATAGTGAAGGAAGAGGTAAAATGCAAATATATATAGCGCAAAAAAAAACGAGCGAAAAATAAAATAAAAATTTGTTTTGATAAAATAAAAATGTATAAATTTGCATCAAAATTACATATTTATGTATTATGAATGATAGAAACACCCGTTTATACCTGATTAGGCAGATGATCAGGAACCATGAGATTTTTACACAGGAGCAATTGCTTGAGATGTTGGAAGAGAGGGGATATCATGTAACACAGGCCACGTTGTCGAGGGATTTGAAGTTTCTACGGGCAGGCAAGATACCATTTAGTAACGGGCGGTATAAGTATGTGTTGGATGAAACGGCCCGGCTGGACCCGGAAGCTGATTACCATCCTTCTTCCGGACAGGGATTTGTATCGCTGGAGTTTGCCCAACAAATGGCACTAATACGGACGTTGCCTGGTTATGCCAATATGTTGGCCATTTCTATTGACAGGGCCCGAAGGTATGAGCTGGCCGGAACCATTGCCGGTGACGATACCATTCTGATCGTACCTCGTGATGGGGTAAGCCGTGAGGCAGTGAGGAAAGTGTTGCAGTTGATTTTTCCGGATATCGCTGAAAAAATTGCAAGATCGTGAATATTTATTAAATAATAATTTTTTTAATTTTTTATCAACATGAAGAATCAGAAAATTGTGCTTGCGTACAGTGGGGGACTGGACACGTCTGTGATACTAAAATGGCTTATCGATCGCGGTAATAGTGTGATCGCTTATGTAGCCGATGTAGGACAGGAAGATGATTTTAACCAGGTCAGAAAAAAAGCTTTGGCCATCGGGGCCAAAGAGGTTATTGTGGATGACCTGAAGAGGGAGTTTGTTACCGATTTTATATTTCCTGCCATCCGGGCCAATGCGATTTATGAAGGTCGCTATTTGCTTGGCACAGCGCTGGCAAGGCCGTTGATTGCCAAAAGAATGATCGAGGCTGCCAATAAGATGGAGGCTCCCGTGGTGTCGCATGGCGCCACCGGCAAAGGAAACGATCAGGTAAGGTTCGAACTTTCCTTCTATGCCCTGAACCCGAAGATCAGGATTTTCTCTCCCTGGAAGGATGCAGAGTTCCTGGATCAGTTTAGGGGCCGTACCGACCTGATCAAATATGCCGAAGAAGCAGGTATCCTTGTGAAAGCTACACGTGAACGACCTTACAGCGAAGATGACAACCTGATGCATATCAGTCATGAGGCAGGGATACTGGAAGATCCGGCACTGAAAGCCGATATGAAAGTGTATTCCAAAGTCACTCACCCATACAATGCACCGGACAAACCCGAAAGCATCTCCATAGAATTCAAGGATGGGATTCCTATAAAGATCACCAACAACGAGGATGGGACCGTAAAAACAGAACCCCTGGAACTGTTTAACTATGCAAACGAATTGGGCTCGAAACATGGTGTCGGATTGCTTGATATGGTTGAAAACCGGTTTGTCGGGATTAAATCGAGAGGGATCTATGAGACACCCGGTGCAGAAATTCTGTTCAAGGCCCACCAGGATATCGAAGGGATCGCCATGGACCGCGAGGTGATGCGGTTACGTAATATGCTTACACCCAAGTTTGCGGAGTTGGTCTATTATGGTTTCTGGTTCAGTCCCGAAATGGACTTTTTGATGGCTGCTATCAAGAAAAGTCAAGAGTTGATAGATGGCAAAGTCTACCTTTCTTTATATAAAGGGAATGTCCTGATCGAAGGGCGGGAGTCGCCCAGCTCGTTATATGATCAGGATCTCGCCAGCATGGATATTGAAGGGGGCTTTGATCAGAAGGACAGCGAAGGCTTTATCAAGGTTAACGCTATCCGTCTGATGGCTCATCATGCGATCGTGAGCAGACAGTATAAGAATCATATCTATAGTATATAGTATTTGATAATAAAAGATTAAGTTTCTTCAGTATAGGTTTATTAAAAAATTTCCAATAAC
Source organism: Bacteroidota bacterium (assembly GCA_011374625.1). Classification (GTDB taxonomy): domain Bacteria; phylum Bacteroidota; class Bacteroidia; order Bacteroidales; family VadinHA17; genus DRPN01. The sequence continues at coordinate 52,379 of DRPN01000142.1, forward strand.
CACATCTCAAATTCCAGAAAACAGCTGTTTATTTGAAATTGAGAATTGAGATTTATTTCCCTGCCTGCCCGTCAGGCAGGGGGGTTGGAATTTTCCCGAAGAGATGCCATTGGCAGAACATTGGAATTTCAAAGTAACAAAAGCATATGCAATACAACGTAGCTATTTTGGGTGGTGGAAACATCGGCGGAGCCATTGCCGAAGGTTTTCTGAAAAAGAATGTCCTGGATCCTGCACAGATCACTGTAACACGACGGAAAATTCATTTATTGGATCATTTGAGATCCAAAGGAGTGATGGTTATGACGGATAATCCGGAAGCGGTAAGACGATCGGAGGTTGTTCTGGTTGCTGTAAGGCCACGTCAGATGAAACCGTTGCTGGATGAGATCGCGCCCGTGCTGGATCCCTCGAAACATATTTTGGTGTCGGTGGTGACAGGTTTTTCCATTGCGGAGACGGAAGCCATTGCCGGGGAGCAGGTACCGGTGGTACGGGCTATGCCCAATACGGCAGTAGCAGTGGGAGAGTCCATGACCGGTCTGGCTGTCAACAAAACAGGTGCTGACAAGCTGGATATTGTGAAGCAGTTATTTGATACCATCGGGCGCACCTATATTATCGAAGAAAACCTGATGTCGGCCGCCACAATTTTGAATGCCTGTGGCATAGCCTATTTCCTGCGGGTTATACGGGCCATCTCACAGGGAGGGATACAAATCGGCTTTCATGCTTCCGAGGCTCAGCTCATCGCTTCGCAGGTGGCCAAAGGTGCAGCCGAATTGATGCTCGATACGGGCATTCATCCCGAAGAAGAGATAGACAAGGTAACCACTCCCCGCGGGGTGACCATTGCCGGTCTCAACGAGATGGAGCATCACGGTATGAGCTCAGCCCTGATCAAAGGAATACTGGCCTCTTTTAACGAGATAGAAAAATTGAAATAATGCAGAAAATCTGGGATAAGAATTTGCTACTTGATCAGGCTGTCGAACAGTTTACCATCGGCAACGATGCAGTGCTGGATATTGATCTGGCGCCTTTTGACATTTTGGGCTCTATCGCTCATGTGAAAATGCTGAAAAAGGCGGGTTTGATTATGGCCGAAGATGAGGAGAGATTGGTGAAAGAGTTGCAGATTCTCTACCGAAAGACGGAAACGGGAGAATTTGCCATTGAGCAGGGGATCGAAGATGTGCATTCACAGGTAGAGAAAATCCTCACGGAAAAGTTAGGTGAGGCCGGCAAGAAAGTGCATACTGCCCGTTCGCGCAACGACCAGATCATCTTGGATATACGTTTGTTCACACGGGATCGCCTGTCTCGTCTCCGGCAGGAGATGATTGATCTGTTCGATCTGCTTCTGCAGTTGGGAGTAAAATACAAAGATTATCTGATGCCCGGATATACCCATTTGCAGGTAGCCATGCCCTCGTCTTTCGGACTGTGGTTCGGTTCTTTTGCCGAGAGTCTGGCGGATGACCTGCTGTTATTGAATGCAGTGTACCGGATAATCAACCAGAATCCTCTCGGATCGGCAGCCGGTTACGGTTCCTCTTTTCCGGTGGACCGTGAGGAGACCACCCGTCTGCTGGGGTTTGAAGACCTTGTGGTGAATTCCATATATGCCCAGACGGGACGTGGGAGGACGGAAAAAGCGGTGGCTACAGCCTTGGCGTCGGTAGCCTCCACCCTGGGGCGTCTGGCCATGGATGCCGTGTTGTTCATGAATCAGAACTTCGGATTTATCACTCTGCCTGATGCATATACTACCGGTTCCAGCATTATGCCCCACAAGAAGAATCCGGATGCTTTCGAGTTGATCCGGGGCCGCTGCAACCGTATTCAGGCCCTGCCCAATGAGATGCAGCTTATCCTGTGCAACCTGCCTACCGGTTATCACCGCGATTTTCAACTGTTGAAAGAATCCTATCTGCCGGCTTTCGACGATCTCTCGGGATGTCTGAGAATCACATATCTCTTACTGGAGCATCTGGAGATAAAAGAAGGCCTGCTGGAGAAAGATATCTATAAATATATTTTCAGCGTGGAGGAAGTGAATCGTCTGGTCGGTGAAGGAGTGCCTTTCAGGGAAGCCTACCGGCAGGTCGCAGAGGAGATACAATCAGGTAGATTCAGACCCCCGGAAAAAATATCTTACACCCATACAGGCAGTATCGGCAAGCCGGGGTTTGACAAGATCAGGGAAAAAATGGACAAAGTTGCAGCGGAGGTGGATTTTGACAAAGCCGGGAAGATCATGTATGGATTACTGGAGGCCTGAAAACCGGAATAGATGGAGGGGATTCTGTGAAAATAGTGGTGAAGGTAGAGATACGCGTTTTACTGACGGCTACGAGTTCGGTTTCGGTGCTGAGATCGGTATCAGCACCCAGAAACTTCGTGCCCGCGGGCCTATGGGGTTAAATGAATTGACCACGGCCAAATACATCGTATATGGCGATGGTCAGGTAAGAGAACGATTAAGGCAGGAGGCAGGAAAGGAAGAAGGTAGAAGCACAAGATTTTGCGCTCGGTACAACCTCGGGATAGGTTATAATCAGTATGGACCGACACGTGAAAAAAATTATGAGCAAATCTTTACAAAGTGATCCCTGCAGGCTGATAGATAGGCCTTCAGGATATCTGGCATTTAAAATCAATATTTTTTCAGATGTTTTGTTAATAAACTTTCAACTTTCGAGCTTACCGATCCCTTCCCGTACGATCACAGGCTCCTCTCCGGTGCAATCCACCACGGTGGAGGCTACGTTGTTGCCGTAACCGCCATTCACGACAATGTCTGCCAGATGGCCGTATTTTTCGTAGATCAACTCCGGGTCGGTGATATAATTTACGACCTCATCTTCGGAATGAATAGAGCTGGACAGGATAGGCCGGCCCAGGGCCCGGACAATCTCCAGAGGGATGTTGTTGTCGGGGATACGTACTCCGATGGTTTTTTTCTTTCCTTTAAAAAGTTTGGGGACCTTGTGATTGGCCGGAAGGATAAAGGTGAACGGCCCCGGCAGGTTGTGTTTAAGAAGCTTGAATACGGTCTTGTCCAATGGAGGCGTATATTCCGCTACCTGCCTGATATCTGAAAAAATAAATGAAAAATCCGGATTCTTAGGGTTGGCCCCCTTCAGATGAGCCAGCCGCTCCAAGGCTTTGGGTTTGTTTACATCACATCCTATGGCATATATTGTATCCGTTGGATAGATCACCAACCCACCGTTCTCCAACACTTCAGAGATATAGCGGATATGCCTCTGGCTCGGCATTTCGGGATATAATCTGATAAACATAGCATAAATGTAAAGTTAACAACGAAATCCCCATAAAAATAATAATTTCTAATTTACAATAATCAAATTTCCTGCCTGACCGGCAGTCAGGCAAATAATTTTCAAATCCTGATAATCAGAACAGTATTGATTAAAATAAAAGAGGGGTAAGCTCCTTATATCGCACCGCTACAACCACCTTACCCTTGCTGCCTTCCGGCCCTGGGGGAGTTCAGCAGGAGCTGGTCGTATAAGACTTACCCCGTGCAAAAGTACTAACTTTTTTATTGTTGTACAAACCCCCTGTTTGAAAAGAAGGATAATTGGAAAAAAACTTATCTTTGTTGAATAACTATAAAAACTACGATTATGGAACAAAACAGAACTTCTGTCTGGAAAGCTACCCTGAACACAGGGATCTTCCTGGGACTGGTGTTGGTGCTTTATTCTTTGTTACTTTACTTTACGAACCAGATAACAAACAGGAACCTGGGCTATATTTCTTTGGTGATTGACATTGTTGGTTTATGTCTGGGGATCAACAGCTTCAGAAAAAACTACCGGGATGGTTTTCTGTCCTATGGCCAGGTCCTGGGAGCCGGTGTAGTGATTTCGTTGTACGCTGCAATTATCTCCGGGATATTTGTTTATGTCCTGTATGCATACATCGACCAGGATCTGATCCGGCAACTATTGGATATCTCCAGGGATAAAATGATGGAAAAGGGAATGAACGATCAGCAGATAGAGATGTCAATGAAAATCACTTCCAAAATTATGAAACCCTGGTTTATGGGTATCTCATCTGTGTTAAATGGCGTATTTTTCGGGACACTCATTTCTCTGATTCTGGGTATCTTCCTGAAAAGGGAAGGAGAGGCCCCGTTTGCCGAAGCGACCACGGAAGAAGGAGAATAATCGTATTTTATGACTGATAAGATTATGGACCTGACGGTTGTATCACCTTTATACAACGAAGAAGAGTCTTTGCCGGAACTGACGCAGTGGATAAGGGAAGTGTGTGAAAAACACCGACTTTCTTATGAAATCATATTTGTGGATGACGGGAGTACCGACAAATCCTGGCAGGTAATTGAGGACCTTTCTGTAAAATACCCGGAAGTTAAAGGGATACGTTTTAAAAGAAACTATGGCAAATCAGCTGCCCTGCATATCGGATTTCGGGCTGCCTCGGGGGAGGTGGTGATCACCATGGATGCCGACCTGCAGGATAACCCGGAGGAAATACCTGAGCTGGTACGTATGATCAGGGAAGAGGGTTATGATATGGTCTCGGGGTGGAAGAAAAAAAGATATGACCCCCTTTCCAAAACGTTGCCGAGTAAATTTTTTAACCTGACTGCCAGGATCGTCACCGACATTAAATTGCATGACTTCAACTGCGGACTGAAAGCTTACAGGAATAATGTGGTAAAATCCATAGAGGTGTATGGAGAGATGCACCGTTATATCCCTGTGTTGGCAAAACAAGCCGGCTTTGTCAAAATAGGGGAAAAGGTAGTCAAACATCAAAAAAGGAAATACGGTGTGACCAAATTCGGCCTGTCCCGTTTTATCAAAGGATATCTCGACCTGATGTCGGTGATTTTTATTACCAGGTTCGGAAAAAGACCGATGCACCTGTTTGGTTCTCTGGGCACCCTGATGTTTCTTATCGGTTTGCTGGCAGCTATCTGGCTGGGTGTACGGAAATTATGGTTCCTGCATCATAATATCCCCGCACCCCTGATTACTGCAAGCCCTTACTTTTATCTCTCGCTGACGGCGATGATCCTGGGAACTCAGCTGTTCCTTGCAGGATTTCTGGGTGAACTGGTCTCACGCAGTTCGGTGGACCGAAATACCTATCTCGTGACGGAAAGACTTAATTTCAAAGAATCTGATGTGAAACAACAAAAGCCGTAAGGATGATCATTCGTAGCAGAGCTCCTCTGAGACTTGGTTTTGGCGGCGGCGGCACTGACGTTTCTCCTTATAGTGACGAATATGGAGGATGTACCCTCAGCGCCACCATTAACATGTATGCCTATTGTACTATTGAACCGACAGAGGATCATACCGTTGAATTTCTTGCACCCGACCTGAAAAAGCATTACCGGTCCGAAGCTTTGAAGGAACTGCCGGTGGATAATGAATTGCCGTTGCACAAAGAGATATACAACGAGATTGTCCGGAATTATAACCACGGAAAACCTCTCTCTTTTCGTATGATTACCTTTTCCGATGCTTTGCCGGGTTCGGGACTGGGCACCTCGTCCACAATGGTGGTGGCTATTCTGCATGCTTTTATGGAATGGTTGCATCTTCCTTTGGGTGATTACGACCTGGCACGCCTGGCTTACCACATCGAAAGAGAAACTTTGGGACTGAAAGGAGGCAGGCAGGACCAGTATTCGGCGGCTTTCGGGGGGATCAACTTTATGGAGTATTACAATGATAACAAGGTGATCGTCAATCCTCTGCGCATAAAACCCTGGGTGAAGAATGAGCTGGAAGACTCGCTGGTGCTGTTTTTTACCGGACAGTCAAGGGATTCCTCGATAATCATAGAGGAGCAGATGAAAAATGCCCGGGAGAAAGTCCCGGAAGCACTTGGGGCTATGCACCGGACCAAACAGATCGCTATGGAGATGAAAGAGAAAATCCTGACCGGCGACATAGACGGATTCATGGATTGTATAAAACGCGGATGGGAGTCGAAGAAAAAAGCTTCTTCGGTGATCACCAACGAAAACCTGGAGAGCATCTATCGTTTTGCCATGGAACACGGAGCCCGTGCAGGAAAAGTGTCTGGCGCCGGGGGAGGAGGCTTCTTCATGTTCTTCGTGGATATACCGCAGAGGCCCGACTTTATCAGACACATGGAAAGCTATGGGGGAAAAGTGATTCTGCCGAAGTTCGTGGAAAAAGGATCGGAGAGCTGGAGTCTGGGAAATTCCAAATTCCAAATCACAAATACCAAATAAATACCAATATTCAATATTCAAATCTCAAACGGATGTTTGAATATTGTGATTTGTGATTTGGGTTTTGTTTGGAATTGGGTGCCTGGCATTTGAAATTTTAGAATATATGGAAGCAATAATACTGGCAGGAGGTTTCGGTACACGCCTGAAAAAACTGAACCTGGATGTTCCCAAACCCATGGTGCAGGTGCAGGGAAAGCCTTTTCTGGAATATTTGTTATCATACCTGAAACATTCCGGAACCGCCCATGTTGTCTTGTCTGTAGGCTACAAAGGGGAGATGATCAGGGAATACTTCGGAGAGGAATGGAAAGGTATGAAGCTCTCCTGGTCCTGCGAGGATCATCCGCTGGGGACAGGCGGAGGGGTGAAAAAAGCTATGGCTTTCTGTACCGAAGATCAGGTATGGGTGCTTAACGGAGATACTTTCTTTGATGTGAACCCTGAGAAAATGTATGCTTTTCATGTGCGTGAAAATAGCTTTTTTACCCTGGCCGGGAAACAGATGAAAGCTCCCGGACGGTACGGTCTGATCAGATATGACCGGCAGCACAGGATCATGGCTTTCGAGGAGAAAAACCCCGAAACCGAGGAAGGTGTAATCAATGGGGGAGTTTATCTTATCCGGAAAGATGATTTTCTGGCAAAACCACTGCCCGAAGCTTTTTCCATGGAACATGATTTTCTGGAGGTTTATGTCGGGAAAGATAAGTTTATGCTGTATCTTTCGGACGGTTATTTTATTGATATCGGGATCCCGGAAGACCTTGAAAAAGCGCAAAATGAATACCATTGTTTCCGGAAATATAAATAAGGCTTTGTTTGTTGACCGCGACGGTGTGATCAACAGGGAAAAGGATTATGTTTGCCGTGTCGAAGACTTTGAGTTTATTGCCGGCGTCATGGAAGCCTTGAAGAAAGTCGCTGTGCTTGGATATAAGATTATCGTCATCTCTAATCAGGCCGGTATTGCCAGAGGCTATTACAGCGAAGAGGATTTTCACAGGATCACGGAATGGATGCGCGGTGAGTTCCGGAAAAAGGGAGTGGAAGTCACGGATGTGTATTATGATCCCACGCATCCGGAGTATGGAACAGGAAAATACAAAAGGGTTAGTGCACGCCGAAAACCGGCACCCGGAATGATCCTGGATGCGGTGAGAGATCACCGGATCAACCTGCAGCAATCGGCACTGGTGGGGGATAAACTTACGGATATTGAGGCCGGACGACGGGCAGGGGTGAAACACCTGTTCCTGGTGCGGACAGGACATCCCTTTCGTGATGAGGAAGTGCCGGCAGGAGTGAAGATCGTGGAAGATCTGCGGGAAGTGGCGGAAAAGCTGAAGAATATCGAATGATGAATTTTTAATTATGTACCTCTGCCTCTTTCCTCCGGGGAGTGAGCGGGGAGGAGGGTGAAAGATGAAATAAATGAGAATATTGATCATTGGTCCTGCTTATCCCTTGCGAGGCGGCCTGTCCGTTATCGATGAGGCCATGTGCAGGGCTTTTTTGAAAGAAGGCCATGAGGCAGCTATTGTAACCTATAAGCTGCAATATCCCGGATTTCTTTTTCCCGGAAAGACCCAGATGGCCGACGGCCCGCCACCCGACGGTCTGGAGATCCATGTGTGGATGAACAGTATCAATCCCCTCAACTGGGTATCTACGGCCTGCAAAATCAACTGCCTGAAACCCGACCTGTTGATCTTTCGCAACTGGATCCCTTTCATGGGCCCCTGTTTTGGTACCATCGTACGTTTCCTGAAAAAAAGCATCACCGTGCTGGCGGTGGTGGATAACCTTTATCCCCATGAGAAGCGCCCCGGCGACCGGCTGCTCACCAACTACTTCCTGCGCAAGATCGACGGATATATCACCTTTTCGAAGACGGTACTCCGGCAACTGGAGGAGAACGGTTTCAAAAATATCATCTATACCCCTCATCCCCTCGATGACAACCTGGGTGAGCGGGTAACGAAGAGGGAGGCCTGCCACCGGTTGGGACTGGATCCTGCACAGCACTATGTGCTTTTCTTTGGTTTCGTGCGGCGATACAAAGGTCTCGATCTGCTGTTGGAGTCGTTCGCCAGGCCGGAGGTGCAGAGCCTCGGCCTGAAGCTGCTGGTGGTGGGAGAGTTTTATGATGATAAGGAGAAATACATGAAGATCATCGAAGAAAACGGTTTGCAGGATACAGTGAGGGTCATCGATGCTTTTGTGCCGGTGCCGGAGGTACGGTATTATTTCTCGGCAGCCGACCTGGTGACACAGACCTATCACTCCGCCTCGCAGAGCGGCATCACCCAGATAGCCTATCACTTCGAAAAACCTATGTTGGTGACCAACGTTGGGGGACTGAGGGAATATGTTCCGCATGGCAAGGTGGGATATGTGGTGGAAAAAGATCCCAAAGCCATTGCCGCCGCCATCGCCGACTTTTTTACCCGTAACCGCGGTCCGGAGTTTGAACCTCATATCCGGGAAGAAAAAAAGAAGTATTCCTGGGAGATTTTTGTAAAGAATGTGCTGGGATTATATGAACGTGTAAGGAAATAATCCGATATTGTTGGAATGACCCGGAGATTTCTCGGGCCACGAATGTACACGAATATATTTGTGTTAATTGGTGTCATTAGTGGCTTAAAAATTCCGGCGATTAGATTTTAGGTTGATTTTTGGAATTTAAAAGCTCTATCACCTTTTTATCTATCGGCAGTGTAAGAGTGTCAGGGGTAAGCCGTTTCAGTGACAGCCAGCGGAATGACTGGCCCCTTTCGGCACCGTCAGGGAAATCGAAGGGTTTGTCTGCAACCGGGAAGGAGGGCTGCTCGGTAAATCGGGCCAGGTAATAAATGCTGACCACCTGTATGCCCGGATGAAATTTCGACTCCTGAAAAAAATCGGTGGTGTAGAGATGGCGGATGATTTCAATATTACAACCGGTCTCCTCCCGGATCTCCCTTTTGAGGCAGTCAACGGTACCTTCGCCGTACTCCAGCCCGCCACCGGGGAACTTGGTAAAACGGTACCCCATATAACTTTCGTCACTCAGCAATACTTCCTGCCGTTCATTCAGGAGGATCCCATAGACGCGGATTGTGAAACGGGTGTTGACGGGTTCTGGCATGGCAATGATTATTGGTTCTTGTCATTTTTATATGGAAGATTCTATCCATTCTATGATTTTATCCTTTTCTTCCGGATGAAACCACCGTATATCGGGATCTTTCCGGAACCAGGTCAGTTGTTTTCGGGCATATTTCCGGGTGTTGGCTTTGATGCGGGTGATGGCTTCATCGAGGGATATTTTCTTATCGAAGTAATCGAAAAGTTCCTTGTAGCCCACGGTGTTAAGGGCATTTGTATTCCTGTGAGGGTAGAGCCTCCGGGCCTCTTCCATCAGACCGGTTTCGATCATCCGGTCCACCCGCCTGTTGATACGGTCGTAGAGCTCTTCGCGGGGCAGGTCGAGCCCTGCTTTCAGAATGCGGAAAGGTCTTTGCTTACGGGTCTGTGTCAGGAAAGAAGAATAGGGACGGCCTGCCTGCACCGTGATCTCCAGCGCCTTGAGCAGACGCTTGGGATTACGCAGATCCGCTTTCTTATAATATTCGGGGTCCACCTTTTTCAATAGCGACCGCAACCCTTCGATACCTTCCCAGGCATACAGCTCTTTCATTTCCTGCCGTACGGCCGGTTCGACAGTGGGGATATCGTCTATCCCGTGACAGACGGCATTGATGTACAGACCCGAGCCTCCGGCCATGATCACCGGGTTCATCCGCCTGAAAAGATCCTCCAGCAGCTTTATGACTTCCGTTTCATACATAAAAGCATTGTAATAATCATAC
>DRPN01000168.1 GCA_011374625.1 Bacteroidota bacterium
AACCTTCCCAGATCGTTCAGAGAAGATGACATGATAAACTCAAACTTTTCCCTGTTTTCGCTCCGGGCATAGCGAAGAAACACCTCTAAAGATTTCCGGAATCTCAACTCGCGGTTTGTATCCAGGAGAAGCAAATATCCCATAATAATATTTCCTGTCATTTCCACCAGACGGCGCGCATGGAAATCAATAAACTCTTTATTTTCCATTTCATGCACTTTCTCTGTGGCATTTTCAAATTCTTCTGTCATGGTAATCAGCACACGACGGTATGTATGAAGTTCAGGCTTGATCTTTGTCTCTTCATATTCCCTGATCTGTTTCATCAGGGTACCTTTGGTAATACCGGTGATAGCAGCTACCACCTGCATCTGGGTAGTTCCTTCATAGATGGAAGTGATACGGGCATCCCGGTATATACGTTCAATAGGATAATCTTTCATGAAGCCCGAGCCTCCGTGGATTTGCAGGGCATCATAAGCAATGCGGTTGCATACCTCAGAGGAAAGTCCTTTAACCAACGGGGTGTAGGCATCTGCCAGTTGCTGATATTTTTTCATCTCCAGCCTTTCTTCCTTCTCAAGTTGTCTCTCATTGGAGATATGAAACCAGGCTTTATAGAGATCAACAAAACGGGATGTTTCATACAGCAGGGAACGGCTGGCATCCAGCCTGGCTTTCATTAAAGAAAGCATTTCATACACGGCCGGAAATTCGATGATCGGCTGTCCAAACTGCTTTCTTTCTTTGGCATAGGAAAGCGCTTCACGGTATGCTGCCTCAGCAATGCCCACCGACTGCGCAGCAATACCCAGACGAGCCCCGTTCATCAGCGACATAACATACCTTATCAACCCCATACGGCGCGAACCTACCAACTCAGCCGGTGTATTACGATAAACCAGTTCGCAGGTAGGTGAGCCGATAATTCCCAGTTTATGTTCAATGCGTCTTACTTTTGTGGAATGGTATTTTTTATTATCATATATAAACATGGACAGGCCCCGGCCATCTTTTGTCCCTTCTTCCGAACGGGCCAGGACCAATGAAATATCCCCGTCCCCATTGGTAATAAATCGTTTAACACCATTCAGATACCATTGATCTTTCTCCTTGTCATAAGTAGCTTTCAGCTGCACAGACTGCAAGTCCGAACCTGCATCAGGTTCTGTAAGAGCCATAGACCCTGTCTCTCCCTGACAAAAACGTGGCAGATACCTGTCTTTCTGCTCCTCTGATGCAAACTCATGAATGGTTTCGGCACAATCCTGCAGTCCCCAGATATTTACAAAAGCTGCATCTGCCCGGGAGACCATATCTGCTGCCATAGTATAAGGCACAATAGAAAAATTCAGCCCCCCGTATTTGCGGGGCAACGTGATCCCCATCAACCCTGCCTTACGTATGGCTTCCAAATTGATCTCGGTGCCTTTGGCATATTTTACACGGTTACCCCTGACCTCAGGACCCTCAGTATCTATATCTTCCGCATTCGGGGCAATAATATCTCCACAGATCTCCCCTACCACATCCAACACTCTCTCATAGCTGTCCATGGTATCTTCAAAATCCACAGGAGCATAATCATATTTATCCCTGTCAGCAAAATTGCGCTCCTTCAATGTAATGATCTTCTTCATTAAAGGATGATTCAAATGAAATTTCAGGTCAGGGTTATCTGTAAAAAAATTTGGCATGGTTCTGTTTTTTTAATTATCTGGATCTTACAAGACAGTTATTTGGAATTCTCTTTATAATACTTGATCATTTTAGGAATTACATCTTCAACATTTCCCACAATAGCATAATCTGCGATCTTATTGATTGGCGCTTCCGGATCATTGTTAACAGAGATAACCATGGCTGACTCCTGCATCCCCGCAATATGCTGCACCTGTCCGGAGATACCGCAGGCAATATAGAGCTTCGGGCGTACCGTCACGCCTGTCTGTCCGATCTGGCGATCGTGTTCTGCAAAGCCGGCATCCACGGCTGCCCGGGAAGCACCCACTTCAGCCCCAATTAGTTCTGCGAACCGGTAAAGCATTTCAAAGTTTTCCTTCGATCCAACCCCATATCCGCCGGCAACAATCACCGGCGCTCTTTTCAGGTTCACCCCCGATTCTTCCATGCGCCGTTCAATCACTTTCACTAAAAAATCTTCCGGTTTGACAAATTTGTCAACATCTATCTTTTTTACTTCTCCGCTACGAGGCTCTTTGCATTTTTCCATTTTCATAACCCCTTCACGTACCGTAGCCATCTGGGGTTTGTTTTCCGGATTAATAATCGTAGCAATAATATTTCCCCCAAAAGCAGGTCTTATTTGCAACAGCAGGTTTTTATAGGTTTTTCCGGCTCTTTTGTCGGTATGTTCCCCAATTTCCAGGGCGGTACAATCAGCCGTAAGACCGCTATTTAATGCCGATGAAACACGAGGGCCGAGGTCTCGCCCGTAACTGGTAGCGCCTAACAAAGCCACCTGCGGTTTTTCCTGCCTGAACAGCTCTACGGCAATGCTGGTATAAGGCAAAGTGGTATAATGCTCCAAACGAGCATCGTCGGCCAACCAAACCACATCGGCCCCATAATCAAAAGCTTCTTTTTCCAATCCTTTAAGCTTGTATCCGATTATCAGTGCCTCCTGTTTACAGCCAAGCTGACCAGCCAGTTTCCGTCCTTTGGTCAGTAGTTCCAGGCTGATATCCGCTATCTTGCCGTTTTCCAGTTCACATATAACAAATAAATTATCCACTTTCTCCTGATTTTGAGGTTTGCAATTTTATGAACAGATAATTAAAAAATGTATTATCCCAGGGTATGATTGCTGATCAGTTCTTTCATTAACCACTCAATACTTTGGTTGTCAGCTTCCAGCACCTTGGCTTCCTTCGCCTGGAACACAACATTCTCAATTTTCTTTACTTTTGTAGGAGAACCCGACAGTCCCAACCTCTCCGGTTCGGCCTCTATATCTCCGACATTCCATTCCGGAAGATTCAGGAACGGCCGGTCATCATACATGAAAATATAATCTTCGGAAACATTCTCTCTTTCGCTGGTCGTAGTAGCATGTTTATATTTCATGATCAGTCTGGCATTTCTCGGACGGCAGGCCGGTGCCGTTCCCGTGACCGTGATCAGGAGGGGAAAAGTGGATTCCACCGTTTCTACGCCTTTTTCGAGGCGTCTCTTGACCACAATTTTGTTTTTCCTTATTTCCACAATCTCTTCCGCATAGGTTACCTGCGGAATTCCCAGCTTTTCGGCCACCTGCGGTCCCACTTGTGCCGTATCCCCGTCAATAGCCTGTCGTCCTGCCAGAATAAAATCAAAGTCACCTGTTTTCACAATTGCCCGCGAGAGGGCATAGGAAGTAGCCAGGGTATCCGAGCCCGCAAAAGCCCTGTCTGTCAGTAAGTATCCGTTATCAGCCCCACGGTACAAACCTTCCCGGATAATTTCCGCAGCACGCGGAGGCCCCATGGTCAAGAGAGTAACCGTACTTCCGGGATACTTGTCTTTAAGACGCAATGCCTGCTCCAGTGCATTCAGATCTTCCGGATTGAAAATAGCCGGTAAAACCGCCCTGTTCACGGTCCCGTCTTCTTTCATGGCATCTTTCCCCACATTGCGTGTGTCCGGCACCTGTTTGGCCAATACAATGATTCTGAAATTCTTCATACAATTCTGTTTTTTTAAACCTCTTGATGGGAACCAGTCTATGTGTAAAAGGCCCATCAACTGTTTTTTGTCCCGCAAATATAGATTTTTTTCTGCATTGACAAAAACCTGTACCCTTGCCACATCATGACTCAAAACTTTACAATACAGGACAAAACCAAAGGATATTTTCTTGGAGGAAAGGTATAAACACATAGAGGTGCTGGGCCTCATCCCGACCCTGAGTAGTGCTTTTATCATCAGCTACCGGAAACCAGGTACCGGTACAGGATGGTTGCGCAAAGATATCGAATGGTTCTTTTTATCCTCTCTAATTTATTCCGTTGCCTTTATCTTGGTAAAAAAACACATTAAAAAACTCAACTCAATAATCCTAACGATCAACAGACTGGTTATTTCATCCTTTTCACTTTCTCTATAAACTCATCCAGAACGCTTTCCAGGGTAGGATCCCCTATTTCCTGCAAATCATAATAAACCCTGGTGTTGGGTTTATTAATCTTGATGATCCTGTTCAGGTCGATCGGCGTTCCGATCACCACAGCGTCACACTTTGTGTTTTTAATGGTTTTCTCAAGGTCGTACAATTGTTCTTCTCCATAGCCCATGGCCGGAAGGAGTGTTCCTATGCCCGGATAGGTCTCGAAAGTCTGTTGCAGTTTACCTGCCAGAAAAGGACGGGGATCCACCGTTTCCATCGCACCGTATTTGCGGGCTGCGACCATACCGGCACCCTGTTTCATTCCCCCATGTGTCAGGGTGGGACCGTCTTCCACAACCAATACACTCTTTCCCCGTATCACTTCCGGATTGTCTACACGTATCGGAGAAGCTGCATCAATAACCCTGGCCTGCGGGACCAGTTCCCTGATATTTTTTCTGACCAATTCAATATCTTCCGGTCTGGCGGTATCCATTTTATTGATGATCACCACATCCGCCATGCGAAGGGTCACCTCTCCCGGATAATAAAAACGTTCATGACCTGCTCTGTGCGGATCTGTAACCGTAATGGTAAGATCAGGCCTGTAAAACGGAAAGTCATTGTTGCCTCCATCCCACAAGATCACATCGCAGCCGTCAGGATCATTCTCGGCAGCCCGCAAAATCGCTTCGTAATCCACCCCCGCATAGATCACATTGCCCCGTACAATGTGAGGTTCATATTCCTCCATCTCCTCAATGGTGCAATGATGTTTTTCCAGATCCTCCAAGCGGGCAAACCGCTGTACTTTTTGTGCTGCCAGATCGCCATAAGGCATCGGATGCCTTATGGCTACCACCTTTAATCCTTTGTTCATTAATATCTCAATCACCCGCCGGGATGTCTGACTCTTTCCACATCCCGTACGTATGGCCCCTACCGCTATAACCGGTTTGGTGCTTCTTATCATGGTATCATCAGGCCCCAGCAACCAGAAAGAAACCCCGTTTGCATTGACAATAGCACTTGTGGCCATAACCTTCTGATAAGGAACATCACTATAGGAAAATACACAATCCGTAATTTTCATCTCCTTTATCAAACTCGGAAGATCTTCTTCAGCATAGATAGGAATCCCTGCAGGATACAAAGATCCGGATAACTCAGGGGGATACATGCGCCCGTCAATATCCGGGATCTGTGCAGCCGTAAAAGCCATTACTTCATATTGTTCATTGTCACGGAAAAAGGTGTTAAAATTGTGAAAATCCCTTCCCGCTGCTCCGATGATGATAACTCTTCTTTTTGCCATAATATTTAAAGGTTTAAGATAAATACAATATACAATAATCGTATAAATATACATCATAATAATAAATAATAAAAACCGTTTTGAAAGAAAGGTTTAACCGAGTCAGGAGTGATTATCGTTATGTTCTGTAAACAAATATTTTACAAGACAGATTGAAGAACAAATAATTTTTCTTATTAGCAACCATTTTGGCACAATTTTCGTCTTATTATTAAGAAACAATTTTATATGAATTATTTGGCCCATACCTTCTTATCCGGTGATTCTGATCAGGTCAGGATAGGAAATTTTATTGGAGATTATATAAAGGGAAGTGATTTTAATTTTTATCCTGAAGGAATTAAAAAAGGGATCATTCTTCACCGTCATATTGATTATTTTACGGACAATCATCCGGTTGTTCAGGAGAGCAAATCCAGACTCGTCCCTTTTTATCATAAGTATGCAGGAGTTATCATTGATATTTTTTATGATCATTTTCTTTCAGCAAACTGGGAGTATATTTCATCCGTCCCTTTAAATGAGTTAGCTGAAATCACCTACCGGAACCTCCATGACAATTATGACACTCTCCCGGAAGCTATCAAGAGAGTTGTCCCTTTGTTCATTTTCAACCGGTGGCTTGAGGCTTATAATACCGTAGAAGGGATTGATTTGGTATTAAGAAAAATGAGTACGATTACCACCTTACCTGATTTTACGGATGAGGCTATCAACACCATGATTTTGTATTACGATAAGTTCAGGGAAGAGTTTTTTGAGTTTTTTCCGGATATTGTCCATTACGTTTCCACTACGTTCGATGTCCATCTGTATCTTTCCGAGAATTTTATTTTAGAATTTTCCGAAGCCGAAAAGAAAAGAAGCTAAAAAGAAACGATGACCGAAAAATCAACGGTTACTTTCCGGCACTTTTATCCTGATTAAAAAGCGATTTCCATTCTGTCGGCGTCCATACGCAGAAATATAAACAACAGGATGGTAAAAGCCCACATGGATGATCCTCCATAACTAAAAAATGGCAAAGGGATTCCGATCACCGGAAACAAACCAATAGTCATGCCTATATTGACCAGCATATGAAGGCTTAGCAGTGAGAAAACGGAATAGCCATAAATACGATTAAAGGCCGATCGTTGTCGTTCTGCCAACATCAATATTCTCAACAGAAACAATACGTAAAAGGCAATGACAAGAAAAGTTCCGATGAAGCCCCATTCCTCCCCCACCGTACAAAAAATAAAGTCAGTGCTTTGTTCGGGCACAAAATTAAATTTTGTTTGTGTACCGTGTAAAAATCCTTTCCCTGTAAAACCTCCCGACCCGATAGCTATTTTCGATTGATTCACGTTATAGCCACTCCCGTACGGGTCTGATTCAATGCCCAAAGCAATATTGATCCTTGTCCGTTGATGTTCTTCCAAAATATTATTAAAGACATAATTGACCGAAAAAGCAAAAAATACGGAACCAAGCAAAACGGCATACAGGATAGCTGATTTTTTCAGTTTGTAAATATATATGAATGGAATAAATACAATCCCGGCGACAATCAATGAAACAAAAACAATACTATAAACGGAAAAGTGTTTATGCATCAGTTTATATCCTGCCCAGACAACGATTCCGGTAAATAGGATCAGGGCGATCCCTTTCAGGGTATAGTTCACCTTCTTCTCAAGGAAAAGATGGATTACGATGATTAAAACAAGTAACCCCAGGATCACAATGGTTTTATCCAGAACAAGTGTCAGGATAAACAGCAGGACAAACAAAAAGCCTACAATCAATATACTGACAGGAAGACCTTCCCTGAACAACACCAAAATAAAAGCCATATAGACAAGGACCGAACCCATATCCGGCTGCAACATAATCAGGGCCGCCGGAGCAAAGACCATCAAACTGACGTTCAACAGTGTTTTGAATTGATCAAGGGACCGGTTATAATAACTAAGATACTTAGCCAAGGCCAGGGAGGTGGCTACCTTGGCAAATTCTGCAGGTTGAATACGAAAAGCACCTATCGGTATCCAGGACCTGGAGCCGTGAATTGTTGCCCCGACAACCAGTACTGCAAGCAGGGAAAGGAGAGACAGAAAATAAAGCGGATACGCAAAAAAGTAATAGAACCGCGTATTAATCATAAAACCCATAACAGCCAGGATAAATGCAGTCACAATCCAGTAAAATTGTTTTCCGTAACGTTGCGAGAAATCCAAAATTCTGGAATGATCTTCACGAAAAGCCGAAGAATAGATATTGACAAAGCCGAAGATCACCAATGCCAAATACATCAGCACGGTCAACCAGTCGATCCTGTCCGGTATTTTACTTCTCCTGTACTCCATGTATTAAGTCTGTATTGCGCATTCTGTTTTCCAGCCATTTTCTGTTTGTTTTCCCGCGTAAATATTTTTCAATCACCAAAGAAGCGATAGGTGCTGCATAGGTTGAGCCAAAACCGCCGTTTTCCACGTACACCGAGATGGCAATTTCAGGATTATCCTTTGGAGCAAAAGCCATAAAAATAGAATGGTCTTTCCCGTGCGGGTTCTGGGCTGTCCCTGTTTTTCCGCAAACCCGTATTCCGTCAATATGAGCAATACGAGCAGTAGACCCTGAGCCGAGTTCTCCGTTGACCACCAGATCCATCCCGTCGACCACTATGGCAAAATTAGTAGAATCTATACCCACCTTATGTTTAATAAGATATTTTTTATCTATAGACGCAGCCCCTTCTATTTCTTTCACCATATGAGGAATATAAAAATAACCTCTGTTGGCAACTGTAGCTGCCAGATTGGCCATTTGCAATGGGGTCAACCCAAGCTCTCCCTGGCCTATAGCCATGGAGATCAGAGTCAGTGAACTCCAGCCGTTTTTATGATAATAACGGTCATAATAGGACGTGTCTGGTAAAAAACCGTTAAGCTCATTGGGAAGATCCACCCCCAGCTTATGACCAAAACCAAAACGCTCCAGATAATGTTTCCATACATCAAACGATTGATATATAGAAGGGTATTGAGGATTGTCCAGGATATTACGAAACACATGACAAAAATAAGCATTACAGGAGTTCTGGATAGCCCCTTCCAGGTTCAGGGGTGTACGGTGAATATGACATCCCACATACACTCCACGTGCATAATACCCCGGCGCACAGGAATAAGTCGAAAAAGGAAAGAGTACTCTTTCCTGCAAACCGATCAGAGCATTTACCACTTTGAAGGTAGACCCGGGTGGATAACTGGCCATAATAGCCCGATTAAATAAAGGTTTCAGGGTATCTTGCGTTAGTGCCGGGAAATATTTAGAGCGATTAAGGCCAACCAGCAAAGCCGGGTCATATCCCGGTGAAGATACCATGCATAACACCTCTCCTGTTGCAGGTTCAATGGCAACAATACTCCCTACCTTGTTATGCATAAGGTACTCACCATATTTTTGCAAATCTGTATCAAAACTGGCTACCAGGTTTCTGCCTACCACTGCTGCCGTATCGTATCTTCCATTTTTATAGGATCCTTTAATACGGTTATGTACATCCACCAAGAAGATCTTTACACCTTTTTTTCCGCGTAGCTCTTTTTCATAGGATTTCTCTATCCCGCTGATCCCGATATAGTCTCCCATCTTATAATAGGGATCTTTTTTTATGATCCTTTCAGTAACTTCACCAACATATCCCAACATGTGGGCAGCAACCGGATAGTTATAATGACGTATTGGTCGGGATTGGACATAAAACCCCGGAAATTTAAACATCTTTTCCGACAATTGTGCATAGGTTTGCGCAGAAAGTCGTTTGATTAAAACAGAAGCTTTTAACTGCGAATAATCGGCAGCTTTCAGGATGCCCTTTCTTACTTCTTCTACCGGAACATCCAGGATCGAACAAAATTCTGCTGTATCAAATGCCGATACCTGCGATGGTATCACCATCAGGTCGTAAGCAGCTTCGTTGGAAACAATAAGTTTGTGATTCCTATCAAAGATCAATCCCCGGGCCGGATACTGGGGAATATAACGCAAAACATTGTTACTGGCACTTAATTGATAAGATTTGTCAACAACCTGTATGACAAACAATTTGACAATAAGAATAAAAGCCAACAAAATCAATAATCCTCCAACAATATACTTCCGCCCCTCAAACTGATCAAAGCCTTTCATCCTCTGGCAAAACCTTTTGACTTATGAACCGAAAATTGACTTAAAATTATCAGAAAAACAGTAAATAATGCACTAATAATTACCCTGAACAAGGTAGTAAAAAAATGATGAAATGAGAAGACCTCAAAATAAAACAGGAAAGCATGATGGATAAAAACAAGAATTACGATATATTTCATAAACCAGGCAAAACCATAGTGGTGGATTCTCGGTTCACTGTTCGGAACATATCCGTCCTGGGGGATAATAAGTTTTAAAACGCCGGGGCGGAACCAGGCCATCAACACCGTAGCTGCCGTATGAAACCCATAGGTATGTTGAAACAGGTCCATAACAAATCCGGTAAAAAAGGCCAGGATCAGTAGCAACCATCCGGGGGTTTCAAAAGGAAGCATCAATATGAACAAGATATACAGAAAAGGCACAGCATAACTACTTATCTGCAGGTTATCCAATATCAACACCTGGACAAGCAACAGGATAATAAAAAACAATATGTTTCGGAACAGCCGATTAATCATAGTTTTCCAGCTTTTTCCGCTCTTTTTTTTGCAGATTACTGATCACGTCCACATACACCAGACACTTAAAATCTGTTGACAGTTTTACGACAATAGTATAAAAATTCCCATTCACTACTTTAGCCTTTTCCACAGTCCCGATCATGATCCCTTCCGGAAAAATGGCTGAGAAACCACTGGTTACAACGGTATCGCCCAATTCAATCGACACATGATAGGGAATATCATTCAGGATTGCCCTGCGGTAATCTTGTCCATCCCAAGACAAAGTGCCAAAATAATCGTTTTTTTTCAGTTTGGCACTCACATGAAAGTTTATGTTCAAAAGCGAAATCACCGAAGAAAAGTTTTTGGTAACACCGGCTGTTATTCCCACTATACCTTCCGGACAGATCACCCCCATTTCGGGACTTATTCCCTGCTTCCTTCCCTTATCTATAGTCAGATAGTTATGCATCCTATTGACACTATTGTTGATCACTCGTGCCGAGGTGAAAAAATATTTCTGACGGTGCAGGGTGTCTTGTTCTCCGATGAAGAAAAGATCGTCTGATCGATAAACACGCTGTAATTGATTTTTTAAACGTGTATTCTCAAGAGACAATTTCCGGTTGGTTTCTACCAGCTGAAAGTAATCCGAGAAAGAACTAATCGTTTCGTTAAAAAATGCCGATATGTTTTCGGTCGCCGACACAAACCGGGCCCGTTGGTACAAGCTATATTGAATACCCATTGATACAGCAATCACTTCAAGAATGAGAAAAAACAGAAAAAAGTAATATTTATATAAAAATCTTAAAAGGTTTCTCATTCATCAAACAACTGTTTAGGAGTTATCGCATCAGAAATGAAAATTTATCTACATTCTTCAAAGCAATACCGGTTCCTCTGGCCACCGCATGCAGTGGATTTTCAGCTATATGGAACGGAATATTAATTTTATCGGTTAATCTTTTGTCCAACCCCCGCAGTAATGCGCCACCTCCGGCCAGATAGATCCCATGCGAGACAATATCAGCATACAGTTCTGGTGGAGTTTGTTCCAGAACCCCCAGAATAGCTGTTTCAATCTTGGATATAGATTTGTCCAGACAATGAGCGACCTCTTGGTAAGATACCGGTACTTCAATAGGCAGGGCTGTCATCAGGTTAGGCCCGCGAACTACATAATCCTGTGGTGGCTCGTCCAGGTCAGTCATAGCAGACCCAACATTGATCTTAATATCTTCTGCCGTACGTTCGCCGATTTTGATATTATGCTGGTATCTCATATAAGCCTGGATATCTGCCGTGAAGACATCTCCAGCCACCCGGATGGATTTATTGGTCACAATTCCTCCAAGGGCAATAACCGCTATTTCCGTCGTTCCTCCACCAATGTCAATGACCATACTCCCTTCTGGGGCCTCCACATCAATTCCAATACCAATTGCTGCTGCCATAGGCTCATAAATCATATATACATCCCTTCCGCCTGCATGTTCTGAAGAATCCCGTACAGCCCTGATCTCCACCTCAGTACTACCCGAGGGGATACATACTACCATACGTAAGGCAGGATTAAACAAGCGAGTTTTGTTATTAATCATATTGATCATCCCCCGTATCATCAACTCAGCCGCATCAAAATCAGCGATCACTCCATCGCGCAACGGACGAATGGTTTTTATATTCTCATGCGTTTTCCCCTGCATCTGCCTCGCCTTGTCACCAATGGCAATCAACTTTCCGGTACTTGTATCCATGGCTACAATGGAAGGCTGATCTACTACAATCTTATCATCATGAATAATAAGGGTATTAGCAGTACCTAAATCAATCGCAATCTCCTGCATCAATAATGAAAATAGTCCCATAAATCTTTTCGTATTTTATTTATTTTCTAATGTTTAAAGTGTCTAATCCCTGTAAAGACCATGGCTATATCATGGTCATTACAATAATCAATAGATTCCTGATCCCGGATAGATCCACCTGGTTGTACTACAGCACTGATACCTGCTTCGTGGGCTAGTTGCACCGAATCAGGAAACGGGAAAAAGGCATCGGAAGCCATTACTGCTCCTTTCAGATCAAAACCAAAACGTCTTGCTTTCTCCACAGCCTGTTTCATGGCGTCAATCCTGGAAGTCTGCCCGATACCATGACCCAGCAATTGTTTGTCTTTCACCAGCACTATTGCATTTGACTTGGAATGCTTTACCAAAATATTGGCAAACAACAGATCCTCTACTTCTGCTTCTGAAGGTTTCCGGTGTGTAACCGCTTTCAGATCCTCCGGCGTCTCTGTTTTATTATCCCGATCCTGCACCAATACCCCGTTGAGTGCCGTACGGAATATCTGCTTGGTAAATATAGCTTTTTTTCTCTTCAGAATAATCCTTTTCTTCTTGGTTTTCAGTATCTTAAGCGCTTCCGGCATATAATCGGGAGCCATGATCACTTCAAAAAAAAGCTTGTTGATGTCTGCTGCCGTTTCTTCATCCACCACACTGTTGGTAGCCAGAATCCCTCCGAAAGCCGACACCGGATCTCCCGCCAAAGCATCCTTCCAAGCTTCAAACAAATTGCTTCGTATAGCAGCACCACAAGCATTGTTGTGTTTGAAAACGGCAAAAGCCGTATCGGAAAACTCAGCAATTAAACCCTCGGCAGCATCTATGTCAAGCAGGTTGTTATAAGAGATCTCTTTCCCATGGATCTGATCAAACCACGATTCAAAATCTCCAAAGAAATAAGCTTGTTGATGGGGATTCTCCCCATAACGCAATTTATTTCCAGAAGAAACACTCTGTTTGAATGATGGAATATTTTCGTCCCGGTTAAACCAATTAAATATCTGCGTATCATAATGAGAACTCACCTCGAAAGCCTGAGCGGCAAAGTGCCGGCGCTCTTTCGAGGTGGTAATCCCCTGCTTGTTTTCAAGAATCTCCAGCAGATCCTGATATTGACCTTTATGTGAAATTACCAACACATCCTTAAAGTTTTTTGCAGCAGCGCGGATCAGGGATATCCCTCCGATGTCAATTTTCTCAATCACGGAAGCCTCATCGGCTCCCGATTTCACGGTCTCCTCAAAAGGATAAAGATCAACCAGTACAAGGTCTATGGGAGGAATCTCATATTCCTTCATCTCCTGCCTGTCTCCGGAAAGTTCACGACGTGCCAATATCCCCCCGAAAATCTTGGGATGAAGAGTCTTTACCCGCCCTCCCAGGATAGAAGGATAGGCAGTAATTTCCTCCACCGGGGTTACAGAAATTCCCAGCTCACTGATAAATTTCTGTGTACCACCGGTAGAATAGATCCGCACATTCATTTCATCCAACTTCCGGACAATATTTTCCAGACCCTCTTTACGAAAAACGGATATAAGCGCAGTCTCAATTTTTTTCTCCATAATATCGTTATTGTTTTATCTTATTAAATATCTATTAGTTATAAAAATCTTGCTAATAATCATATTTTAGCTGTAAAATTAGATAAATTTATTCAGATAGCCCTGCCTAATTATAATATTTTCAAGTAAAAAAGAGTTTTGTAGTATTGTAAGGTTTGTGTAATTTCCCTGCCAAAATAAAATATCATGATCTTTTTCCGTTTATTACGAGAAAGTTTTATTTTTTCGATGCAGGCCATCAGGGTAAATAAATTACGTACATTCCTGACACTATTAGGTATTACCATTGGAATTTTCGCCATTATTTCCGTCTTTACCGTGCTTGACTGGATGGAAAATTCCATCCGTACCAGCATTTCTTCTCTGGGCAATGATATTATCTACGTTCAAAAATGGCCCTGGGTATTTAATCCTGATGTAAAATGGTGGGAGATTATGCGATGGCCTGTTCCGTCCCTGGAAGAATATCAAAAGCTGAAACGCCGTTCCAAATGTGCCGAAGGCATGTGTTTTATGGTATCCGCCAATGCAAATATCTCTTACCACAGTAATACAGCAAAGGACATTGCTTTTGTGAGCGCCACAAAAGACTTTGAAGATATACGCTCATTTGATATTGAAAAGGGTCGTTTTTTCTCCGATTTCGAAGACCAAAGCGGAAAAAACGGGGTCGTTCTTGGCCATGATATTGCAAAAAGCTTATTTGACAATATGGATCCCATCGGAAAAAGAGTGACGATAATGAGGAAAAAACTTATAGTCATTGGCGTTTTTAAGAAAGAGGGAGCCGGAGGTATCGGGGACCAGGGATTGGATAAGGTTGCCTTTGTTCCTATCAATTTTGGCCGTAATGTGGTCAACCTGCGCAGCGAATCGCTGAATCCGATTATTATGATCAAGGCCAAACCGGGTGTTTCCCTCCTTGAGCTGAAAGATGAGATCACCGGTATCCTGCGTAGTATCCGGAGGCTAAAACCTTCCGCCCCGGACAACTTTTCCATCAACCAGGCCAGTATGTTGTCCCAGGGAATGAAATCAATTTTTAGCATGGTTAATCTGGCAGGTTGGATCATCGGCAGCTTTTCCATACTGGTGGGTGGCTTCGGTATTGCCAACATCATGTTCGTCTCAGTCAAGGAACGTACACGTATCATCGGTATCCAGAAGTCCTTGGGAGCAAAAAACAGTTTTATTCTGCAGCAATTCCTGTATGAATCGGTTATTCTCTCCCTTATGGGGGGAATCCTTGGACTGCTGATCATCTACTTTGGCACTCTGATCATCAACCACTCCCAAGACCTCACCATCACCCTTACACTGAAGAATATCATTCTGGGGCTTTCAATCTCCGGAGCCATCGGCGTACTCTCCGGTTATACCCCCGCTTTCAGGGCCTCCCGGCTGAATCCCGTGGAAGCTATGGCGTCAACATTTTAGTTTAGAGTTTGGAGTTTGCTGTTCTGAGATGGTTTCAGTAAACATTCCTTTCGTGACAATCATTACAAACCCCGATAGGGATAAAGTACCCTCCTGAAGGAAGTCCAGTAGCGTAATCGGACATAATAATATCAGTCATTCCTTTTTATCTTCTTGCACAATTCCACAAATTCTTCCACACTCAGTTGCTCGGCCCGGCGATTCAGCATATTCAAAGAAACCATATCATCCGGCAGAAAACCTTTCAGCGCATTCCGTAGTGTTTTTCGCCGCTGGTTGAATGCTCTTTTCACCAAAGTAAAATAGGTTACTTCCGGACAAGACAGCTTCTTTCTTTCATTTCGCACCAGCCGGATCACAGCCGATTTCACCCTGGGCCGCGGATAAAAGACCTGCTCGGGAACGGTAAACAAATATTCCGCATGATAAAAAGTCTGTAATAATACACTCAGCAAGCCGAAAGTTTTGGATCCAGGCAGACTTACCAGCCGCTCAGCCACCTCTTTCTGTATCATAGCCACCACCTCCGAAACCCTATCCCTGAGTTCCAGAACTCTGTATAAAATCGGACTGGTAATATGATAAGGGAAGTTGCCGATGATGGCTATTTCTTCATCATTGCCGGGTGGTAATACAAATTTTAAAAAGTCTTCGGCAATGATCCTTTCCCGTATCTCCGGAAACCTTTCCCGCAGCCATGCCACCGAATCTTCATCAATTTCAATCAGAAAAAGTTTTTCTCCGAATTTTTCCACCAGAAACTCCGTAAGAATACCGTAACCCGGTCCTATTTCATAAACCCTACCAGCATTCCCGGCATTTAACACTCCGGCAATCTTACGGGCTATATTCTTGTCTTGCAGATAATTCTGACTGAGTGACTTTCTGGGATGATACATTGTTTCCCATTATTATTAAAACCGAAAAGTAACAATTTTCCCCCTGATTTGTTTGCAATGAATATATCTTTTAACGAAAAACATTCGCGTTTTCATCAAATACAGGTTGACATCCAGATAAATTTTTCTTTATATTATTTCTGGAATCGGTAATCCAGACCATGATTAATTTTTTCTTTTGATTTATGTGTTTTATTATAATGAAGAAAATAAAAATTTTCTTCACCCATATAACCCGTTACTCACAGTAAAACTGTTCGTGAGCCCGCTGTGCTCGGTTCACTCTCACAAGAATTTTTTGTAGCCTATTTTTAATCATTCCGTATTGTCTGACTACAAAACTTACCGGTTTGACACAGCAGACACTACTGGCAACCGGAGGAAAAGCCAAAGGATCCGGGGGGATTGTAACCTTTACTGCAGAACACACCCAGGAAAGTCTTTCCGGAAATGGGAAGACCGTTCGGCAAAAGGTGTCCAGATCCCTTATGAGATCTATATGGTCGAAGGGAAAAAGGAATATCCCGGTAAGACGGTTTCTTTTTAAGGAAAAACAAACGAACCAATCAGGGGATTTGACTTCGTAAAGCTGCAGAAGGTAAACCTTGTACCTAAGTGCCTGGTTTTTAATTCCTGATTAAAGCTTTGGTAAAGGGGGATTATTTTTTACATATTTCATTATCTTTGCCGCAATAATTTAACGATATGAATAAACAGGATTTCGATTTTGACCGGCTGATTGACCGCAGAGATACTCATTCTTTTAAATATGACGGACTGCAGAAGGTGCTCGGAACAGACGAGGTTATACCCATGTGGATAGCAGACATGGACTTTGCCGTGCCTCCGGCCGTGAGTAAAGCCATCATTAAAAGAGCAGAACATCCTATTTATGGATACACTTTCCGGCCTGATTCTTACTATGAAAGTATCGTCCGGTGGATGGACAAACGGCACGGATGGAATATTGAAAAAGAATGGATTCAATACTGTCCGGGGGTTGTTCCTGCACTTAACATGGCGGTACAGGGCTTTACGGAACCCGGTGAAGGGGTGATCCTACAGTCACCTATCTATCATCCTTTCTTTCATGCCATTAATCTGAATCATCGCAAGCTGCTCAACAACCAGTTAAAAGAACTCGAAGACGGCACTTATATCATTGATTTTGACGACCTGGTTGAAAAAGCCAAAGAGGCTAGGCTATTACTTCTCAGCAATCCCCACAACCCTGTCGGCCGTTCCTGGGATGAAGACGAACTGCGCACCCTGGGCGAGATCTGTACAGCAAATAACCTGCTGGTCGTTTCCGATGAGATCCATGCTGACCTAACCCTCCCGGGACACCATCACATCCCATTGGCCAGCCTCTCGGAAGAGATTGCATCTCATACCATCACCTGCATATCCCCCAGTAAAACCTTCAACTTAGGCGGACTGAACACTTCCTCAGTGATTATCAGTGATCCAGAGGTACGGAAACGTTTTGAAGAAGTAATAGAAAGCCTGCACCTTGGTATGGGCAACCTTTTCGGCATGGAAGCCTCTATCGCTGCATACAATCACGGAGAAAAATGGCTGGATGCCTTACTGAAATACATACAAGGAAACATTGATTTTGCCCGTTCCTTTCTCAAAGAAAAACTACCCGGGATTGGAATGTCTCCTATAGAGGCTACTTATCTGCTTTGGCTTGATTTCCGGAAAACAGGCATGAACAACGATGAACTACATAAGTTTATGATCAATAAAGCCAAAGTGGGTAGCAATGACGGAACCATGTACGGACCGGGAGGAGAAGGATTTCAACGCCTTAATGTAGCCTGCCCTCACAGTATCGTTGAAGAAGCTTTTATCCGTATTTACAATGCTTTTAGCACTATATCAAAATGAATAGTCTCACTACCCGCAAAGCAAAACTGATACTGGAAGATGATACTATCTTGGAAGGAAAATCTTTCGGTTATGAAAAATCCGTTTCCGGTGAGGTGGTCTTCAATACGGCCATGACCGGCTATCCTGAAAGTCTCACCGATCCTTCTTATAAAGGTCAAATTCTGGTCTTGACCTACCCGCTGATCGGAAATTACGGAGCACCTCATAAAGAGATGGAAAACGACCTGCTGAAGTTCCATGAGTCCAACCGCATCCACATCCAGGCACTTGTTGTATCGGATTATTCCTTCCGGTACAGTCATTGGAACGCCCAGGATAGTCTGGCTCAATGGCTGAAAGATAATAAGGTACCAGGAATCTTTGGCATTGATACCCGTGCCCTGACCAAAAAACTACGGGAAAAAGGTACTATGTTGGGAAAAATTGTTTTCGGCGAAGAAGAAGTGGATTTCTATGATCCGTCCCTAGAAAACCTGGTGGCACAGGTAAGCTGCACAAAAAAACATGTTTATGGAAAGGGAAAATACAAAATACTTTTAGTGGACTGCGGGGTAAAATACAATATCATTCGCTATCTGCTGCAGCGTGATACTACGGTCATACGGGTACCCTGGAATCATCCTATCCACACGGAAGCTTATGACGGATTGTTCATCTCGAACGGCCCGGGAAACCCTAAACTTTGTCTGGACACTATTGATAACCTTAACAGAGCCATAAAGCAAGATACTCCAATTTTCGGTATCTGTCTGGGTAACCAGCTTCTCTCGCTGGCATCCGGCGCAGATACCTACAAACTGAAATATGGCCACCGCAGCCACAACCAGCCGGTGCTGAAGGTAGGTACAGACAAAGCATATATCACCGCTCAGAACCATGGCTATGCTGTAGATAATAACACCCTTCCCGGAGACTGGGAACCCTTGTTCATCAATATCAACGACAACACCAACGAGGGCATGAGACACAAAACCAAACCTTTTTTTTCCACACAGTTTCATCCGGAAGCATCCGGCGGTCCTACCGATACGGCATATCTGTTCGATGTGTTTGTGGATGCCATCGCAAAATACAAAGGGGATTAGAACCCCAGACACAAAATTTTGAAACCCGATTATATTAAAATAAACATCTACAAAATACATTATAAATAATGGTCATTCTTAGCTCCTACATAGGGGCATACGTAGGAAGGATGTTCGGCAAACATTATTTGACGAACGGATATTTTATAAAACCATTAACTATGTAACTATGAACCAAGAATCCATGCCCGCCAAAGTCATGCAAAAACGACAGCGGGACTAACACAAAACCAAAATGTCCAAAAAACTCTGGAAACCCGGAAATATGCTCTATCCTCTTCCGGCAGTGATGGTCAGTTGCGGAACCCGGCCGGAAGATTACAACATCATCACCCTTTCCTGGACCGGCACGATCAACTCGGAACCACCGATGGTTTCCATTTCGGTACGGAAAGAACGTTACTCCTATCATATCATCAAAAACGCAGAGGAATTCGTAATCAATCTGACGACCCGTGACATGGCCCGTGCCACCGACTGGTGCGGGGTAAGATCGGGCCGGAACTACAATAAATTCAAAGAAACAGGATTAACCCCTGACTTTTCCGGCACTCTGAACACCCCCCTGATCAGCGAATCACCTGTAAACATCGAATGCCAGGTAGCAAAAATCATCGAGCTGGGAAGTCACGATATGTTCCTGGCCAAAGTAGTTGCAATCCATGTGGAAGAACAATATCTGGATAAAAAAACAGGAGCCTTCGACTTGCGTCAGACCAACCCTATCGTTTATCTTCATGGCAGCTACTATATTCTCGGAGAAAAGCTGGGCCGTTTCGGATTCTCAGTCAGGAAAAAAAGAAAAAAAACAAAACCCGATCTATAATTTTATCCCGGAAACAAACCTGTCGGAATACCCCGGATGAAAAACAAAATATTATCACTAAATTTACCGGACTTATTTCGGTATTGATTTTTCTACCATATCGTATTATTATACATATACCAATTAGAACAACATACGTTTAAAAAAATAATTAAAACCCGGAAAAATGAAATTTAGCAGTAAATTAGGGATTATTGCTCTGACAGGATTGATGTTGGTTTCCTGCAGTAACAAAAAGGGATTCCGCATTGAAGGAACACTGGAGAATGGAGCAGATAAAAATGTGCAGATACTGGTAATAAATAAGAACCGGATGGTCCCTGCTGACTCGGCTCAATTGGATAAGAAAGAACATTTTGTCTTATCCGGAGAATTGGAACAACCTACTTTTGCCATATTCCAAACCCTGAAAAATCATTTCATCACCCTGATCCTGCATCCGGGGGATAAAATAACCATCGAAGGAAATTATGATGATATTGAAAACAACCATTCCGTCAAGGGATCGGAAGATACCCGGTTGTATGAGGAATTCTCGGCCAGGTTAAAAGAAAATATTGACAAGCTTCAGGAACTGAACAAAATCTACCGGAACAACTCTAAGAGTCCTAACTTTGACAGTATTCTGAATGATTTAAACATCCGCTCCAAAGCTATTCTGGACACTCAAAAAGTATACACCCAACAGTTTGTTAAGAAACACCTGAATTCCATGGTAAGTTTGTTGGTCCTTTATCAACAAATTGCGCCCGGCACTTACATTTTGGATCCGATGAAAGACTTCACCTATTATAAAATGGTGGATTCATCATTGATGAAATCATATCCACAATCTGATCCGGTAATCACCTTTCATGCACAGATGGCCCAGTTGCGGGCACGTCATGAACAGGAGGAAATAGCAAATCGGACACTGGGCATCGGGAAAGTTCCTCCCGACATTGCCCTCCCTACCCCCAAAGGCGACACACTACGCCTTTCTTCATTACATGGTAAAGTGGTATTACTCGATTTCTGGGCCTCCTGGTGTAGTCCCTGCCGAAGGGAAAATCCCAACATTGTAAAAACTTACAATCGTTTTCACCGGAAAGGATTCGATATCTTACAGGTCTCCCTCGACCGTACCAAAGAAGCCTGGCTCAACGGAATTAAACAAGATCATCTCGAACAATGGCATCATGTCAGCGACTTGGGATACTGGCAGTCTTCGGTGGTACAATTGTATCATATTCAAGGGATTCCGACAAACTATCTACTGAACAGGGATGGAAAGATCATCGCCAAAAACCTGCGGGGACAAGCCCTTGCCCAAAAACTGGAAGAGATTTTAGGAAAATAATTTAATAATCAACCATGAGGAGCTCTGAAAATTTTCCGGGGAAAGGCCTGAAAGTAACCTTGTTGTTGCTGACAACCTCTCTTTTTTTCATGTCATGCCATCGTCATGAGACGGTCATTAGCGGTACGCTGCACGGAGTAGACAAAAAAATGGTCTACCTCGACGAGATGGACATAAACATCACAAAACCCCTGGATTCGGTGCTAACCAACCGAAACGGAAAGTTCCGTTTCCGCTTACGCCTGACAGAGCCTTCTTTCCTGTTACTCAAGCGTTCCGAACAAAACTTTATCACCCTGCTGGCCAAACCCGGTGAAAAGATACATGTCAAGGCTGACTCCCTCTTTCTTCAGGCAGGATACCATGTCACAGGCTCGGAAGAATCTTTGTTGATAAAACAACTGGATGATCATCTCAGGATCACCGTTCATAAAATGGATTCTATCGTACAGATATATCGGCAAATGATGGACAAACCGGGTTTTGATACCCTGAGACCCAGACTCGATAAAGCTTACAGCGACCTCCTCGCACAACAACGCAAATACAACATTGCTTTTATCCTGGATCACATGCAGTCATTGAGTGCCATCAAAGCGCTTTATCAGAAAGTTGACGACAATACATATGTGTTGAACAACATTAGAGATATTCAATACCTGAAGATCGTGGCAGATTCGCTGAAAGTTTATTATCCCGATTCGAAGATGACCAAAGCCCTGCTGTCTGACCTGCAGAAAGAAATGGGAAAGTACAACCAACTGCAACTGACCAATCTGTTGAAAAATGCCAAAAGCGTTAAGCTCGACCTGGCTCTTCCGGATATCCAGGGAGATACGGTGTACCTCTCTTCCCTGAGAAAGAAAGGGTATTACGTATTGCTGACTTTCTGGGCCAGTTGGTGTCAGCAATGCATTTCCGAAAATCTGGAACTAAAAAGCCTTTATAATAAATATCATAAAAAAGGCTTGGAGATTTATGCAGTGTCTTTGGATAACAATAAAGATATCTGGGTTAAAGAAGTTCATTTTGACGAACTACCATGGATCAATGTATCCGATCTTAGCTATCCCAATTCGGAGGCAGCACAAAAATTCAACGTAAAAACCCCTCCTGTAAATTATCTTTTTGATCCTGAAGGAAATGTTATCGCCAAAGATCTGCATGGCCGGAATCTGCAGATTAAACTTAACCAACTATTCGACTAAAAAAGATATAATTTGGAAACAGTTCGGAAAGTATATTTTTTTTCTGATCTGCACTTGGGACTGCCAACAGATGTTCCGGCAGTTGAACGGGAGAAACTCGTTGTCCGATGGCTGGATGAAATCAGCGATACTGTGGCCGAGCTTTTTGTAGTAGGGGATATCTTCGATTATTGGTTTGAATACAAGTATGTCATCCCGAAAGGTTTTACCCGTTTTCTAGGGAAGATGGCTGCATTCACCGATCGCGGTATCCCGGTACATTTTTTCACCGGCAATCATGATGTCTGGATGTATGATTATTTTCCGGAAGAATTGGGAGTCACCGTACATACTAAACCATTCGTCTATGAAAATGCGGGAAAACGATTTTATATTGCTCACGGCGATGGTCTGGGCCCCGGCGATCCGGGATATAAACTACTGAAGGGAATTTTCAACAACAAAGTGCTGCAATGGATGTACAAACGCTTACATCCCAATTTTGCCACCTGGCTGGCCCATCGTTGGTCACAAGCCGACCGGGGGGATGAACCCTCCGAATTTTTGGGAGAAGAAAAAGAAGCTTTGTTCCAGCATTCCAAAAAAATCCTGACCAACGAATCTATTGATTACTTCATTTACGGCCACCGGCACCTGGTACTGGATCATCCTCTCGGCAATACCGCCCGGATTATCTATCTGGGCGACTGGATCACCCTTTTTTCCTATGCGGTTTTCGACGGAAATGACCTGAAATTAAAATATTATAAACCTCAGGACGGGTAAAAACATGCCGGATAAAGAAAGTCTTTCCGCACAGCTACAGGCAAGTCGGGAACACCGTCATTCTGACAAAGTATTTTTCGAAACACGCCTATAATATATAATGACAACTTAGAACCCCATCGCATGGCAATAAAAAAGGCTCCTTTCGGGAGCCTTTTTTATTTTTTAACCGAATAATATTCTAGTAGTTCTATTCTTTTTCCTTTTTGATCCGCATTCCGTAAAATGATTTGTAAACAAAGATCAGTCCGAAGACCAGAAACAAAGCCCCGATCACTACGGTCCAGTCAAATGTACCGCTACTATGGGCATTCATCCGCATGTGAACGGCGATTTCCACAGCCAGCAGTCCAAACAAGGTAGAAAATTTAATGATCGGGTTCATAGCTACAGAGGACGTATCTTTGTAAGGATCTCCCACAGTATCACCTATCACCGTAGCTTCATGCAATGGCGTACCTTTTTCATTGAGATCTACTTCCACAATTTTCTTGGCATTATCCCAGGATCCTCCCGCATTGGCCATATAAATGGCCTGGAAGAGACCGAAAACAGCCAGGGAAATCAGATAGGAAACAAAATAATTGGGGTCAAAGAAAGCAAAAGCCAGTGTCAATGAAAAGATTACCGCAAAGATATTCCACATCCCGTTCTGTGCATATTTGGTGCAGATCTTTACAACGGATTTCGAATCCTCTATGCTGGATTCCTGGAGATCCAGATTAATATTTTTTTTGATAAAAGCCGTGGCACGATAAGCTCCTGTGGTAACCGCCTGCAGCGAAGCCCCCGTAAACCAGTAGATCACCACCCCCCCGGTAATAAACCCGAGGATAACCTGCGGATCCAGCAATTCAAGCTGCAGAAGTCCCAGGTTTCTCAACAGTAGAATGATCGCAAAGATCAAAGTGGTAGCCCCGATCACAGCCGTTCCGATCAAAACGGGCTTGGCGGTTGCCTTGAATGTATTCCCGGCCGAGTCGTTGGATTCAAGATAGTATTTCCCTTTTTCAAAATCAGGTTTGAATCCGAAATCTTCCTCAATTTCCCGTTCAATATTATCCAGTTTTTCGATCCGGGAAAGCTCGAATACCGATTGGGCATTGTCCGTCACCGGTCCGAAACTGTCTACTGCAATGGTCACCGGACCCATCCCCAGTAAACCAAAGGCTATCAGTCCGAAAGCAAATACTGTCGGATAAATCATAATAGCATTCAGGCCCAACGTACTAACAAAATAACCCAGAGCCATGAGAGCTACAATCGTAAGTCCTTCCCAAAAAGCTGAAAAATTTCCGGCCACAAGTCCCGAGAGGATCGTCAGGGAGGCGCCTCCTTCGCGTGAAGCAGTGACAATCTCCTTCACATGGCGTGAGTTGGGAGAAGTAAATACCTTGGTTAGTTCCGGTATCAGTGCAGCAGCCAGCGTGCCCACACTAATGATCGTGGAAAGTTTCCACCAGAGCCCTGTCAGAACCATTCCATTCTCAAGTCGGATATCGCCTCCGAGCATGAAATAGCTCACCAGATAAGTACTGAGAATGGAAATAAAGGAAGTGATCCATATCAGGGTGGTAAGTGGCGCTTCAAAGTTATAATCTTCGGCTTTTCCGTACTTGGCCTTTCCGAACATATCGTTGATCCAATAGGATAGAAGAGAAGTAATCACCATCATGATACGCATGACAAAGATCCAAACAATCAGATTGGCCTGGAAATCAGTACCTACAACAGCCAGTACAATAAAAGAAATCAGGGCTACGCCAGTAACGCCATAAGTCTCAAAACCATCAGCCGTAGGTCCAACACTATCGCCGGCATTATCACCGGTACAATCGGCAATCACTCCCGGGTTCCTCGGATCATCTTCCGGAAGGTTAAATACGATTTTCATCAGGTCGGCTCCAATGTCTGCAATCTTGGTAAATATCCCTCCGGCTACACGCAGTGCACTGGCCCCCAGCGACTCACCGATCGCAAAACCTACAAAACAAGCGCCGGCACTGTCACGCGGAACAAACAAAAGGATAAAGATCATCATAAATAACTCTACCGTTACCAACAAGACTCCCACACTCATCCCTGACCGCAATGGTATAGAAGTAACCTCCCAGGGATGTTTTTTCAATGAAGCAAATGAGGTCCGGCTGTTGGCCAGGGTATTAATCCGGATGCCATACCAGGCTACTCCGTAAGAACCTGAAATACCAATAATGGTCCAAAGAATAACCATAAGAACCTTCGGAATGGGCATATGGCTCAAGCCGAAGAAATAATAGATAATAGCTATGGCTACAATCCCGAACAATATCATCAGGAACTTCCCTTGTTGCAATAAATAGGTCTTGCATGTTTCATAAATAATGCCAGAGACATGCAACATGGACTTGTGAGCCGGGATCTTTTTGATCTTGGCATAGGTCCATATCCCGAAGACCCATCCGAAGATCACAAAGATCAACCCATAAAACAACAGACTCCAGCCGTCAACACCCCCAAGTTTAGAAAATACACTCTCCCTCATATCAGGGATATTCAGGTCAGCCTCACTAGCTATGGATAAAAAAGGAAAAAACAAAAAGAAAAGCAGGCCTGAAAAAACTTTCTTTTTCATAATGATTAGATTTAATTGTTCATAACAAAAATTTCCTGATTCAATTTTATTTTAAAAATTGCCACAAATATAAATTATATAAAATATGAAACGCCTTACTTGTACCAGAAATTTTAAAAAATCTTTTTCTTCTGAAAAACATAAGACAAAATATTTTGAACATTTAATGAAAAAAGTTATGATTATTCCTTATTTTTTTATTATCTTAAACAAATGATATTTGGAAAATAAACTCACAATAATAATATGAAAAGATACTCCATAACATGCAAAATGTTTTTCTTCATCCTATTGGTCACAATACAACAGGCAATATCTTACAGCAGGAACCTTTCTCCCTCAGAGCAAAACGATACAGTAACCTTCCTGAAACTGGCAGGAGAGGTCATCAATGCGAAGAACAAGCAACCAATAATTTTTGCTTCTGTTTTTATAGAAGGAACCCATATCGGAACAGTAACAAATACGGAAGGTCGTTTTTTGCTTAAAGTTCCTACAGCATATGCAGACCATAAAATAGGCTTCAGTTGCATGGGATACAAGCAGAAGTTCATGTCTGTTTCCTCATTAAAGGACAATTATAATACCATCCCTTTGGTTCCGGATATTATTCCGATCCCTGCAGTCATTGTCCATAACCTGGATCCTGTGATGTTGCTAAAGCAGGCGATGAAAAATATATCTGCAAATTACAGTAATCATCCGGCTATGATGACTGCTTTTTACCGGGAAACGGTTAAAAAAGGCTCTTTCAAATACCTGTCCGTAGGGGAAGCCGTGCTGGATATCTACAAAGCATCCTACACAAACAATTTGGGTCTTGACAGGGTGTCAGTTTATAAAGGCAGAAAAGCAATTTATGTCAAGCGGGAAGATACTTTAATGGTTAAACTACAGGGAGGGCCTGTCACGGCATTTTATCTCGATCTGGCCAAGACCCCCGGGGACATCCTCTCTGCATACGTATTTGATTATTACGATTATTCCATAGGCGGTCAGGTAAAAATCGACGGCCGTACTACATATGCAATTCATTTTGATCAAAAAGATACGGTAACCATCCCCTTATACCGTGGTACCATATATCTGGACACCAGCTCATTGGCAATTGTACAGGTAGAATATGAGATCAGTCCCAAACAAATTGACCAAGCTGCTAAATATCTGATCCTTAAAAAACCCGCCCGGTTGCATGTAGATGTGTTAAGCGCTGCTTATTTAGTAAAATACCGGTTCCTGGATGGTAAGTGGGTTTTGAATTACATGCGACTGGAAAACCGCTTTCGCACTAAGTGGACTAAGAAATTATTCCGGTCACATTATACAATTCTTTCAGAAGCTGTAGTGACGGATATTGATTATAATAATGTAAAAAAGCCAAAATACCGAGAGAGTTTTAAATGGCATGATATCTTTACCGAAGAAGTAAGTACTTTCGAAGATCCTGATTTCTGGGGTCCCAACAATGTGATCCAACCGGAAGAATCCATACAAACAGCCATTCAGAAAATCAGCCGGAAACTCAAAAGACATGAAGAATAAATTGTAAGCGTAGAGGCTCAAAACTTTAAGCCCCTACTTGTAAAACAATATCGTTCAACCTCAAACAGCCAGTTGAACTCCGATAAACTTTATGTTGATTCAGAAAGGTGTATTGTTCTCAAAGAATCCTTTTCCTCCATGGGTTTCCGGTTCATTGTTCATCCTTGAGCTGTAGGTCATTGTTTTGGGTGCATTTATTTCCGAATCCAGCATAGCCTCATAATCTTCCAGGTCGGTAAATCGTGCCAGTTTGTCTGCAAACCGCAAGCGCACGTCTCCAATAGGACCGTTTCGATGTTTGGCGAGAATGATCTCGGCCACGCCGATCGTAGAAGTACCATCCTCAAATTCCGTAATATTGTATTTCTCGGGCCGATGAATAAACAAAACCATATCGGCATCCTGTTCGATGGCGCCGGACTCACGCAGATCAGACAGTTGTGGTCGTTTATTTCCCGAGCGCATCTCCACAGACCTGTTTAGCTGGCTCAGGGCTATGATTGGCACATCCAGTTCTTTTGCCACTGTTTTCAGGGTACGGGATATAAAACTCACCTCTTGCTCACGGCTTCCTTTATTGTCTGTAGGAGCAGTCATTAGCTGCAGGTAATCCACCACTACCAATTCGACACCATATTGCATTTTCAGACGGCGGCATTTAGCTCGGAATTCAAACAATGAGATAGCCGGAGTGTCATCAATGTAAATAGGGGCTTCGATCAGTTTCTTGATCCTGTCCTCCAGTATTTTCCATTCATCATCAGTGAGTTTTCCATTCCGTACTTTTTGTATGGGCAGCTCCGTCTCACTGACAATCAGGCGATTAACCAATTGAAGCGAAGACATTTCGAGAGAGAAAATCGCAACCGGCCGTTCATGGTCAATGGCAATATTACGGGCCATGGAAAGAGCAAAAGCTGTTTTCCCCATGGAAGGCCGGGCGGCAATAATCACCAGATCGGATTTCTGCCAGCCAGAGGTCATGCGATCCAACTTGGTAAAGCCGGAGGGTATACCGCTGAGGTTATCTTCCCGCTTGGCTGCTTCCTGTATCTGTTCAATAGCCTTATGTACCAATACATTGATCTTGGAAGTCTCCCTCTTTATATATCCTTCGGCAATTTGAAACAACTCCTGCTCGGAAAAGTCCAGCAAGTCATCCACATCAATACTTTCATCGAATGAACGACGCTGTATTTCTGAAGAAACTCTTATCAGCTCACGCTGTATAAACTTCTGAGCAATGATCCGCGCATGATACTCAACATGGGCAGAAGATACAATACGGCTTGTCAACTGAGACAGGTAATAAGCCCCTCCCACTTCTTCCAGCTCACCCCTTTTCTTCAACTCTTCCTTAACAGTAAGAATATCTATCGGTTTTTGCTGTTGTGACAATTCGACAATCGCCGCATAAATCTTCTGATGCGTCTCTTTGTAGAAACTCTCCGGAATCAGAATATCCAATACCGAAAGGATTACATCTTTTTCCAACATAATGGCTCCTAATACAGCCTCTTCCAGTTCTACCGCCTGCGGGGGTATTTTCCCCATATCGTCCACTAAGGGTGGTTTTCCGATGTTTTTCTTTTTGATTTCCCTTCCTGCCATTGCATTGTTTTTGTACCAATCAAAATTACGAAATGATCCTGACGTAACCTATCACTTTTTACTTACTTTTACACACCAAATGTTAAAAAAAAAATTTTTCTGTTAATAAATTTCCCCATCCCGTACATAGTGCTCAATTCGGATATTCCTTTATCTTTATTCCTGAAAAATTCAATCATGATTGTTTACCCCAACGCTAAAATAAATCTGGGTTTGCGTATTCTTAGCAAGCGTCCTGATGGGTTTCACGATATTGAGACTCTTTTTTATCCTGTTGGATGGAGTGACATTTTGGAGATTCTCCCCTCCGGTTTTTCCAGTGGCATCCGATTCAAGATAAGTGGTATTCCCCTGCCGGGATGTTCAAAAGATAATCTCATTTACAAAGCCGCTTCCCTTATGCAGGAACGGTATGACCTGCCTGGGATAAGGATCCATCTGCACAAGCAGATCCCTGTGGGGGCAGGACTGGGTGGTGGTTCTTCCGATGCTGCTTTTACCCTGAAAACAATTCAACGGTTATTTTCTCTCGACCTTTCTTTTCATGAATTACATCAACTGGCAGCACAACTTGGTAGTGACTGCGCTTTTTTCCTGGTCAACAAGCCGGCACTGGCTTCCGGTAAAGGCGAGAAACTCACTCCTGTGTCTTTGGATTTACACGGCATATATGTCCTGATCATTTTCCCGGGTTTTACATTGGATACAGGTCGTATGTATAATATAGCCCGGATCTCTACAAAAGGTATGTCACTGAAAGAGGCAATCACCAAACCCCGTAACGAATGGAAAAAATATCTCATTAACCATTTCGAAGAGCCTCTCTCGCGGGATTTTCCCGTAATTCAGAAATTACTGAAACATTTGTATGCAAGTGGTGCATGGTTTGCTTCCGTTTCCGGTAGTGGTTCCTCCGTTTACGGTCTTTTTGACGCCCCTCCGAGGAACCTCTCATTGCCCCAGAATTATCAAACCTGGTCAGAGCAGCTATAACCTATTTGTTATCCGGTTCGATCTTCAACAGAAGCTGATCTTTCCTTACATTTTCCCCTTCTTTAACATATATCCTTTTTACCTTTCCTGTCATAGGAGCCAACACACGGTTTTTCATCTTCATAGCTTCTAAAATTATTAGTTTATCCCCTTTTTTTATTTTTTGTCCTTCTTTCACGTTGACTTTCCGAATATTTCCGGCAATAAACGAACGAATCAGATCCAACTCGGGCAAATGGTATTTTATGCGTTTTTCAAAATCCTCCGGTAAAATGGTTTTATATTCCGTACCATCTATATTGAGAATGGCTTTGGGTTTTTTTTCTTTTTTCATTTCCATCTGGAAAAAATTTTTCTTGGGAGATAAAAGCATAAGTTAATTAAAAAGGAGGTACGCCGTGTTTTTTCTTAGGAACAGAGATTTCCTTATTTTCTGATACCTCGAGTGCATGTAATAAGAGCTTTCTGGTTTCACACGGTTCGATCACCGAGTCCACATAACCTTTTGCAGCAGCCACATAAGGATTAGCAAATTTATCCTTGTATTCCTTAACTTTTTGTTTTCTCATTTTCTCTGGATCTTCCGCCTTACTGATTTCTTTGCGGAAGATGATATTGGCTGCCCCTTCGGGACCCATAACGGCAATTTCTGCCGAAGGCCAGGCAAACACAAAATCAGCTCTCAGATGTCTGGAACTCATGGCAATATAACCTCCGCCATACGCTTTACGTATAATCACCGTCATTTTGGGTACAGTAGCTTCACTGTAAGCATACAAAACCTTGGCACCATGGCGGATCACACCGGCATGTTCCTGATCCACTCCCGGCAAATAACCCGGAAGATCGACAAATGTTACGATTGGAATATTGAAAGCATCACAATACCGGATAAAACGTGCCGCTTTATCGGAAGAATCCACATCCAGCACGCCAGCCAGGAATATTGGCTGGTTAGCTACAAAACCGACAGTACGGCCTCCCATACGTCCGAAACCAATCACCAGATTAAGGGCCCATCCTTCCATAATCTCAAAGAAATCGGAATCATCCACTACTGCCTTTATTACATCCCTCACATCATAAGGAAGTTTCGGATCAGACGGGACAATATCTTCAATCTTATAATCCCTTTTTGGAGGCTTGGAAGCGATCTTCTGTGGTTTCTCTTCATTATTCCACGGGATAAAAGAAAACAGTTTCTGTATCTGACCAAAACACTCTTTTTCATTTTTTGCAAAGAAATGTGCATTTCCCGTGATGGTACTATGAATGCGTGCTCCCCCAAGATCTTCCATGGAAATATCTTCGCCCAGCACCGTCTTGATCACACTGGGCCCGGTAATAAACATTTTGGAAATATTGTCCACCACAAATACAAAATCAGTCAATGCGGGAGAATATACAGCACCTCCAGCACAGGGTCCTAATATCACGGATATCTGCGGAATCACTCCTGATGATAAAGTGTTCCGGTAAAAGATCTCGCCGTATCCGGCCAAAGAGTTCACACCTTCCTGGATCCTGGCACCTCCCGAATCATTGATCCCGATCAAAGGCATACGCATTTTCAAAGCATGATCCATAATCTTGGTTATCTTCCGGCTATGCATAAGCCCGAGCGAACCTCCCGCAATGGTAAAATCCTGTGCAAAAATTGCTACCGGCCTGCCATGAATTGTTCCGGTTCCTACGATCACCCCGTCACCATACAAGGTCTTCTTATCCATGTCAAAATCCCTGGCATCATGTTCAACAAACATATCATACTCGTTAAAAGACCCCTTGTCCAACAAAGCAACAATACGTTCACGGGCAGTCAATTTTCCCATAGACACTTGCTTCTGTACCGCTTTCTCGCCACCTCCCTGCAATACTTCCTCGCGACGCTTCTGTAATTCCTGAATTTTTCTTTTTAATGCCATCACTTATTAAATTTAATATAAATATCAAAATGCTATAAAACATATTTACATAATGCAACGTTACAAAATCCCTATTATTAAAAAAAATATTCCAGGGAAAAATTACTACCAAACCAACCAAGATATCTGTCTCACAACATATAACATAAAACAACAACCACAGTCTTATTTATTTGGGTGTCATGAAAAACAAGATGGTTGCAATGACGGCAAAAATCATGCTGGGCAGCCAGGATGCCAGAAGGGGGTTCATATTCCCTCCTATGGCAAACTGAGAAGAAAACTGCATAAAAAGGATATAAGCAAAGCTAAGGGCGATGCCTGTACCGATCTGCACCCCGATACCCCCTTTCAGTTTTCTGGATGACAGGGATAACCCGATCAGGGTTAGTATAAATGCCGAAAAAGGAAATGAAAAACGGTTATGTAGGGCTATCTCATACTCTTCAATATTTTCCGTGCCCTGCAATCGTTGATTTTTTACAAATTGTTTCAGTTCACCCAGATTAAGCGTCTCCGTTATATTTTTCCTGGTAGCCAGGTCGTCAGGGGTTAGGAAAAATGTCGTATCCATCCTGATACCCTTTTCTATTTTCTCATGAAGACTGTCGGAAATAATCCGGATATAATAATTATTTATTTTCCATTTATGAGTTGCCGTATCCCATCTCACATAATCGGCTAACAATTTACTTTTCAGCTTGCCTTGTTCATCAAACTTCTCGATCGAAAACTTTTGACCGCTCTTGCTGATAGGCGAATAACTCTGCATATATATATATAAGTTTGGTCTAACCTGTCTGTGAATATTATAGTTATTGGAACGGTAACGTTGCGTTCGTCCAACGTAAACCTCTTCAAAAGCCAATCTCCGGGCATTGGCATGAGGCAACAGAAAATTGGAAATCAGGAATGAACCCACTGCAATCACAAGTGCCGAGAACATATAGGGAACTAACAGCCGGTAAAAACTAACTCCGTTACTGATGATAGCAATGATCTCAGAATTGTAA
Source organism: Bacteroidota bacterium (assembly GCA_011374625.1). GTDB lineage: Bacteria > Bacteroidota > Bacteroidia > Bacteroidales > VadinHA17 > DRPN01. The sequence continues at coordinate 32,677 of DRPN01000168.1, forward strand.
GCCATCTTAGAGGTAAAATAAATTACAGAAATGAAAACAAACAGCGAACTGAAAAGAATGGCAAAATATGGAATAAAATTCAAATAATAATCAAAAATCACCGCTTTGAAAGGAGCTTTATGATCTATAAAATTATCCAGTTTTTCGCTCAGGTCAAATACTATGGCGATACCCAGGATCAGGACAATGGAAAAAATGAATGTCCCGAGAAATTTTTTAATAATATATTTATCCAGTTTTTTCACGCCTGCGCCAACCTTTTTCCTATTTTTTCAATTATTTCCATTTTCCACTCTCCAAACTCTCCCTGCACTATTTTTTCCCTTGCCCGATTAATCAACCAAATATAAAAACTTAAATTGTGTATGGTAGCAATTTGTGCTCCGAGAATTTCTTTCGAGAGAATCAAATGTCGAAGATAAGCTTTGGTATAAGTTCTGCTATACAGTGACGGACCCAACGGATCGATGGGGGAAAAATCTTCTTTCCATTGCAGGTTTTTAATATTGATGATCCCTTGATGGGTAAAGATCATTCCGTTACGTGCATTACGTGTCGGCATGACACAATCAAACATATCCACTCCCCTGGCAATGGATTCCAGAATATTGACAGGTGTCCCCACCCCCATTAAATACCGGGGTTTGCATTCAGGAAGAATATCACAAACCAGATCAACCATATTGTACATATCCTCCACGGGTTCACCTACAGACAAACCGCCTATGGCATACCCTTCCGCATCGTAGGAAGCAATTGTCCGGGCCGATGTTTCCCGCAGATCAGGATATACACTGCCCTGGACAATAGGGAAAAATACCTGATCATGGCCATACAATGGCTTGCTTTCCAGAAAATGCTGCCAGCCCCGTTCCAACCAGCGATGTGTCAACGCCAGTGAATCTTTTGCATATTCATAAGTACAGGGATAAGGCGTACACTCATCCAGCGCCATCATAATATCTGATCCAATCACACGCTGAATATCCACCACTTTTTCAGGTGAAAAAAGATGTTTGGAACCGTCAAAATGAGAACGGAACCAGACACCCTCTTCCGCAAGCTGACGAGTATTCGTCAGGGAAAATACCTGATACCCTCCGCTATCAGTCAGTATGGGATGTTTCCAATTCATAAAGCGGTGCAAGCCTCTGCTTTTTTCCAGCACCAGTAATCCGGGACGCAGATACAGATGGTAGGCATTACCCAAAATAATGGAAGCTTTCACCTCCTGCTCCAACTGTTGCTGCGACACGGCCTTCACGCTCCCTGCTGTCCCTACCGGCATAAATGCCGGTGTTCTGATCTCTCCGTGGTCCGTCCTGATGATCCCGGCACGTGCCTTTGTGGTCTTGTCCCTACTCGTTATTGTAAAAAACATATCCTGCCCTTTCGGGCAAACCTACATAAATTTTTTCATAATATTCACGCACAATTTTTGTCGTTTTATAAAACTTCCTGTAAAAGATTTGCAAGCCATGGAAAACTTTGATAAACTTGCGATCAATTTTCCAAAATGCTTTCACGTTTACAACTTACTGATATTATTCTGATTATCAACGGAGTATCACTTGCCGTCCAGATCTTTTATTATCTCTGGTATTATTCAGCTGTGGGTTTTAAACAGATCCCAAAGAAAAAAAATACGGATATTCCTGTTTCTGTTATCATATGCGCCAGAAATGAAGAAAATAATCTCAGACAGTTTCTTCCGCAAATCCTCACACAAGATTATCCCAATTATGAAGTCATCGTCGTCAACGATGCCTCTACAGATAACACCGAATCTTTGTTGAAAAATTATTCCGATCAATACAAACATCTGAAATTCACCACGATTACCAAAGACAAAAGGTTCACACATAGCAAGAAACTGGCTGTACTGGTGGGTATCAAAGCTGCCAAAAACGAATGGCTATTGTTTACGGATGCAGATTGTAAACCGGTTTCTGATCAGTGGATACGCCTTATGGCACGCAATTTCACCAAAAAGACCTCCATTGTCCTTGGGTATGGCGGGTTTATCCCCCAAAAAGGATTATTGAACAATTTTGTCCGCTACGAAAGTTTTTTCATTGCTGTTCAATATCTGGGCTTCGCCTTGCGGGGCCGGCCATACATGGGTGTAGGCCGTAATATGGCATACCGCAAACCGCTGTATTATGAAATCTGCAAACACAATTATTTCGTCAAACTTGCTTCCGGTGATGATGACCTACTGGTAAACCATCTGGCCGGAAAAAACAATACCCGTGTGGAAACAGACCCCCGGACCAAAACCCTTTCAACACCACCCCAGTCGTGGCGACAATGGTTCTTAAATAAAAAAAGGCATATCACGACGGCACGTTATTATACAAAGATAAGTAAATGGCTTCTGGGAGGAGAAATGTTCTTCCGTATCCTCTTTTTTCTTTCTGTAGGTTTTCTTTTTTTTCTTCCCGTGTCCTGGTTTATTCCAGCCGGAGCTGTAATAGTCAGATGGATTATCATGGGTATTGTATTCGGATATGCTGAAAAACGTTTGGCAGAAAAGCAATTATTATTATCTTCGTTAATCTATGATATATTCATTCCTTTTATATATTTTATTATCTGGTTAACCAATCTTTCCCGAACGGCAAAAATATCATGGTAGTAAACGTGGCAAATAACAATTTATCAGAAAAAGCCAAAAAAGACCTGGAGCTTGTCCACCGGGCTTTGTCAGGCGACCAGCAGGCTTATTCAAAACTCATGAGCCGTTACCGTGATGCCATTTATTACATGTTGCTGAAGATGGTAAACAACCCTACCGATGCGGAAGATCTAACCATTGAAACCTTCGGAAAAGCTTTTAAAAACCTGCATCAGTACGTTCCGGACTTTGCTTTCAGCACCTGGCTTTTTAGGATAGCTTCCAACAACTGTATTGATTTTATCCGAAAACAACGCACCCCTCTGATATCCATTGATCAGGACCACAGCAACAAGGACGGGATCCCTCTGACCATTCAGGAAAACTCTCCCGACCCGGAAGAAAACATGATCAAGAGTCAAAAAGCAGTATTAATGCATAACATTGTTGATCAATTAAAACCCCGGTACAAAGATCTGATCGTTTTAAGATATTTCAAGGAATATTCCTATGAAGAGATTGCCAATGAACTTAATCTTCCGCTTGGTACCATAAAAGCACAGTTGTTCCGTGCCAAAGAACTTCTTTACAATATTCTGAAAAAAAACAACGATACCAAACCGTAGCCCATGCATCCAGGTTTGAGCAGAATCCTCACTTATTTCCCCGAGCTGAGCGACAAACAAATATCCTTTTTCGAACAACTTGCCAAAGGGTATGCCTTTTGGAATGAACGTATTAATGTTATCTCCCGAAAAGACATAGTCAACCTTTACGAACATCACATTCTTTATTCCCTGGCCATTGCCAAATTCCGGTCTTTTCTTCCCGGTGAAAATATCCTCGATGTAGGCACGGGAGGCGGACTGCCCGGTCTGCCATTGGCTATTTTTTTTCCGGAATCCCATTTCCATCTTATAGATAACATTGGGAAAAAGATTAAAGTTGTGGAAGCCCTGGCCAACAACCTGCACCTTAAAAATGTTACCTGTCAGAAAATCCGGGCAGAAGAACTGAAGGGCCAATACAATTATATTATAGGACGCGGAGTCAGTAAGTTTGGATTTTTCCGCCGCCAGACCCGTCATCTGCTCAAGAAATCTGCCCGGAGAGACAAATGCGGAATCATCTACCTGACAGGTGGCGACATTAACAATCACATTTTTCCGGGCGATAAAGATAAAAACATTACCGTAGTTCCCGTTTCCACTTATTTCCAAGAACCTTTTTTTGAAACAAAAAAAATACTTTTTTCCTCATCCTGAAATATCTCAACAATTTTTTTGAGTATTATAAAAAAACATTAATTTTGCAGCCTGTTTACATACTACTGCAGATAATTTTTCAGGTCAGGCAAATAAGAAATTACAAATATGAAACGGACATTTCAGCCATCACGGCGCAAGAGAAAAAATAAACACGGTTTCCGGGAACGCATGTCAACAGTCAATGGCCGGAAAGTTTTGGCACGCCGCCGCATTAAAGGACGGAAAAAACTTTCTGTTTCCGACGAACCGAAATACAAAGTATAAAGAATCCTTTCATACTTTTTATCCATACTTATTACATTTTTCATTTTTTACAAATCTGCGATTGATGGCATAGGCGTGTGATTAACAATAATCTGTAGCCTTGTTCAATAATCATCGATCGCATTTTATCGTTCCACTTGTCTTCCTATAATTTTATCTTTACTTTTGCGTTCAATTACTAATGAACCATTAATACTGCTGTCGGCATGAGTTTGGGACGGTTTCTTATCAGCAAGACTTTCTTGAAAAATTTACTCTTTGCCCTTTTGATATCTATATTTCTGATATTTCTTATATTGATCTGGTTAAAGTTGTATACCCGTCACGGGCAGAAAAAAGAAGTACCCGATTTCTATGGCCTGACGGTAAAGGAATGCCAGTCACTGATCAAGAAAGGTCATTTCGTCCTGGTTGTTCAGGATTCGGTTTATACAAAAGAAGTTCCTGCCGGGGCCATCGTCGAACAGAATCCCAAAGCCGGTTCAATGGTAAAAAAAGGACGCAAGATATTTCTTATTATCAACGCTTTTCATCCCGAAGTGATACCAGTACCTTATGTGGTAGGTTATTCGTTACGCCAGGCCAAGGCGCTTCTCGAATCGAACGGCTTTCAGGTAGGCAAACTGAAATATGTCCCTGACATTGCAATCAATAATGTTTTAAAAGAAATGTATGAAGAACGTGAACTACAACCCGGTGATTCTCTTGAGAAGGGGGTTTCCGTGGATCTCGTTCTCGGTAAGGGACTGAGCAACGAAAAAACACCATTGCCCGATTTTACCGGAATGACTCTGGAAAAAGCCGAACAGGTAATTATCAGCACGGCTCTGAACAAGGGGGCCATCGTGTATGACTCCACAGTCCATGACGCCAAAGATTCCATGTCGGCATTTGTCTGGAAGCAAAGTCCTGCTTATAAAGAAAAAGAAGATCTGTTTGTTCCGGTAGGCTCATCCATATATCTGTGGTTTACACTGGACTCAGCCCTTTTGCCTGTCCCTGACACATTAACCATCGAAGAACCTCCTGTACCGAATGAAAAATAAGCTTTTGTGTATCCTTGTATTTATTATTACAAACTTGGTGGTTACAGCACAGGAAAAGCTGGTGCCCTTGGTCGTCAATCCTACTGTCAGAAAAGCATATACCGGGATCCTGAAGCATACGGCCAAAAGCCTGCTGACACCGGATACCCTGTCCCTGCCGTTTTTAGATGATTTTTCCACGTTTCGTGTTTATCCTGATCCGGCCTTCTGGTCAGACCGGGATGTGTTTGTCAACCAGACTCTGGGAGTCTCTCCTCCCACCATAGGCGTCGCCACACTTGATGCCATTAACGAAAAAGGATCCCTTTATCCCGACGCTGAACCATTTCCTTTCATTGCCGACCATTTAACCAGTAAACCGCTGTACCTGAATTATTCTCCCGCAAGCAATATCTTTTTCAGTTTTTACTATCAACCACAAGGATTGGGCGACTTTCCCAATCAGGACGACTCCCTCTGCCTGGATTTCTATGCACCTCTTCAGCAGACATGGCATACGGTATGGAACATCCCGGGGGACTCCCTGGCGCCAGACACCATCACTCCTTTCCGCATGGTCATCCTGCCGGTGCAAGACACAGCTTTCCTGCATGCAGGGTTTCGTTTCCGCTTTCGCAATTATGCAAGTATCTCTTATAACTCAAGTGATCCGGGCAGGGTCGGCAATTGCGACCAGTGGAATATTGATTACGTTTATCTGGACCGGGACCGTTTCAAAGACGATACGGTCATGCATGATGTTGCCATAACTTCCCCGTTAAAGTCGGTGCTGAAAACTTATGAGGCCATGCCCTGGCGGCATTTCAGGGAGACTTATCTGACGGAAATGGGTAGTTTCCTGCCAGTGACCTACCGCAATAACGACACCATCGTCCGCAATGTCACCAGGCAATTTGAGATCACCGACCTTTTCACAGGGCAGCAATCACATGCCTATACGGGAGGCGCCGTAAACATAGGACCCCTTACCACAGAAACCTACACCTCACCCCTCATCTATACCTTCAACTCTCCCGCACCCGATTCGGTTGTCTTTCGTGTGCGAAGCTATCTTATCACCGACAATTATGATCCCAAGATAAACGACACCGTCACTTATTACCAGGTTTTCAGGGACTATTTTGCTTACGATGACGGGTCGGCCGAAGCAGGGTACGGTCTAAGCGGCAACGGTATGGACCGTGCTGCGGTGGCCATCCGTTTTCATGCCTATATACCCGACACCCTTCAGGCAATCAGAATCTACTTCAATGAATCCTGGAAAGATGCCAACAGTACAACATTCAATCTGATGGTATGGGCTGCAGACGGGGACAATCCCGGAGAAAATATTTATCAGAAAATCAGTCAGTCTCCTGTTTTCCGGGACAGCCTGAATTGTTTTACCACCTATTTCTTCGACTCGGCAGTAGTGATACCCGAAGGAGATTTTTACGTCGGATGGCAACAAAATTCATCAGTTTTTCTGAATGTCGGTTTTGACAGGAACCGTAACAACCAGGACAAGAACCAAATCTATGTCAGCGGCCAGTGGCTGCCTTCCACTATCCCGGGCTCAATCATGATACGGCCGGTCACTGGTCATAATCTGCTGGCTTCCGTCCCTTCCCACGAACCGGACAACAAAGACTGGACGGTCTATCCCCAACCGGCAAAAGATCATTTGTATATTAAATACAATAACCGGGAAATACAAAACCCCGAGTATATCCTTCTCGACATGACCGGAAGGATCCTGTACCGACACAAAGGATTTACAAGAACGGTAAATATTTCCGGGCTTCACAACGGTTTCTACCTCCTGGTGGTCCGTCAGAATGACCGGCTCGTTTATCGCACCCGTTTTGTCATCTCCCGTTAATCTGCCAGGCATGACCGACAAGGAAAATGATCAGCAGGAACTGTATGAACACTACCGTTTCATTGTAGATGCGGGACAGAAACCGTTGCGCATAGACAAATACCTGATCAACAGACTGGAAAGTACCTCCCGTACCCGCATTCAGAATGCAGCGGTTGCCGGCAATATCATGGTGGACAATCAGCCCGTCAAACCAAGTTACAAGGTTAAACCCGGAGAGACCATCACCATCGTCCTCCCGCATCCTCCCCGTGTAATTGAGATCGTCCCCCAGGACATTCCCCTGGATGTCCTTTATGAAGATAACGACCTGATGGTCATCAATAAACCTGCGGGCATGGTGGTACACCCCGGTTATGGTAACTATACAGGCACCCTTGTCAATGCCCTGGCATGGCATCTGAAGGATGAGCCGGCTTTTCGTGAAGGAGACACCAGACCGTGGCTGGTGCATCGTATCGATAAAAACACCACCGGCATCCTGGTGATTGCCAAGAATGAGATAGCCATGAATAAACTGGCCAAACAATTTTTTCTTCATACAGTAAAAAGAAGATACATAGCCCTCGTATGGGGCACACCTCCGGATCAGAAAGGAACCATAGAAGGACACATAGGCCGCAACCCCAGGGACCGGACAAAGATGTTTGTATTCCCCGACGGATCGCAGGGCAAGCCGGCCATCACCCATTACAGAGTGCTGGAAGACCTCGGCTACATCAGTAAGGTGGAGTGCCACCTTGAAACAGGACGCACTCACCAGATACGTGTGCATTTTCAGTATATCCGGCACCCTTTGTTCAACGACGCTGAGTACGGAGGCGATCGCATCCTGAAAGGAACCACCTTCAGTAAATACCAACAGTTCGTAATAAACTGCTTCAATATCCTGCCGCGACAGGCCCTTCACGCCAAATCGCTGGAATTTATCCACCCTTCCACCGGCAAAATCATGTCTTTCGATTCCCCACTGCCAGATGACATGGAACAGGTGATCCGGAAATGGAAAAAGTATATGGAAGGACGAACGACGAACAGCGACTGAAAAACAGAGAGATATTCTCCATTCCCTTAACTACGTTCATTTCTAGCTTTCCCATTTGTCTTTTAAAGATTATATATGTAATTTTATCTTCTAATTTATATGTATTTAAATATTTATTTTAATATGTATTTAAATATTTATTTTCCCCACTACTTAAAAAATTCACATTATGGCACGCAGAAAACTTTCCAAAAAACACATCCGCACCTTACAAAAACTGGGTGGGGGAGCCAGTTATGCGGTAACGCTTCCCATGGATGATATTGCAGAGCTGGGCTGGAAAGCCAGGCAGAAACTGGAAGTAGTCAGGTATGGAGACGGGTTTCTTATCCGTGATTGGAAGAAAGAATCCAAAGATTAGCAATACAGACAAGCTGCCGGCAACAATTGACGAAGTATATGGAAAACAAAATCAAAAATATTGCCATACTGGCCGGGGGGTATTCGTCCGAATATGAAATCTCCCTGAAAAGTGCAAAGCAGGTAATGAATCACCTGAAAAAAAAGTATTACAAAACGTATCTTATTCTGATCACCCGGGAAGGATGGTTTTGGGAGACGCCTCAGGGCGACATGGTTTCGGTGGACAAAAATGCTTTTACACTTCCGGTAGACGGAGAAACCGTTCATTTTGACGGAGCATTTATTGTCATCCACGGCAGTCCGGGAGAGGACGGAAAGTTGCAGTCATATTTCGAAATGATCGGGCTCCCTTATGCCGGGTGTAACAGCTTTACCTCCTCGTTGACTTTCAACAAATTTGCCTGTAAGCTGTTTCTGGAGAAGTACAATATCCCCACAGCCTCTTCCGTTCTGGTACGCAAGAACGCAGGATGGACACCTCCTGATCTGGGAGAGATGAGATATCCCTTGTTTGTCAAACCCAATGCCAGCGGATCCAGTTTTGGCGTATCCAAAGTATCCAGACCTTCGGAAGTAGGCCCTGCCATCCGGAAAGCTTTTGAGGAAAGTGATGAGGCGATCATCGAAGAATTTATTGAGGGAACCGAAGTCTCCTGCGGCGTATTAAAGACCTCTACGCGCGATATAATCTTCCCCCCGACGGAGATCGTCAGTCACAATGAGTTTTTTGATTATCAGGCTAAATATTCGGAAGGTCTGGCCGAGGAAATCACGCCCGCCCGTTTGCCGGAAGACAAAATTACCCTGATTCAGGAAACCGCATCTTACATCTATTCTGTGCTGGGCTGCCGGGGTATAACACGCATTGATTTTATCCTGAAAAGGAACATTCTTTATTTTCTGGAGATCAACACCATCCCTGGTCTCAGCAAAGAGAGCATTATTCCTCGTCAGGCCCGTGCTTTCGGGATCAGCATGGAAGCGCTTACGGATATGATCACGGACGATCTGTTCAACTAACTTTTTTCTTCGGCCGGGAAATGCTCCAATCCCTCTACCGAGCACATCAGATGCCGGTCACCCCAGGCATCATCCACCCGGTTTGCCGCCGGCCAGAATTTATTCTCCGAAATCCAGGGCAAAGGAAAGACAGCCTTTGTGCGTGTATAAGGGTGAGTCCACTCATCTGCCAGGGCTTCCTCCTGTGTATGGGGGGCATTTTTCAGAACATTATCCTGAGGATCAATTTTCCCCTCCTGTACCTCCATGATCTCATCATAGATATTTTTCATCGTCTCCACAAAACGGTCCAGTTCGGCTTTAGATTCGCTCTCGGTAGGCTCAACCATAAGGGTTCCGTGCACCGGAAAAGAAAGCGTAGGTGCATGAAAACCGTAGTCCATCAGTCTTTTGGCGATATCTGTTTCGGTAACGCCTGACACATGTTTGAACTCTCTGCAGTCGAGGATCATCTCATGACCCACATAGCCGGTTTCACCGGTATATAAGGTTTTAAACTGATCTTTCAGGGCCCTGGAAAGGTAGTTGGCATTGAGTATTGCCACTTCGGAGGCTTTTTTCAGGCCTTCACTTCCCATCAGTCGCATATAGGCATGTGAGATTACCAGGATATGGGCACTGCCGTAAGGTGCCGCAGCGACGGTGATCTTTCCTTTTGATCCACCCACAGGCACCAGCGGATGTTCCGGCAAATATTCTTTCAGATGCTCCGCCACAGCTACCGGTCCCACGCCGGGACCGCCACCACCGTGGGGGATGGCAAAGGTCTTGTGCAAATTCAGGTGACATACGTCGGCTCCGATCATCATTGGGCTGGTAAGCCCCACCTGTGCGTTCATGTTGGCGCCGTCCATATATACCAGTCCCCCAAAAGAGTGAATGATCCCGGTCATTTCTTTTATCCGGCTTTCAAAAACACCGTGCGTAGAAGGATACGTAACCATAAATGCAGCCAGACGGTCTTTATGCTCTTCAGCCAGGCGGCGCAGCGAGTCCACTTTGATATTGCCCAGCTCATCGCAATCCACCACTACCACTTTCATCCCCGCCATGACAGCGCTGGCCGGATTGGTGCCATGCGCCGACGATGGGATCAGCACCACATTTCTTTCACTTTGTCCTTTATCTTCCAGATACCGGCGAATGATAGAGAGGCCGGTATATTCCCCTGCAGCTCCCGAATTGGGTTGAAAAGTGATATCGGCAAATCCGGTTACTTTTAACATATCTTCTTTCAGATCGTCGATTATCCGGCTATAGCCCGCCGCCTGTTCGGCAGGCACAAAAGGATGAATTGTCCCGAACTCCATCCAGGAAACGGCCAGCATTTCTACCGCAGAATTCAGTTTCATGGTACAGGAACCGAGAGAGATCATCGAATGCGTCAGGGATATATCCTTCCGCTCCAGCTTTTTGATATACCGCATCATCTCTGTTTCGGACCGGTATTTATTAAATACGGCATTCTGCAGGAAAGGCGTTTCCCGCAGGAATTTCCGGTCCAGATATAATTTTTCCGTCAGTACGTTTACCGGAAACGTCTTCTTTCCGGCAGCCTCGGCAAAGAGGTCAACCAGGTCCTGCACGTCCCTTTCATGTACTGTCTCATCCAGGCTTATTTTCACATATCCGGGCTCGAAATAATTCAGATTGATTTCTTTTTGCAGGGCCAGTTTTCGTATTTTCTCCTTTTTTTGTTCATCAGGTACATTTATCTTCAGGGTATCAAAAAAGTTATCATTTACCTGGTCATATCCAAGGGTTTTCAAGCTTTCATTCAACGTTCCGGTCATAGCATGGATATTCCCGGCAATTTTTTTCAGACCTTCCGGTCCGTGGTACACGGCATACATCCCGGCCATCGTAGCCAGCAGGGCCTGTGCTGTACATATATTAGAGGTAGCTCTTTCTCTTTTAATATGTTGTTCCCGTGTCTGCAAGGCCATGCGCAATGCCGGCTTCCCGTGTGTATCGCGGCTTACCCCGATAATCCGGCCGGGCATATGTCGTTTATACACTTCCTTGGCAGCCATATACCCTGCATGAGGCCCTCCGTAGCTTAACGGTAGTCCGAGGCGTTGCACCGATCCCACTGCGACGTCGGCACCCCACTCTCCCGGAGGACGCAGCAATGCCAGGCTCAGGATATCTGCCACCACAACCAGCGGCACATTGTTTTCATGGAGTTTCCCTGTCCAGGCTTCGTAATCACACACCTGCCCCCCTGCATTGGGATACTGCACCAGTGCCCCGAAAAAATCCTCAGCCGGTATCGTTTTCTCCCACGACCCTTTCACCAGTTCGATTTTTCTGGCTTCAGCACGGGTTTTGAGGATACTCCATGTCTGTGGAAAGATATTGTCATCCACAAAGAAACGATTGACATTTGCTTTCACAGCATCCCGCGAACGGGCATTGTAAAGCATGAGCATGGCCTCGGCAGCGGCAGTGCTTTCATCCAGCAACGAAGAGTTGGCCAGAGGTAAAGCGGTCAGATCGATAAGCACCGTCTGAAAATTCAACAAAGCTTCCAGCCTGCCCTGCGAAATCTCAGCCTGATAGGGAGTGTACGAGGTGTACCAGGAAGGGTTCTCCAGGATATTTCTTTGGATCACGGCCGGAAAGACCGTATTGTAATATCCCATACCGATGTAGGAACGGAAGATCTTGTTTTCCGATGCAATTTTCTTGATGTATTTCAGGTATTCATCTTCCGACATGGCCGGAATTTCGAAATCTTCATCCAGACGTATATCAGAAGGGATTACCTTTTCAATCAGCGAGTCCAGAGATTTTTCCCCAACCACTTCCAGCATCTGTCGGATATCGTTATCACGCGGACCGATATGGCGATCGGCAAAAGTATAAGGTGTCATGAAAACATGTTTTACGTTAGTAAATAATTCAGGTTAAAAATAGAAAAAGGGATGAGTAAAACAAACTACAAAAATCATGTGACGAAATAAATTTTCAATTCGAAAATACAGGTTTCGTCCTCGATAACTCCCCCGGGGTAACCCGTCCGCCATAGCGGAATGCAAAGGCGAATTAAAAATCCAGAAACGGGTTGCTGAGTGCTTCATAGCCAACGGTAGTCTCCGGGCCATGCCCCGGAAACACCCTGACCTCATCATCCATTTTTTCCAAAATCTCTGTTTTAATACTGTTTTTAAGGAGGTTATAGTCCCCTCCCATCAGGTCGGTACGACCTATGCTTCCCCTGAACAGAACGTCTCCGGAAAAGAGCAGGCCATATGCCCGGTCATAATAGGCTGTCCCGCCGGGTGTATGCCCCGGCATATGGATCACTTCCAGGGTTACATCTCCAAACGCCAGGGGTTCCATGACCAGTTTTTCCGCATCAGGCATATCTGCCACTGGGAAAGAAAACATCTCTCCCTGCATTTTTACGGTCCGGTATAAAGAGAGATCATCCGGATGAATTTTGGGGCTGAGTCCGAATTTTTCAAAAAAGAAAGGAGCTCCACATACGTGATCCAGATGACCATGTGTCAACAAAATGTGCATAGGCCGTAAATGCTGATCCCTGATAAAGGAAAGAATCTCTTCCTCTTCTTCCGGGGAGTTGTTTCCGGGATCAATAATCACGCATGCACCTTCCGGCTCATATAACACATAGGTGTTTTCCTGAAAAGGATTGAAAACAAATTTTTTTACTCCCGGTTTTTGTCTCATGGTTTTTTTCTTTGATTTCTTTCTGCTAATCCCGGTAAGATCGGGTATTTGATTATTTGTCGGATGTTCCGTTATTGCCATTGGTTCCTTTCATCATGGGAACAAAGACAAAGTAACCGTGTTTGGTCATCTCAACATCGTCGCGACTATGTTTTATCACGCGTGTCATTTCCTGTGTCTCTCCGCCTACCGGTGCAACGAGAATTCCGTTGTTCTTTAATTGCCGGATCAGGGTGACGGGGATCTCGGGGGCAGCTGCCGTGATCAGGATCTTATCAAAAGGGGCAAAAGCAGGTAATCCTTTATAGCCGTCGCCGTAAAAAAATCTCGGATGATAACCCAGACGGGTGAGTAAGGCCTGTGAGTTAAGAAACAATTCTTTCTGCCGTTCTATGGTAAACACACGTGCTCCCATCTCCAGCAATACGGCAGTCTGGTATCCAGAGCCCGTACCAATCTCCAGTATCTTTTCTCCTTTATGGATATCCAGTAATTCGGTTTGAAAGGCTACCGTATAAGGCTGCGAAATTGTCTGTCCGGCGCCGATTGGGAAAGCCTGGTCTTTATATGCATAATTCAAAAAGCTTGTGTCCATAAATAAATGACGCGGCACTTTATTAATGGCATCCAGTACAGCCTCCGACTTGATCCCCTTATTTCGAAGTTCTTCCAATAGTTTTTTCCGCAATCCTTTATGCAGATAATTGTCTTCCAGGTTCTTTTGTTTCATCATTTACAATTACTATAATATTACGGTATAATTCAATCATATTTTACATATTCCATATCAGTTAATTTATCTGGCTATCTCCCATATACTTATCAACATCAGCCCGTTAATAACTTGCCCTGAAAACCAGGAAATCTTCCCGGTAAAAATTATATGTTTGCAAAAATTGCTACAAAAATATGATAAAAATCGGGGTTTTCGGTCTTTCCGGAAAAGCAATCGATCTGATCCGGAAAATACAGCGGAAGACAAAGAATACGCAGATATTGTTTTTTACCCATGGCATGCCGTCTGACTACTCCCCCCAGGAACACAATCTTTTCTCTTCCACTGATCCTGTTGATCTGATTTCCCGTTCCGACAGAGTGATTTTTTCTGATCCTTCTTCCGGCGATATGCCTTTCATCAGGCATGCCCTTTGTGAGTCAACGCCTCTTTTTTTCATAAATACCGGCAACCTGACACCTGAAAATATGAACGAAATCGTCAGACTATCCGGAGAAGCAGAAACACCTGCGGTTTGTTTTAATCCGATATGGACTCATTTTACCTCCGGTAAAATTCCTGTCGTTGTTTCAAACCCTTTTTACGCCGAAATGATTTACTCTTTGCCACCTTTGCAGTTCAAAACGGAAAAAGCCCTTGATCATTTGTTATTTTCCCTTGAATCCATTCTACGCATTTTCCATGCTTTCCCGAAAAAACCGGTTGTCAATATATATTCTTCAAGCCTGGTCCGGACAGATATGATCCATGTACGCCTTGATTTTGATAATCGTGCAATGGCTTTGTTCAGATACGAAGGGTTATCGCAATCCCGGGAATATTACTTCCGGTTGATACAATCCGGTCATCTGATAAAATATGATTTCAAGGCCGGGGAGGTTCATCACTCGCTGATAAAACCCGAAGGATTATACGATGCCGGCTCCGCCTTGTTGCCTGATAACAATCATTCCCTTTTCCGAAGCTGGCAATTTTTACTGTCAGAAGAAAAGGAAAAAAACATTTTTATGGAAGATCGGCTTACTACCACACGGATCCAGCAATATATCCGGGATAAGGTGCGTCATAATTCCCTTATGCCCCGACATGCTGTAAAAAATCTGCAATAATTCCTGTTTTCAAAAATATTCTTCCTGTTTTTACGTTAAAAATCCGGATGTACCATGTTACCCTCTAATGAACCCGAAAAAACAGGTCCTGAAATACCTAATATCGGACTACCTTGCCTCAGTGACCACGTGGGTCTTATTTTTTACATACCGCAAGATTTATATTGAATCGACCAAATTTGGGTATTCCGTTCCTTTTCAAGCAGATAAGAATTTCATCCTGGGCCTTTTTTTTATACCCATTGGGTGGGTGTTTCTGCATTATCTTTCCGGTTATTACCGGAACATATACCGGAAATCCAGGCTTCAGGAACTGGCACAAACCTTTGTGGTAACCCTGGTAGGGGTGATAGTTCTTTTTTTCATGATCATCCTGAACGATGTCATCGTCTCCTATAAAAATTACTATCATTCTGTTGTGGTATTGTTCGCCTTGCAGTTCATATTCACCTATCTTCCACGTCTTTTAATCACCTCCGTCACCAATTACCGGATTCATACCGGCAAGATTGTCTTCAATACCGTAATCATAGGCAATAACCTGAAAGCTCTGAATATTTATAAACGTCTCAAAGAAAATAATGGCAAGGCAGGGTATAAATTCACCGGTTTTGTGTCGTTAAACCCGGAAGGAAAAGGTCCCCTGGAGAATCATCTTCCGTACCTTGGCAATCTGAAAAAAGCAAGAAAGATCCTTTCAGACGGCAAGCAGGTGCAGGAGATCATCCTGGCCATTGAAGAATCTGAGAAAAAAGAGATTGGATACATTCTCAACCAGCTTTTCAACGCACCGGCACACCTCCAGGCTATCCCCGAGCTGTATGACATACTGGCCGGCAGGGTACGAATGACTTCTTTTCTGGGCACACCACTCATTGAGATCACCCACGAGCTGATGCCAGCCTGGCAGATAGTGGTCAAAACACTTATAGATTACACAGCAGCCCTGACCCTGTTGATTTTATCTGTCCCCTCAATATTGATCATTACTATCGCTATCAAGCTCACTTCGGAGGGCCCGGTATTTTTCAGACAAGAACGGGTTGGACGCCACGGAAAACCATTTATGATCTACAAGTTCAGGACCATGTACAAAGATGCGGAAAAAGAAGGGCCTGCCCTCTCTTCCAGAAACGATCCCAGGATTACTTCTGTGGGTCGCTTTCTGCGACGTACCCGTATGGATGAAATACCCAATTTTATCAATGTTCTGAAAGGAGAAATGTCACTGGTGGGACCCCGTCCCGAGAGGAAACATTTTGTGGATCAGATCCTGGATAAAGTCCCTCATTATATCCACCTGCAAAAAGTAAAACCCGGTATCACTTCGTGGGGACAAGTGAAATACGGCTATGCCGAAAATGTGGAGGAGATGATCGAGCGCATGCAATACGACCTTATCTATATCGAGAACATGTCCCTGTATGTAGATATGAAAATCCTGTTACATACCCTGATAACCGTACTGAAAGGAAAAGGAAAGTAATAAAAAGTGTCGGAAATCAGATTTTTTCCGCCCGGCCAAAGCGGATCCTATCTGACGGGAGGTTTACCTGCCTTCAGGTAGGCAGGCGAACGGGGACGTATTCGCTCATTCCAATATATACCTGTGCAACACATGGTACTCCGGTCCCCCGGGTTTCAGGATGCTCTCATAGAGATACAGTTCCTGTATGGTCAGCCTGGCGATTTCTTTTTCCCGGTATTCTCCGAGGATTCGCACAAAACGCTGCCGGTTTTCGAGCCACCTGATGCGACCGATGGTCAGATGGGGTGAGAAAGGCTTGTCGGGTAAATCAAAATCCCCTTTTATCAGCACCTCCTCCACTGCATTGACCAGTTCGTTCAACGCTTCCGAAGGAGTAACCCTAAACCATAACACCCGGGGTCTGTGCACCCCGGGGAAAACACCTGCACCATTGAAAACCAGATCGAAGCCTGTAAGATCTTTCATACGAACAGAAAGCAGGCTGTTCAGCCTTCCGATATCCTCCTCTCCCGTGTCCCCGAAAAAATGAAGGGTCAGATGCAGATTCTCCGGTTTTACCCATTTAATTTTTTCTTCTTGCAGCATATCCCGGATTTTCTTATAGTAATGGATCAGTTTGTCATCCTGCCCCACCGGGATGGCTAAAAATATGCGTTTCATAAATAAAACAAGAACGAAAATTTACTAACTTTATAAACCCAAAACATAAACTATTCAGCCATGGAAGGTAAGAAAAAATTTGCAATAATTTTAGCCGGAAGTGGGGTCATGGACGGTTCAGAGATCCATGAAGCCACGATGGCCATGTATGCCGTTGTAAAGAACGGTGGCGTTTACGAAATTTTCGCACCGGATATTCCCCAGTATCATGTGATCAACCACCTGACGGGTGAGGAGATGAATGAAACACGCAATGTGTTGGTTGAGGCGGCACGTATTGCGCGGGGGAAAATACGTCCGTTGAGTGAATTCAATGCAAAAGATTTTGATGCTTTGCTCATGCCGGGAGGATATGGCGCAGCCAAAAACCTGAGTGATTTTGCTTTCAAGGGGACCGGATGCACGGTCCATGAAGAGGTGGCCGAAGCAATCAAAACGATGGTGCAGACAGGCAAGCCTGTTGGGGCTTTGTGCATCTCACCGGCGATCATTGCTTGTGTGCTGCGAGACGTGGAGGTGACCATCGGAAAGGACAAAGCCACGGCCGAAGCCATAGAAGCCATGGGTGCACATCATGTGGAGACCAGCCACGGAGAGGTTGCGGTAGACAAGAAATATAAAGTGGTCACGTCCCCCTGTTACATGCTTGATGCCACCATTGCAGATATTGCCAACGATGCCGATATTACGGTTAAAACGATGATGGGAATGATCGGATAAAAAGGGATCTGTTTTGATAAAAAAATGGAGAAGTTCAAGATTTTGAACTTCTCCATATACCATTAAATTTCTACAACGCCCTGTGCAGCACCCATTCATTCAAGACGGGTCTGTCACCATCGGGACCAGTCATTAGTAGACGGAAATACTGACCTGTTACCGGTTCAAAGGATTCGGAATGACCGGAACCTTCGGTAGTTCCTTTCACAACCGTCATCCATTTATCTCCTTTTTTCACCTGCAGTTCAAACTTCTGGTATTTATGGTTCCAAGGATGCCAGGGCTCCACAATGGAAAAATGTCCGATGGCAATGGGTTCACCCAAATCAACCTCTATCCAGGGGTTCTTGTCCCCTGCTGCAGGCATCCATTTGTCTTTCGGATTACCATTAAAGAGATTCTCTACTTTGGTCATATCATCCACCGAAGAAGCTTTTCCCTCTTTTCCGGCTGAAGGCAACGGCAAAACATCCAGAGTACCTTCAAACTCAAGGGTCACAATGGATATTACCGAATCCGGGGCTTCGGCAGGAACAGATATTTCCACATGCTCTTTATTGCTTTCTACCTTGAGTTGATTTTCAGGATCTACCAACAAATATGCTTTATTAACTTTGTTTCTCAATGGAAGTTTTAACATTCCGTCCCGAGGCCAGTCATACACATGCAGATACAATTTATTTCCTTTAAGCGTAGCTCTTCCCCATGGTAGCCAAGAAAAAGGATTGGCAGTGGTGCCATAAATGGCCTCACTGTTTTTCTTCATCCATCTGCCAACATACCTCAGCCGGTCAATACTGGCCTGCGGAATAAGTCCTTCTGATGTCGGACCTACATTCAGCAGAAAATTTCCTCCTTTGGAAACGATCTCTGAAAGCTTCAGCAGCAAGTCTTTTCCTGATTTCCAATTATGATCCCAGGATTTATAGCCCCAAGTGTCATTCATGGTCATGCACACCTCCCAGTTACGGCCGGGAAAGCCGGTAGCCGGGATGTACTGTTCCGGCGTTTCAAGGTCCCCCTTTATACCCCCACCCAGCCGGTTATTAGTGATCAGTTTCGGATATTTTGCAATAATCGGCAAAAACTTTTTTGCCCGTTCAGGAGTCATATTTTTCGGGGTGTCCCACCACAGAATATCTATCGGACCATAGTTGGAAAGGATCTCCTTTACCTGAGGGACGGCGATTTTGTCGAGGTATTCGTCGAAACTGCCTAATTGGGCAGGATCCCAGTGACCATCATGCTCAGCCGTATATTTGTCAATGCGAGCAGAATCCGGGTTCTCCCAGCCGGCACGGGCAAGGACCCTAGAGGCAGCTCCTCCGGGATGATTCCAGTCCTGGGCCTGAGAATAATAAAAACCAATATGCATACCCTGTTTTCGGCATGCTTTTACCAGTGGAGCCAATACATCCTTTTGATAAGGCGTAGCATCGACAATATCCCAGTCCGTTACTTTCGAGTCGAACATACCAAAACCGTCATGATGCTTGGAGGTAATCACCATATACTTCATCCCGGCTTCTTTGGCCAGTTTCACCCAGGCTTCCGGGTCGTATTTCACCGGGTTAAAGGATTTGGCATATTCCCTGTATTCGGCTACGGGGATCTTGCCCCTGTTCATGATCCACTCACCGATTCCTTTGACCTTATGGCCTTTATACACACCGGCTGGCACAGAATATACGCCCCAGTGGATAAACATGCCGAACTTGGCATCTTTCCACCATTGCATCTTATCCGCAGGTTGTGAGGTGTTTTGTTTCGTCATCTCTTTTTTCCCGGCGTTTTTACATGCGGGAGTTAGAAGGAAAGCTGTTGTCAACAAGGCAAACATAAATTTTTTCATAGTTTATTATTTTGGGGTTTTTATTTTGAATTATTGATATCATTTGTCATTTTGTACTCCCTGCCAGACCGGGGAAGAACCTTCCCAGATCAAGTGTATCTTTCATTTCTTTCTGCAGTTCTTCCAGTTCGTTAAACAGTTCTTTCACTTTCCCGCGGTATTCTGCTTTCCCGGCCAGATCATTGACCTCATCAGGATCTTTTTTCAGATCATACAACAGGACGACCGGTACCTGCGGGTAAACAATCAGCTTATACCCGTCTTTCCGGATCATCCTCTGATAGTTCAGATAAGCTCCATAGATTGCCGGGTAATAGCTGGTCTTTCGCTCACCTTTAATAATTGGCAGAATACTATGAAAGAATACAAAGTCCGGTTTCTGCATCCCTGCCAGATCCAAGGCAGTAGCCATCACATCCTGCAGATAGATATCAGTATGTATTTTCTTGTTTTGAGGGACTTCCGGTCCAACTACAATGAAAGGCACCCGGATGCTGATATCATACAGATTTTGTTTCCCGGACAGTCCGTGTGCTCCTACGGATAAACCATGATCAGCGGTGAAAAAGATGTAAGTATTATCCATTTTCCCTGTCTCTTTCAGGGCTTCCAGAATTCTTCCGATCTGTACATCCATATGCGTGGTGATAGCATTGTACTCCAGCCGGTTTACTTTTACAGCATAAGGGGTTCTGGGAAAAGGCATCAGGCGTTCGTCGCGCAGTTTTCTCCCGGAACCGATTTTTTCCCCATAAGGATATTCCGGCAGAAAACTCTTCGGCAGGGATATCCGGTCCACATCATACATCTCCACAAATTTCCGTGGCGACTGGCGTGGGTCATGCGAAGCATTAAAGGCCAGATACATAAAGAACGGTTTATCTTTTTGAGCAGCTTCTTGCAGGAAATGAACGGCATCATCGCCCAGCACCTCACTCCAGTGCTTTCCACCTTTCCAGTACCCGCCATAAATAGTATGCCACGGCTCCCATACTGTATCCTGCGGACTTTTGGGACGGTTATATCCCTGGGGCGTCTGATTGGGCATCCCGGGTCGCTCATGAATCACATGGTCAAAAACCAGCTGAGGTTTTACCTTTACATGCCATTTCCCCGTCATATATGTCTCATACCCTGCCTTTTTCATCATCTTTGCCCATAATTCACCCTCTTCAGCCAATTTTTTTTCCTGCGGCACCATCTTATGAGCTTCCCACAATGACCGGCCTGTATTCAACATCCCACGGCTGGCAACACAAACAGCAGGTGACCATGATCCCATATTATAAGCATTGGTAATGGATACACCCTCTTGCACCAGCTTATCCAGATTGGGCGTTATGATCTCCGGATTGCCCAGCGCATGTATCATGTCATAATTCAGATCATCGGCAAAAATGAAAACGATGTTCGGTTTTTTTACCGATTTCTCCGCGGTTTTCGGGTGACATGAGGAAAAAGTAAAAAAAACAATGATCAAAACAATCCCCCATACGACAAATAGCAAGTCGAATGAAAAAAATCTTTCTCTATTCATTTTTTTATTAATAATTTCGTTTAAAGATAAAGAATAAAACGATTCTTTCAACAATAGATAATCAGTTACTTTAATTACAAAAATTACAAACTACGCTTTTCGGCACTTCTTCCTTTTACCATACTTCCAGCCTTACTTTCCCCGTTGTAATATCTTCAAAAGGTCCCGGAGTCGGATTCTTATCATTTCTCATATTATCGAAATAGTCGGTATCAATCTGCAACGATGTTGCGTCCGGATTTTCAAAAGGCAACCGGGAAATTTTTGTCCTTCCCAGAAACGCTGTAGTAATAAACGGATTTTCCATATTTTTCAATGAGTCCGGTAAAGTTAAACTTAAATATACATGTTCCCCCTTATCCTCTATATTTATCTCAGGATCAAAACCCGATTCTGCCAGATAAGCGGGTTCCAACCTGTATGGTTTCGTTCCGTTCAGGTATACATTCCCGGCCAGCATCATTTTATGGGAAGATAAATCGTACACTGCCAGACCCCATGCGAACCACATGTAATGCCTGTTGTCGGAAATTTTAAAAGATTTACGTGCGGCAGGTATCATAAAAATATTATTGTAGTACCTCTGCTGACCGTCATGTATATTCCGTAATCCGGCCACCTGGGTCGAATGAGCAAACATATAGGGGGTATACCGGTTTCTCTCTTCATACACCTCCAGATATCCGGCCATCAGGTTATGGACAAAGGCTGCTCCTTCACTCCAATTTCTCAGACTTTTAGGAGAAAAAAATAGGTTGTTATCCACAAGAAAAGGTCCGTGATCCACTTCCACGAAAAGGTCTTCTTCGGTATTGTCATAAAGCAGGTTTCCTGAAACACGTGTTCCCTGGGCCATCCAGTCGAGCCAGATGCCCCTTCCCGTATTGTGGATACGGTTGTGCCTGATCAGCACATCTATGGCAGCATGTATCTTGATCCCGGCAATTTCGGCTCCTGAGAATAGTCTTTTTGTCCAGATATTATAAATATGATTGTCATAGACCTGACTGAAAACAGCTCCAAGACTCCCGACGATCCCTGCCTGTTCGCAGTTGAAAATAACATTGTTCCGGACAATATGGGATCCGATCTTTTCTTTCGACCAACCTTCTTTCAGTGCCTTAAAGATTACTTCATTATAGTGAGTAGCGCCATCTATACAGGGATTCTTCGACCAGACATTCTGACCACTTTTCCGATCCTTCCCAAGGGTGATCCCTGCACATTTGGAATCACTTATCACATTATCCTCAATGATCCAGCCTTTGCTCCAGTGCGTCCCTAGTAAACCGATCTGTTCGGCCGTAGGGGGCGCCCAGGGAGTAGCAGCCTGTTGCATGATAAAACCTTTCACCGTGATATAATTCACACCGGATTTATCAGGATAGAAACATGCCCGGCGCACATTGATTTCCACATTTTCCCTGTTGGGATTGAATCCATGGAAGCAGGCATAGATGTATGTGTTATTCTTATCTGTTTCACAATACCATGGGTAAAGTTTTTTCCCATTTACTTCCAACGTTTTTGCCTTGAACAGATTTTCCAGGGTAGCCGATTCGTACAGTGATTTTCCGTTGAGATAAACTTCTCCGGAGTGATGAACCCTGCCATGATCATAAAACCAGTCACCATGCAGGATCTCTTTGTACGGATTAAAATCCCCGAAAAAAGTATTCGGAAGGATCACTTTCCATACATCGCCCTTGAACTTTTTCCATCCTTTGATCACTTCCGACCCTTTGATCACCACTTTCTCCCGGTCGCCGGCCCGGTAAACAATCCTTTTTTCATCGGACTCTCCGCCGCGTGGCGGTTTAACCCATTCGCGGTACACCCCCTCATGTACAACAATCACATCGCCGGCCATAGCCTCCCGGGCAGCATGTGAGATCGTACGGAATGGAGCTGCAATGGTTCCGTTATTCGTGTCGTTTCCATGCACAGAAACATGGTATTCCCTCGCAAAAGCAAAAGATACTGCCAGGAAAACAAACAATACGGAAAAAATTTTTTTCATAATTATTATGGCATTATAAATTTCTAAAATACAAAATCATCTGTAAACTAACAAAAAAAGAACATGAAATAAACATGAATTTTTTTAATTCGCCAAAAGGCAGACAATCCGTCAGGTGACGGACAAAGTAGGGGTGAATTTTACGCCGCTAGCGGCGTAAATATTATTAACAATCCCATAATGATACCCTGACTCCTTGCAGTGGGGAGATTCATTCAAAAATTTTCACAGGAAATTGAGTGAAAAAATTCCTGTGAGAGTGAACCGAGCACAGCGAGCTCACGAACAGTTTCACTGTGAGTAACCGTCTACATGTGTGAAGAAAATCTTTATTTTCTTCATTTTATAAAAAAAATTTTATAATCACATGAAAAAAAAATTCATCATAAACTTCACCGGGAAAGATATTTATAAAGTTTCTACGTAGAATACTACGTAGGTGCTCAAAAATCAAAGCATTGCTCAAAGCAATACTTTTACTGAAATTCCTGTTTCTTAACAGAAGTGAAAAACAGTGATATTCATAAGTTCTGATCTCAAACCAAAACCATATTTATATGAAACAAACATTTCTTAACCACCTCCTTTCAAGCGGGTTTTTTTGACTTCTTTTTCAGCCCCAAATCGCCCTTGGCACAATGTGTTCCATGACAGAATCAGCATTATTCACATTGTGTCTAATCAATCAGTTTTTTTCTTTTGTTTTTTCAGGCGGCCGTTTTTCCTCAGTGCCTGGTCAATGATCCACTCTATTTGACCGTTGATGCTCCGGAACTCGTCAGCTGCCCATTTCTCGAGGGCTTCCATTTTTTCCGGATCAATCCGC
>DRPN01000167.1 GCA_011374625.1 Bacteroidota bacterium
AACGAAAAATCGGTTACCTGGGAATAGATGTATATGCCCAGGAAGAAAGATTGTTTTTCAGGGATCTTTCGGAAATGCTGATCGAAGATGAAGCCATCAATACCCTGATGACATTCCCCAATGTACTGGTCACGGCCCATCAGGCATTCATGACCCGCGAAGCACTTGAAGAAATTGCCGGAACCACCCTGCAGAACCTTGACGATCTGGAAGCAGGAAGAAAACTTGTCAATGAGGTAAAACTGGACGTGGTACAGGGAAAATAATAACAGGCTGAAAACATAAAAATTACTCTCTGCCAGATTGATGCTTTCACACAGATGGTTTTTGGCGTCAATCCGGCCGCCGTATGTCCGCTGGAGCAATGGATTGACGATTCACTCATGCAAAAGATAGCGACAGGGAACAACTTTTCGGTAATTGCTTATTTTATACTCTCTGGCGATCACCATTAAATCAGGTGGTTTACACCCGAAACCGAGATAGATCTGTGCGGCAGCCGGCATTACCGAAGATCCCGTAACCGGTTCGGCCCACACCATGCTTGTTCCATACTGGTCAAACCGCCCGCGAAAGAAAACCCTGCCTGCCATACAGGTTTCTGAACGCCGGAGAGAACTGTTTTGCGAAATGAAAGACAACCGGGTGGTATCGGCGGATATGCTCGCACGTATCTTACGGGAAGGATTGAAATTTATTATTTCCTCTTACCGCTGCAACAACAATGCACGGTAAGCCCCCCGGTACCTGAACAGAAAATATACGTTCAGCCTCAGAGTTATCAGGGCCGGAATGATATTCCGCGGATCAAGAAAAAGATGAGAAAAAACAAAATTCAGGCTCAGGGGGAAAAGGACCACCATGCCCAGGACAATATACCAGCCGGTAAACAGGGCCAGGGCAACCAGTATTTCAAAAACAGCCACCACTGGCATGATATATCCTGTATTAACCAGGGCTGAATAAAAAGACACGGCTTCCGCCCGCATTTCGGCTACAGGCGTGAAATAAAAAAACTTGTTCAGGGCATACAGAAGAAAAATCAATCCCAGCAAATACTGTAGAATTTTATGCGGTGAGTTTATGGTATATTTTTTTACTCCACCGGCATATAATCAAGATAGGGATGGTTTTGTTTACTGAAAAAATAATTAATATTGTCCATTCTTCTAAATTAAAAAACTAAAGGAAAGGGATATGAAAAAAATTCTGTTTTTTGTGATCGTGTTATTTGCGCTGACCAGCCAACTAAACGCACAGCATTATGTGAATTCCATTGGTTTGCGCGGGGGAAACCCTTACGGACTTACCTTCAAACATTTCATGACAGAGGAAAATGCCCTTGAACTCATACTTTCTTCCTATTCATTTGTCTCGGGGCTCCAGATTACTGGTTTTTTTGAAA
This sequence comes from Bacteroidota bacterium, assembly GCA_011374625.1. Taxonomy (GTDB): domain Bacteria; phylum Bacteroidota; class Bacteroidia; order Bacteroidales; family VadinHA17; genus DRPN01. The sequence continues at coordinate 1,406 of DRPN01000167.1, forward strand.
TGCACCGTCCCACCAATGAGGTGCCCAACCTGAATTATTATTTCGGTGTGGGTGCCCATGCAGGTTATGACGACTATGGAAGATTTTATACCAGCCTGGGAGTTGAGCCTGTTCTCGGGGTGGATATGATAGGAGGCATGGAATACACTTTCGACGACCTCCCGCTAAATGTCAGCCTTGACCTGATGCCAGGCCTCAATATCATCAGCACATTCCGGTTGCTGATCGGCGGTGGTATATCTGTGCGATATATTTTCTGAGGAAAACAGACGAACAGAACACCAACCGGCATATTTTTATAAAAAATATTGACAAGAATAAAAAAGTTCTTATTTTTGCAGTCCCAATAAAGGGAAGTTCTTTACGGGGCCCGTTCGTCTAGGGGTTAGGACGCCAGGTTTTCATCCTGGTAACAGGGGTTCGATTCCCCTACGGGCTACATTTTTTGATGAAAGAAAGATAAGAAGGAATGGCCAATCACAAATCAGCACTGAAAAGGATCAGGCAAACCGAAACCCGGCGTCTGAGGAACAGATATTATGCCCGGACAGCCCGGAATGCAGTGAAAAAGCTGCATAAAACCACCAGCAAACAGGAAGCCGAAGAAATGCTCCCGAGGATAAATGCCATGCTGGACAAACTTGCCAAAAAGCATGTCATTCACAGGAATAAAGCCGGCAACCTGAAAAGCAGCCTTGCCAAACATGTAAACAGCCTGTAAGTATACTTTTACTTAATCGACATCCTTCAAATTAATAATAATTTGGCTGTCATATCATTATGGCAGCCATTTTTCTTTCCGGGCCAGCAGAATGCCCGCATTTTTATATTCCCCTTAATTTTTCTATCTTTCATGTATACTTTTCTCTTACGGTCATGGATTATCAAACCAGGCTGAGCATCAAGGACTGGGCCGTGGAAGATCGTCCACGGGAAAAACTTCTGGAAAAAGGAACACATACTCTGAGTAACGCAGAACTGATCGCCATACTGATCGGTTCGGGAAGCAGGAATGAAACTGCCGTAGAGGTCGCGAAAAAGATACTTCTCTCCGTGGGAAACAACCTGAACGAACTGGGCAAGCTCAGTGTGCATGATCTGATGAAGCATAAAGGAATAGGAGAAGCCAAGTCCATTTCTATTGTGGCTGCTCTGGAACTGGGACGCCGAAGGAAACTTTCCGACGTCAGGGAAAAAAAGAAAATCTCATGCAGCCGTGACGTGGCCGAAATATTCCAGCAGATACTGGAAGACCTGTCCCATGAAGAATTCTGGATCCTTCTGCTGAACCGTTCAAACAGAATCATTGCCAAAATGAAAACCAGCCAGGGCGGTATAGCAGGAACCGTTACCGATGTCAGAATTATCCTGCGTGAAGCCCTGGAGAAAAGGGCTTCTTCCCTCATTCTGTGTCATAATCATCCTTCAGGCAATCTCACCCCCAGCGAAGCCGATATCAGCATCACGAAAAAACTCAAGGAAGCAGGCAAACTGATGGATATTCAGGTTCTTGACCATCTGATCATTGCCAATAATCAGTTTTTCAGTTTTGCCGACGAGGGACTCCTTTGAAAACTACAGCGCATATGATCAGACATTTGGGTCAGAAAGAAATCGATCCCGCCAGATGGGACAAAGTAATCGCACGGTCTCTGAATGCCAATATTTTTGGATATTCATGGGCACTAAATCGCCTGTTCGACCGATGGGAAGCCCTGGTAAACAACGACTATGAAATGGTCATGCCTCTTCCCTCGGGTAAACGATGGGGAATGCGCTGGTTGTCCAACCCGGTACCGGGAGTATCTCTGGGCATTTATTCGCATCAGCCTCCTTCGGAAAATATCATTCTGGAATTTCTTCAGCCTGTTATTAAAAAGTTTCATTTTATTCACTATCCCCTGCACAAGTACACCCCTGTCCCGGTCGATAAAAAATTCCTGGACACCTATGCCACCACCAGTCTTGACCTGATCCGGCCATACCATCAATTGAAGCGTTCTTTTCACCGGGAAGTACAGGATCTTGCTGCCGAAAAATCTTATGCTGCTGGTGTCCGGCCGGTGCAGCCCAACGATCTTATCACCATGTGGGAAGATCACAGAAATAACAGATCAGCAGCAGGAAAAATCGTCAACCTCCGTAGTGCGAGGCTACTGGCAGCTCATGCCATCCGTTACCGCTACGGTATTCTATGGGGAATGTATTCCGAAGCAAACAACCTTTCTGCTGTTTGTTTGTTCATTTCAGGTCATCAGAAAACCCATCTCATGTACCCGCTTGAAACACAGGAAGGAAAAGAGGAAAAAGCGTTGTGCCGGTTGATCAACCGGTATCTGGTGGAACATTCGGGAAGAAATCTGGTCATCGAAACCTGCAATCAATGGTTTAATAACGAGGAAAATCCCCTGTTGTTCTTCGGAGGAACAACATTCCATGGTCCGGTCATATCCCGCAATCGTCTCCCTTTAATCTTCCCTCCCCTCAACAGGTATTTTCAACCCTGATCCGGCCCCCACGGAATTACTTCGGAACGGTCAGGACATTGATCCAGCAGGGCTACCGCATTCTTACCAAGCAGAGGATGCTTCCAGTCCGGAGCTATTTCCACCAAAGGAACCAGGGCAAATCTTCGTTCTTCAAGTCTGGGATGAGGAATCGTCAGACCGGTTTCATCCATAATGAGGTCATCATAGAAAAGAATGTCAATATCAATTATCCGGTCGGTATAGCCTGTCGCATTTCTCAGTCGACCCAATTCCCTTTCTGTTTCAAGGCAACCGAATAGTACTTCATGTGGAGATAATACGGTTTCAAACAACAGGGCACGGTTAAGAAAATCATTCCTGCCTGCAAAACCCCACGGGGGAGAACGGTAATATCCCGAAGCGGCCAGTTTTTTCCCTATGGTGCGGCAAAGCATATCTCCAGCCCTTTCCATCTGCGCGTAGCGGTCACCCAGATTACTTCCCTGTAACAAACATACAACTGACATAGAAATGGAATCTATACTGTATCAAATAAACATATTTTGAAAAAAAAAACAAACAACCAATTTTACATTTGCTTATCTTTATATCCTTACTGGTTATCCAATTCAAACCAGATCATGTGAAATCAACAAATAAAAAAAACATTTCCCATGAAAGATTTTCTGAAATACACGCTGGCAGCCATTCTGGGCTTTTTTGTCTCTTCTGTGATTATTTTCTTCCTTTCGCTCATCCTATTTGGCGCTATGTTGTCAGCAGGCCAAAAACCTGCTGTGATCAGAAAAAATTCTGTACTGAAACTGGACCTGAACCAAAGTATACCCGACCGTTCCAGTAACAATCCGTTCGAGAACTTCAATCCCCTGACCTTTGAGTTTACCACACCTACAGGATTGAACGATATTCTCAGAAATATCGAAAAAGCAAAGGATGATGATAACATCAGGGGAATCTATATCGAGCTGGGAGCATTGAGCCCGGGCTTTGCCACCCTGGAGGAGATCAGAAACGCTTTGATTGATTTCAGGGAATCGGGGAAATTCATCGTCAGTTATTCTGACGAACTTATCTCCCATGCCGCCTATTACCTGGCAACCGTATCCGATAAAATCTATCTCAGTCCGGTTACCGAATTCCAGTTTTACGGTCTGCGTTCTGAGATCATGTTCTATAAGAACGCCCTGGAAAAACTGGGAGTAGAAGTGCAGGTGATCCGACATGGAAAATTCAAAAGCGCTGTGGAACCTTTCATTCAGGAGCAGATGAGTGAAGCCAACAGGGAACAGATCATGACCTATATGGGAACCATCTGGGAATATCTTCTGAAGGGTATTGAGGAAGAACGAAATATTCCTGTCGATACACTGAACCGGATTGCTGACAATCTGGAAATCCAGAATGCCGATGATGCCCTCAGGCTGGGGTTTATTGACGGGTTGAAATATGAAGACGAAATACTTGACGAGCTTCTCAGCCTTTCTGACCTCAGTAAAACACAATCGGTCAGGTTTGTGAATATGTCAAAATACACCGGGGTAGAAGTTGAAAAAGAAAAGCCTGTAGAAAACAAAATAGCTGTGGTGTATGCCCTGGGGGAAATCGGCATGGATCTTACCGGCGGAGCCACCGGTATGAAACCCGGGAAAATTGCAAAAGCCATACGTGAAGCCAGAGCCGACAGTTCTGTCAAGGCCATCGTACTGCGTGTGAATTCTCCCGGAGGGAGTGTGATCGGATCTGAAGCCATCTGGAGAGAGGTAAAGGTATCATCGGGAGTGAAGCCGGTAGTGGCCAGTATGGGAAATGTGGCAGCATCGGGAGGTTACTATATCCTGGCTGCGGCATCCCGGGTACTGGCCAATCCGGTTACCATTACCGGGTCCATCGGTGTATTCGGAATTATTCCCAATGCCCAGGAATTACTCACACGCAAGATCGGTGTCACCTTCGATGTGGCTAAAACGAATGAACATGCTGATTTCGGATCGATGTACCGGCCACTGAAACCCACTGAACGGGAACATCTGCAGGCAGGAATTGAAGAAATCTATGAGGAATTTGTCCAATACGTAGCCGACGGAAGAGATCTGGAAGTGGAAAAAGTAAAAGAAATTGCAGAAGGAAGGGTGTGGAGCGGAATTAATGCCATGGACATACACCTGATCGACGGATTCGGGGGTTTGAATGAAGCCATTGATCTGGCTGCAGAACTCGCCGGTATTAAAGACTGGGACATCAGGGAACTTCCGGCACAGCCCGATCCCCTGGAGCAAATGATGAAAAGTCTGACCGGTGAGGTCAATATGCGGATTATCAAGAAAGAGCTTGGTGATGCTGCCCGTCATTACGAAAACCTGCAGCAAATCCTTTCCATGGACAGAATCCAGGCACGCCTCCCCTACTTCATTGAATTATACTGATTCCTGTGCACCAGCAAAAAGGGGCAGATGCCCCTTTTTTTTATCTTTGCATCTATGAACCGGAAGCTCCCGCATACCTATCGTTTCCTTCTGCCCCTCTCATGGGTGTATGGCCTGGTAATCTGGTGCCGGAATTTCCTGTATGACGTCAACCTGATCAGGTCAAAAAATTACCCTGTCCCGGTCATATCGGTAGGGAACATTACCGTAGGAGGGACAGGGAAAACCCCGCACATTGAATATCTCATCGGGTTACTCCATGAAAAATACCGCCTGGCGGTACTCAGCAGAGGTTACCGGCGGAAAACCAGGCATTTTATGATGGGACAGACAGATTCCGGCGTAAGCGACATTGGGGATGAAGCCAGGCAGATTAAAAGAAAATTTCCTGAAGTAACAGTAGCTGTTGACAGAAAACGAACCAGGGGTATTGAACGTTTGCTGAAACAGGATCCGCCTCCCGATGTCATTTTGCTGGACGATGCTTTTCAGCACCGCCGGGTTAAACCCGGCCTGAATATCCTGCTGATAGACTGCCGGCGACCCATTTCCAGGGATTATTTACTTCCTGCCGGGCGACTCAGGGAACATGCCATGGAAAAACGCCGGGCCCATATCATTATGGTTACCAAATGCCCGGAAAAAATGACCCCCATGGAAAGAAAGATCATGATTAATGATACCCGCCCCTTCCCCTATCAGAAAATCTTCTTCAGCACTTTCCGTTATGCCGATACGGTTCCCGTATTTCCGGTGGATACCAAATTCCCAGGCAAACAGGTTGTGAAAACAGAAAATTACCAGATACTGCTCGTAACGGGAATTGCCAACAACAGGCCACTGAAAAAGCATATACGTGGATTCCAGCCCAGATTCAGGGAATTGCGATTCCCCGACCATCATAATTACAACCTTTCCGATGTGAAAAAAATCATTGCCGAATTTGAAGAATTACCGGGAGACAAAAAGCTCATTCTTACAACAGAAAAAGATGCCATGCGTCTTCAGGAAAAAAGTTTCCCTGAATATATCAGGCAAAACATGTATTATGTTCCTGTGGAAGTAGATATCCTTTTTGGAAAATCCAGAACCTTTAACCGTCATATCCTCGAATATGTTAGAAAAAATAAAAGAAACAGCCGCTTATATACAGAGCAAAATTGATTTCTCCCCAAAGGTTGGAATCATCCTGGGAACCGGTCTTGGAGGACTGACCCATGAAATTGATATACTGCACGAATGGGATTACCAGGCCATTCCCAATTTCCCTGTATCTACAGTGGAAGGGCACAAGGGAAAGCTGATATTCGGAACCCTGAACGGTACCCGGGTGGTGGCCATGCAGGGCCGGTTTCATTATTATGAAGGATATAACATGGAACAGGTTACTTTCCCGGTCAGGGTATTGAAATTCCTGGGCATTCAATACCTGTTTCTTTCGAATGCCAGCGGCGGGGTAAACCCCGACTTTGAAATAGGAGATCTGATGATCCTGACCGATCATATTAACCTGTTACCAAATCCCCTGATAGGGAAACACTTTGAAGAATTCGGGCCCCGTTTCCCCGACATGAGCGAGGTGTATGACAAGTCACTCATTGCCCGAGCGGAGCAAATTGCCGCCCGTCATCACATGGAAGTAAAAAAAGGCGTATACACAGCCACCACCGGGCCCACTTATGAAACACCTGCCGAATACCAGTATTTCAGAAGTATCGGTTCAGATACGGTAGGCATGTCCACCACCCCTGAAACCATTGTGGCAAATCAAATGGGTATTCCGTGCTTCGCTATCTCCATTATTACCGATCTGGGTGTCCCGGGAAAAATTGAAGTGATCACACACGAAAATGTACAAAAAATAGCCGCCCTGGCAGAGAAAAAAATGACCCTTCTGATGAAGGAATTGATTGCCAGTCTGGCAGATTAATTTCACGGGAGCTATGAGGAAAGGCAAAGATAACGGAAACAGCGACCACCATGGCATTTATCTGATCTCGGCTGCCCATCTGCTGCATGATACGTACACAGCTTTTCTTGCTCAGGCACTTCCCTTGTTAATGAATAAACTGGGATTTTCCACAACCCTCGGCGGGATGCTGTCGGTTGTTCAGAGAATTCCTTCCATGTTCAATTTTCTGGTAGGTATTCTGGCCGAAAACGTTAAGGCCCGGTATTTTGTAATTTTTTCGCCTGCTTTGACAGCCATCGCTATGAGCCTGATCGGTGTAGCGCCGGGGTACATTTTCCTGACCGTCCTGTTGTTTGTAAGCGGAGTCAGTTCCACCCTGTTTCATGTTCCGGCTCCTGTCATGATCAAAAAACTATCGGGTAACCGGGTAGGCAGGGGCATGAGTTTTTTTATGCTGGGCGGGGAACTGGCCAGAACACTTGGCCCTCTGGTTGTTGTTGGAATAGTCAGTATCTGGGGTATTGAAGGCACCTGGCGGATGATACCACTGGGACTGCTGGCTTCACTCGTCCTTTTCCTTAAGCTGAGGCATGTAAGCATCAGCATGAATATCCCCCATGAAAAGGAAAAAGGATATTACTGGAAAATATTCATCAGGTTCCTGCCGGTTTTTATGGCCATTGCCGGAATTACATTTTTTCAGGCCGGGATGAAATCATCTCTTACCTTTTACCTCCCTACATTTATCACTCAGAGAACCGGGAATTACGAATTTTCGGGTCTTTCCCTTTCCATTCTTCAGCTGGCGGGGGCGGCCGGGACGTTCTATTCCGGAAATATATCTGATCGCATTGGCAGAAAAACAGCCCTGTTTATTATTACGCTGATAACCCCGGTTATGATGTGGATATTCATACATACCAGCGGATGGTTCACGATCCCGGTACTGGTAGTGCTGGGATTTTTCATGATGGCTCCCACCCCAGTTTTTCTGGCTATAATCCATGAACTGAGAACCGAACACCTGTCATTTGTGAACGGTGTATATATGACCATTAATTTTTTTATTAATTCCATCATGGTTATGCTGGTTGGGTATGTATCCGATCAGTTGGGCATGGAAACTACATTTAAGATAGCAGCCATATTTGCCGTTTTTTCCGTTTTTTTCGCCCTCAGGCTCCCGGGAATCATCAGGAAAAAAAGGTAGCCTACAGGCGGCGTGCCAGGACACAGGTTTTTTTAAGCCGCTTCACACGACCATTCAGATCAAATACTTCAATATAAAAGACATATATTCCTATACCGGCCTGAGAACCGTTTTCCATCCTTCCGTCCCAGGATATCCCACCCTCCATACCCATCAAATGGTTCCGCGCCAATCTTCTTATTTCCCGACCACGGGCATCAAAAACGGTAATACGGGCAACATAACCGGGCTCGGGCATTTGGTAATACAGGTTGACCACATCATCTACCCCATCGTTATCAGGAGAGAACACTTCCGGTTCCACAACAAATTCTTCCTCCGGAGAACTAATTTCACTGAACTGTGAATTTACCGTTCCAGGAGTTCCGTATCCCGCTGTTTCGGAAGCTGAATGCCAGTTGGAAGCGTCGTTAGCGGGTCTGTCATAATGCACTCTTTCCAATGAAACCCCTTCATAGTTTTTTAACAGGGAGAAATGCATATCTTCGGTGTACCTAAATTCATCAATTACCTGCAATTTTTGATTCAACAAGATGATTATGCCTTCCTTGTCGGGCAAAGAGGGCAGGTTTTCCACACGGATAAAAGCCTTTTGATCATGCAAAAAATACCTGCCGATCACGCTCGACGGATCTGTGGTGAATACTTTATAATCTCCCGGGAATATCAGTTCCCCTTCTGATACCCTGAAAACCTGGTCAAGTTCCCCGTCGGCCTTGTTTCTGCTGGCAAGATATATGGCACCCAGATCATATACCCGGTCTGATCTGTTATATATCTCCACATAATCGGGTTCGTCAGGAAACGGATTGAAAAGCACTTCATTAATCACCATATCTCCGGGCAGTAACATTTCAGGAACAGCCACCCTGATTCCGGCAGGATTGGCCGTAGGATGACCGGCACAATCAGTCAGGGAATCCACAAATGTTAGGGAATAAATTACTCCTGTTCTCAGAGAATCATGAAAAAACAGTTCAACCCGGTCGTAAGCAGGGAAAAATGTATTGGCATAAAAAGGTGATCCGAACTCATGATTCAACCTGTAATTTGCCGTTTCGAAAGCCCGTAATGAATCCATTGGCTCGGAAAATTCCACTATGAATTGACCTCTCCCCGTTATTTTTATGCGTTTCGCCACAGGTCCTTCCATATCAGGGAAAAAGCCTGCCACTGCATTTTCCCTGCCCGGTGTCCCTCCCGAATAATCCGTGCTTGTCATCCAGTTCCCGCAAGGATCACAGGGGTTGGACGGATCCACCCTTTCCAGTGCCCATCCTCCTTCCGTTTTATACGATTCGGAATGCCACGACGGATCGTACCTTACATAAGTGATCAGACGGCCGTCAGGTGAGCAAAGGAATATTTCTCCTCCCGCATTATTCAGGGCGGGGAAACCGGGTATACCGAGCACATTCCCGTACACGGCAAATTCACCGGCACAGGACATATCCGCCAGTATAAGATATTGTCCGGGTTCCATAGTAACGGCTGGTAGTTCAACCTTTGTTGTTCCGGTAGACAATATCCAGTTACAAAGATCCTGTTTGTACTCACTGCGGTTAAATATTTCTATATACTCGGCCTGGGGAAGAAGAACCCGGGGAACAGGATCATACATGATTTCATTGATTACTACATCCTGAAACGAAGGCTCATGATATACAAATTCCGTTCGGGCAGGCAGCATCATGTTTCCCGATAAATCCGTTATTCCTTCAATATACAGCAGGTACTCGGCATCCTGCTCAAATACAGAAGAGAAATACAGAAGCAGTTTATGACCTCCTGCCAGGAAAACGGAATCAGGAGGACCAATTCCATCAACCATATAATGCCATGGATCAACTGTTTCACCTTCTCCAATATCTTCAGAAAAGATCAGCTGCAGTGTGTAACGGTCAACCACTACCAGACTATCCAACACAGGCGGCAAGGTATCGGGAATAAACCGGCCGGTGATAGAAAGGTCATCCATCCATAACTTCATATCCTGGGCTTTGGTATACTTGTATCTAATACCAAAATACCTTCCTGGTGTATCTACTCTGTAAAAACCACTCCCCACATTTTTAACAGAAGAAAAGCTGCCTGCCGAGTCAATTCTTACTTGCCACATCCCATCCGGAAAATATTCCACCTCAACAGCGGGTGCTGCCTGTATACCGATACCGGTTTCCCAGTTCACTGTAGTGGCAAGGATCTCATGATATTTGCCACCATTCAAATGCCAGAGTTTTAAAAGTTTGTCGGTTCCCTGAACATTCACTCCCAAAACATATCCATTGATTTGATCGGAGGTGTTCATGTATTTTGCTCGGCGGTCGGCCAGGAGAAAAACGCCCCAGTTGTTATATGCCGAAGGGCCGTATGCGTGTCTGATACGGAATCGCCACACAGCACCGGAGCTATCGGGAAACAGGGGATCTGTAAGTAACGAAATGGCATCGATACCGGCATCTGAATTGTCATAAGCATGATGAAGAGAAAAATTGCCGGATACAGGCTCAACGGAAGAAATTTCCCATCGGTTTGGCGGATAGGATTCCCAGGACACAAGATCCTCCGTTTCAAAATTATAAAACACCTGTGCACCCGCCGAAAGGGAAAAAGAAAAAAATATCCAGAGGATCTTTCTCATTTTCCGGAAGGGTATTACTTTTACCTTTCTTTGTGAAAAATACGGTTATTGTATATTTTTCTATCAAGATAATAAAAAAACATGAGAAATCAATCCATCACACTGGCTGTGGTAGGAGCTACCGGTCTGGTAGGGCGAAAAATGCTCCAGGTGCTTGAGGAGAGAAATTTCCCCGTTACACGGATAATCCCGGTTGCCTCTGAAAAATCAGCAGGGAAAATTATCCATTTCAGAGGAAAGGATATCCCCGTAACGAGCCTGGAAAACGCTCTTGGGCAGAATCCGTCACTAGCCTTGTTTTCAGCCGGAGGAAGTGTTTCACAGTCATGGGCGCCCCGTTTTGCTGAGACGGGTTGTTACGTGGTGGATAATTCCTCGGCATGGCGAATGAATCCCGAGGTTCCCCTGGTAGTTCCGGAAATTAACCCTCATACCATTCATCCCCGTACCCGCATTATAGCGAATCCCAATTGTTCCACCATTCAAATGGTTATGGTACTTGCCCCGCTGCACAAAAATTATGGTATCAAAAGAGTGGTGGTATCGACTTACCAGTCAGTAACCGGTACAGGGAAAAAGGCAGTTGAACAACTGGAAAATGAACGCACCGGTTTAGATGCGGAGAAAGTGTATCCACACCCCATCGATCTGAATTGCCTGCCACATTGTGATGTGTTCCTGGAAAACGGATATACCCGGGAAGAAATGAAGATGGTAAATGAAACCAGAAAAATTTTACAGGATGTTTCCATCCAAATTACAGCCACAGCTGTGCGGGTTCCGGTAATGGGAGGACACTCCGAATCGGTAAATGTTGAACTGCAAAAACCCTTCGGGATGGATGAGATCAGAAAACTGCTGGCCGGTACATCCGGTATCACAGTACAGGATGACCCACAACATTTTCAATATCCGATGCCTCTTACCAGTCATGAACTGGATGAGGTATTTGTTGGCAGGCTTCGAAAAGACGAATCATGCGATAACGCCCTGAATTTATGGATAGTATCTGACAATCTGCGGAAAGGAGCTGCCACTAATGCCGTTCAGATTGCCGAATATTTGCTGGAGAAGGAATTAATATAAAAAGTTCTCATAGGGATACCGGTTTACATGTATCTCCCTAACTTTTTCATACAGGATTTGCTTAAGCTCTGACAAATTGGTCTTTTCTCTGGCCGAAATAAAGATACTTGAGCGGTTGTTTCTTCCCATCCAGGTATTTTTCAGTTCCTCCAGAGAATACTGAACGGCTTCAGGAGGCAAAAGATCATCCTCATCTCTGGGAATATAGGTATAGGCGTCTATTTTGTTAAACACCAGATAAGTAGGTTTACCGGAGGCTCCCAGGTCGTGAAGTGTTTCTTCCACAACCTTAATCTGTTCTTCAAAGCCTGCATGGGATATATCCACTACGTGTAACAGGATATCCGCTTCACGTACTTCATCGAGAGTTGATTTAAAACTTTCTACCAGATGATGGGGAAGTTTCCTGATAAAACCTACCGTATCGGAAAGCAGGAACGGCAGGTTGTCAATGATTACTTTTCGCACCGTGGTATCGAGGGTAGCGAACAATTTATTTTCTGCAAACACATCCGATTTGCTCAGCAAATTCATCAAAGTAGATTTCCCCGCATTGGTATACCCCACTAATGCCACCCTGACATATTTTTCCCGATTCTTTCTCTGAGTGACCATCTGTCTGTCAATCTGCTTCAGATGATCCTGCAGTCGGGCAATTCGGTCACGTATCACCCGCCGGTCGGTTTCAATTTCTCTTTCTCCGGGTCCCCGAAGTCCGATACCGCCCCGTTGCCTTTCAAGGTGGGTCCACATACCGGCCAGACGTGGCAGGATATACTGGTACTGGGCCAGCTCCACCTGTACTTTGGCATAGGAAGTACGTGCCCTGCGTGCAAAAATATCGAGTATCAAACTGGTACGGTCGAGCACCTTGCATTTGGCCATTTGTTCAACATTCCTGAGCTGGCTGGGTGATAATTCATCATCAAAAATCAGCAGATCGGCCTCCAGTTCTTTCACACAATCAACTATCTCACGCATTTTCCCTGTTCCCACGAACGTCTTTGGATTAGGAGCATCGAGTTTCTGGGTAAATCTCTTCAAGGGAATGGCTCCCGCTGTTTCGGCCAGGAAAGCTAACTCATTAAGATAATCAAGCGTAACTCTCTCATCCTGGCCGGGAAGGATGAGTCCGACCAATACGGCCCGTTCTGCTTCAGGAATTGTTTTAATATATTCAGGCATAGAAAAATAATGCGGCACAGGGCCGCAAAATTAATGAGTTTTCAAATGGAATAGAACAAGTCATTCCCCCGGTGATTATCAAATAATGTATCTTCTGTTTCTGTACATTATGTCCCGGATAGCCATTTTGAGTGTTTCGGTACCACGAAAAACCATTTCCACATCATTCGGAAAAGGAAGAGGTTCCAGTTTGATCAGTTCCTGATCTTCCTTGTCAAGAGCATTCACATCCCCTACGGACCTAGCAGAATGGTGTTCGAACGTACTTTCAGCACCAATGGGGTCCTTTCGTAATACTCGCGTGGGATTCAGCTGTACAATTTCCACATCTCCCTGCACCACCACCGATTTTTTCTGCAGCGTTTCAATAACCGTACAGGTAAGGGTTTTATACTTTGGCACTTTGATATCGTTGCCTGCGGTATCTTTCATAACATTGCCGCGGGCATCCAGAACATACTCCCATCCATCTTCCACCTTACGTTCTACCATGCGATCCGATTCGACCACATGATCGGGAGAAACCTCAATGGAATTCAGATTCACATAAATATGATAATCGTATTCGATATTTTCATCCAGATCGCGGGTATGGTATTCCACCCATTCTGAATTCAGATCGGCCGGGCTTATTGCCAGCAGTTCGTGTTCATATTCCGGGGGGAGTTTTAAAAGACTATGGTTCTGCATCATAATAAGCACCCTGCTCATGCCCATATTTTTTGCCTGCATCAGCAGTTGGTCAACATTTTCATAACTTCCGCCATATTCCTTTACTTTCATAAGTTCGTAATAGGCAGTACGGTATGATTCTTTGTCCCCATTATTCATCAACTGCTGAGCATGCTCATAGAAATAACTGGCAGCTCCCTGTTTGGCTTTCACTATATCAGCATCATAGTCTATATATTCATAGTCTATTGTCCTGTTCCCCATTTGGAGGGGAAGTACAGTACGCACCTTCGACTGCCGGTTTTTAAGAGCAATATACCGGTTTAAAATTTCATCCCAGTTATTGGGGTTATTTTCCAGTTTGAGGTATCGGATTTTTTCCAGATCCTGTTCATTGGCAATGCGGTAGGCTCGATCGAGTATTTCGATCTCTTCCTGGTCAGTGGGTTTTTTCATCAGATTTTTCACCGATTTGTCAATAGCCAGATCGTAATTTCCTTTCTGAAGTTGTTTTTTTGAGGAACCACAACCCATAAAGACCAGGGAAAGTAACAGTATGTAAGCCAGATTTTTCATAATGGCAGAAGATTGGTTACATGTTCCAAAATACAAAATTTCGTGTCAAAACAAACCAGCGTGCTCATGCTATTAGAAAAAAAACCCTGGACTTCAGCCAGGGTTTTTATGATTTTCACATACTCATTACTGCAGAACAAACACAATGGGAAAAGTATAAGCTACCCTGACAGGTTTACCACGCTGTTTCCCCGGTTCCCATTTGGGAGAAGAAGAGACCACTCGCACGGCTTCAGCATCCAGTGCCGGATCCACTCCCCTGACAACCTCCACATTGCTGACACTTCCGTTGGGTTCCACAACAAAACGGACAAACACCCGGCCGCTGATTCCGTTTTCTGCAGCAATTTCAGGATATCTCAGGTTCTGCTGGATCCATTCCCTGAATCCTTCCTGCCCCTTCCCCTGAAAACTGGGCATCTCTTCCACAATAAAGAAAATTTGCTGTTCTTCCACTTCTTCCTCTTCCTCGCCTTCAAACTCGATGATTTCGATTTCCGTATCCTGGGTAACTTCCATATCTTCCAGAATCAATTCATCATCCAATTCAATATCATCATCAACAATATTAAGGAACTCCGTAACTTTCGGTGGCTCTGGCGGCTTTTGTGGCTCGGGCTGTTCCTGACGGGTAATGGGGATGATTTCCTCCTCCATTACTTCATCTCCCACCATTACAATATCCGTACTGCCAAGATCACGGCTTGTCCATTCAAAAGCAATTAACACTATTGAAAGGACAATAACCAGCCCAAGCTCAAGGAACAGACCTTTGCGCTTTTCCAGATCTGCTTTTTCTGATTTCTTGACTTCCATATCTGTTCAAATTTTTGAAGTGCTAAAAATAAGGAATAATCCCGGTATATTCAAAGTCATTTTCAAAGAATCAGTTCAAATAGTATATGTTTATTAAAAAACTTTTATCCTTTGTATCCTTTATTACAAATATACTACAAAAATTATTCCATGTCAATGTTTTATGCAGGTTTAAGACTGTTTTTCACCTGTATGGAGTGATGTCAAAAGAGTTGTTTTCCGGAACTATTTTTTTTTATATATTTGACCCGCTTTTTGAGCTACCAGATAGTAGCTCTCGTGTATTGGGGTATTAGCTCAGTTGGCTAGAGCGCTTGACTGGCAGTCAAGAGGTCAGCGGTTCGACTCCGCTATACTCCACCAGACTCTGAAGACGGAGGACTTATTCCGTCTTTTTTTTTTGGATTGCTACACATACTATTATTTATTAAAAGCCAATCCGTTTACCCCATCATTCTTTTCACAATGCTTTTGTTAAACAGAAGCAACACTGCCAGTAGGATCAGCCATTGCATCCACATGGTTGCAATACTGTATGGATTAAATGGATTGAGCCATTCTCCGGGAGCAAACTGGGTAATAGCCAGGAACATCCACCAAATAAGAAGTATCAGTGCCGCAACTGGAATAAAATAACTGATGATATAGTCCCACCATTTCCCCAGTTTCCAATCGTTTTTCATGGCATTCAAATCCGAACGAAAAGCAGTAGCCCCGCCTTTAATAACGGCACCGGCAATAATTGCCCCCGATATCATCAGTCCGACCCCCCATACAAAATCCTGGTTACTGAGAAAATCAAGGTTTCGTGCAGAAGGAATTCCCAGCAAATAACTGATACAAACCACTATCAACACAGCCCGGCTGCGCTGAATACCTGTGTCAACCAGCAGGCGGGAAGCCAACTCAAACATAGCTATGAGAGAACTGAACCCTGCAAAGCTCAATCCCAGAAAAAACAGTACCGCCAGAATGCTCCCCAACGGCATTTGGGCAAACAACTGCGGCATCCACATAAAAGTTAATCCTGTGGAAGCAGGACCACTTTCACGCATTACTTCAAGCACCTGTGCATCGGCCATCCCCAGATGTCCCTGCAGAACAGAAAATACGGTTCCGAAGATCATCACCGCAGCCAGCATACTCACAATATTGTTTCCAATTCCAGTGGTAAAAGCATTCTTTACGGCCCCGTGCTCCAGTTTCATATAAGCAGCATAGGTGAGGAACAGGCCCCAGCCGGCACCTGTATCCCATGCATTCTGTGTAAGCGCCTGTAACCAGGTTTCAGGCCGGGCAAGTTGATCCCACTGGGGTCTGAATAAATAACCAATTCCTGCTCCGGCTCCAGGAAGGGTTACTGCCCTTAGAACAGACAGAATCACAATAATCAGCAGAGTAGGTATCAGAATTTTATTCACCCTTTCTATTCTCCTGATCCCTTTCCCTATGGATAAACCGGCAAACGTAACCGCAGCAAGATGAACAAGAAAAGGCCATCCACTGTTCTGAAAACCATCCCATATCTGTATGGCTGTTTCCGTATCATGAGGCAAAGGATAAAGAACTGTCTGTACCAGATAATACAGGCACCAACCAACCACTACCGCATAAAAAAAGGCAATGGCGGTAGCCACCATGGCAACAAATCCGCCCATCCAGGCATATCTGCCACCCATGGCTTTAACAAAAATGCCTATGACACCCGAACGGTGTTTCCTGCCCAGTCCATATTCCGCAATAATCAAGGGTATACTCCACAGAAACAGAAATATGAGCCAGGCAACCAGAAAAGCACCGGCCCCTTCTTCCCCTCCCGTTTGAGCAGCAATCCTGGGGAACCTCCAGATATTTCCCGTTCCCACTGCAATACCCAGAGCACTCAGAATCAAACCAAGCCTGGATGAAAATCGCTGTTGAATGCTGGCATCGAGTGAACGGGACATACAAAAATTTTTTTGGCCAATAAAATAACAACCATCATTTAACATTTCCAAAACAACGGCTGGATATCATAAATGCCCATTATATTTTCATATCTTTAGATATATTGTTCTTTCGCAAAACTGACCCCGGAAGAAATTAATGTAAATAATTGAAACGAAAATATGGAAATAATGCATTTGATTTTATATTTTTACAAATAGCATGCCTAACCGTTATTGTGTTTATTGCACACAACAGCAGAGTTATCCAATAATTCTGTGTCTATTCCCTATTCTCAAATCACCTGATTCCAATGATACGTGAAAATATCTGAATAAATTCCCGTCTTCTTTGAATTTGAACTGGTTTTCGGCCGAGCTTTATTTATGCCCTCATTCAGAAATTATATGCTGACACAGGAAATAGAATTCCGTACAGGTATTTCCTTTCTTTAAATTAAATTTTAACACAATAAAAATCCGGCTTCTATGAATCATGTTATTCTCCCTGCTTACCTCCTGCACGGAGAAAATTAATTATGATCTGGCCAAATACAGGGAATATGAATCATTAAAACCTGAGCAGAAAAAAGAAATATATGTAGAACACTTCACAGACCGTTCAGGGATATGGCCCGAAGATTCTCTATCATACAAAATCTGTAAAATTGAAAACGGATATTACAAACTTATTGCCCGATCTTATATGCAGATCACCCAGCCTACATATCAGGTTAAACGATCTTTGCTTGAAATTGAAGTGCTGGTAAAACAGACTGAAAACCCGGATAACCTCTTTTTCCGGATTGACCTACAGAGCGTTTTTACTCTGGGCATTTCTGTTCAGGAAAGCCAGATAGGCACACAAAATTCGATGTCGGGACAATCTGTTTTAAACGGTATAAACCAATTCAATAATCTAACCATATGAATTATTTATAAATCTGTGCTGTATTATGTTAATGATATATTGGTTGGGACAAGCAGTCTGGAATATTACTATGAATATTTCGGCTTCCTGGCAGGACGCAATATAATAGCATTAGCAGATTATATAAAGTTCTACACATTTGATGTTGAATAAGGTCCGGGAGTTCGGATACTCTCTTTTAAAATATTATCATCTTTTCTCCCTGCCGACAGGAAAGATTTTATACTTTTACCTTAAGTCGTAATCAAATGCTATTGATATCATGAATAAAACCCTTTTTTTACCGGTACGTTTGTATATCCTCATATTTTTTCTTCTTCCCAACTCTCTGGTACTATCCCAGGAAAGTAAGCCCTGTTTGTCGGTTGAAGATTACGATTCCTGGCATTCACTGGGACAAACCAGCATATCTCCGGACGGGAAATGGATTGCCTATTCCCTGAATTATGTAAGTGGCACAGATACACTTTTCATCAAACCAACGCGGGGGGATAAGACATATAAAATACCTCACGGAAACCAACTTGCTTTCACGGAAGATTCAAAATGGGCCGCCTGCCTGCTGGGATATTCCGAAGCAGAAAGAGAAAAAATGCAGGAGAAAAAGGAGGAAATCAGAAATAAACTGGTATTGATCTGTCTTGCTGACGGTAAGAAAAAAACAATAAAAGATATTCAGTCATTTGAATTTGCCAGAAATTCCATTCACCTGGCCATGGAAACCTATACGGGAGAGGACGAAAGGAAAGATCTGATTATCAGAAATCTTGAGCAGGGAACCCACCTGGACCTGGGGAACGTGTCGGAATGGTCGTTCAACAAACCCGGAACACACCTTGCCTTTCTTATGAATACCGAAGGAAACAGAGGTAACGGAGCCCATCTGATCCTCCTTGACAACTACCATATCCATATCCTTGACAGTGATACCGTAACCTACCGTCAGCTGTCATGGGACAAAAACGGCTCGGCCCTGGCATTTCTGAAATCGTTTACCGATACCCTGTTCAAAGATGAAAGCCATATCCTTTATGCCTTGAATGATCTGAACAAACCACAATCATTGAAAGTGCTCGACCAGCGGGAAATGCAAAGCTTTCCGGAAAACATGAAAATCAGCGAACATTATACACCCCGCTGGTCGGAAGATCTTTCTACTGTCTTTTTCGGGATAATCGACTGGGAACCTGCTGAGAAGGATTCTGTTAAACAGGGTGAAAAGAAAAACGAAAATATCGCTGGTGTGGATATCTGGCACTGGAAGGACGATCCGATACAGCCACGGCAGGAAAAAACCTACAACCGGGATAAAAATTTTTCGTACCTGTGCGCATGGCATCCCGAAACCGGCAATACCGTTCGTTTGAGTGATGAAAAAGCCCGTGAAGCAACACTTACCGGCAACCAAAAATATGCCATGGTATGGGATAAGACTCCCTATCAGCCACAGTTCCGCCTTGAACATGGGAATCTTTACCTGGTTAATGTCACCAGCGGAAAGAAAACCCCGGTGCTGACAAATTTTAAGATCCAGTATTTTGCGGGGTCATCGCCGGAAGGAAAATATCTGCTGTATTTCAGGGATCATCACTGGTGGACATATGATATTGCAGAGGATAAACATACCAATTTAACCGGAAGCATACCGGTACCGTTCTGGAATACCCGGGATGACGGACCCCTGGTTGAAAAACCTCCCTTCGGATCGGGAGGATGGATGAAAAACGACCAGGAGGTAATTCTTTATTCCGAATACGATACATGGAATTTCCGCCCCGACGGAAGCAATGCCATAAACCTGACCCATGGAAGGGAGAATGAGATACGTTACCGCATTTTACGCCTCGACAGGGAAGAGGAATGGGTGGATCCGGATCAGCCGGTTTATTTTTCCAAGTTCGGGGACAAGACCAAAAAATCGGGATTCAGTATGCTGGAACCCGGAGGAAAACTACGGGAACTGTTGTATGAAGATAAACTTTACCGGCAGCTGAGCAAGGCAAAAAAGGAAGAAGCTTATATCTACACGGCAGAATCATACGAAGATTCGCCCGACATATATTTTACTGACAATCTTTTCAGAAAAACCACACCCCTTACCCGAACCAATCCTCAACAATCCCATTATTCCTGGGGGAAAGCCGAACTGATTGACTTCACCAGCCAGAACGGAAAACCGCTCCAGGGAGTTTTACATTACCCTGCCAATTTTATCCCGGGAAAACAATATCCCATGGTGGTTTATATTTATGAGATACGTTCCAATTCACTGCACCAGTACATTCATCCTTCCCCGCGAAGTTTCTATAATATCACCCATTATTCCCAGCAGGGATATTTCGTCTTTCAACCCGATATTGTATACGAAGTGAACGAACCGGGGATGTCGGCTGTGAACTGCGTACTTCCCGGTGTTAAAAAGGTTCTTGAAACCGGAATGATTGATGAAAACAGTGTCGGGCTCATGGGCCATAGCTGGGGGGCCTATCAAACAACCTTTATCATAACCCAGACTGATCTTTTTTCTGCAGCAGTAGCAGGAGCCCCGCTAACCAACATGATCAGCATGTACAATTCCATTTACTGGAATACCGGAACACCCGACCAGCAAATTTTTGAAACCAGCCAGGGCAGATTCAGAAACCCCTACTGGGAATTAATGGACAAATATATACGGAATTCCCCGCTGTTCCAGGCTGAGAATATCGAAACCCCCCTTCTGGTGGCTTTCGGGAATGAAGATGGAGCCGTTGACTGGCACCAGGGAATCGAATTGTACATCACCATGAGAAGAATGCAAAAACCAATGATTATGCTGGTTTACGCCGGGGAAAATCATTCGGTCAGGAAAAAAGAGAATATGCTGGATTATACCGCAAAAATCCATCAGTTTTTCGCCCATTACCTCAAAAATGAAAAAGCTGAACCATGGATTATAGAAGGGATGAAATATCTTGACAAAAAGAAACGGGAAAGAGAACATCAGTAAGGAAGGATCATCTTACCGGTTTTACGGCTTTTTGATTTATTTTTTACGCACGAAATATATTGCAGAAAAAAAACTTTTCGACCTTTACATAAAAGGTACATGGGTGGCATGATGATTGTACATCACCCATTGTTCTAATCAAAACAGCCATTGTCATGAGAACCATTCCCATTATCGTGATAAGTTTTGCCCTGTTATTCCCCTCAATACTCAGGGCAAACAACGATCCGATCCCTGTTACCGGAAAGATCCGGTCGGTCACAGTATTTCAGAAAGGGGCCCAGGTTTTTCGTACCGGAACTGCCGCAATACCTTCAGGTAAATCCACCCTGGTTTTTGAAAATCTTCCCCGGGATTTGAATCCCCAGAGCATTCAGGTTTCAGGAAAGGGCGCATTCACCATACTGGCGGTTTCTCACCGCATCAACTATCTGCAAGACAGAGAAAAGAACGAACAAATCCATGCCCTGGAAAACAAACTGAAATCACTTGAACAGGAAAAAGCCATACAGGATGGACTAAAACAGGTTTTTGAAGCAGAAGTGTCTATGTTGCTGGCTAACAAGGCGATCGGAGGTTCTCAAAACGGCGTGGAAACCACACGGTTGAAAGAAATCGCTGATTTTCTGCGCAAAAGACTCACAGAAATTTCTTCTGAGAAAATTAAAATACAGGAAAAGACACGAATCCTGGAAGAGGAAATCCGGAACATCAGGAATCAGTTGAACCAGATGGGAAGTTCAGGCAGGATCCCTGTGAGTGAAGTACAGGTACAGGTCAGTGCCGGCAATCCGCAGCAAGGGAAACTGGAAATCAGTTACATGGTGAACCAGGCCGGCTGGACTCCCCGGTATGATATCCGGGCAACAGATATCCGGCAACCCATTAATCTGGTTTACAAAGCGGCCGTTTATCAGAATACAGGCGAAGACTGGAAAGAAATCCCCCTGACCCTTTCCACCGGAAACCCGCAGCTCAGCGGAACAAGACCCAAACTGAATCCCTGGTATCTGGATTTTTACGAGCCGGCGTACCGGAGCATGCAGGGTAAACTGGCTGGCGTACGGGCCACTTCTGCCAAAAACAAGGCCGAAATGGAAGAAGCCGTAGCAAGCGCTCCGGAAGCTTCCACAGCAGCATCCTATACAACTGTAAGCGAAGGGCAAACCCAAATATTATTCGAGATAAAAATTCCCTATACCATTCCTTGCGACGGGCAGGAAAACATGGTGGAAATTTCGGGTTTTTCCATCCCGGCCACTTTTGCATACCATGTAGTCCCCAAACTGGACAGGGATGCCTTTTTACAGGCAATACTCACGGATTGGAAAGAATATAATCTGTTACCCGGAGAAATGAATTTGTTCTTTGAGGGCACTTATGTGGGAAAATCTTTCCTGGATACACGCAGTACGGGCGATAATCTGGAACTATCACTTGGAAGAGACCGGCAGATCATTATTGATCGTACCATAATGAGGGATTACTCAAAAAAACAATTCCTCGGTAACAAGGTCACTGACACGCGCAGCTGGGAAATCCGCATCAGGAATAACAAGTCCGCCCCTGTTCATCTGGTGGTGCAGGACCAGTTCCCGGTATCCACCAATAAGGAAATCGAAGTGTCTCTGATAGAAAGTTCAGGAGCAAGTGTTAACCATAACACAGGCATTCTTACCTGGGACATACGCCTCCAGCCGGATGAAAGCCGTATCCTTCGGGTTGGTTACGAAGTAAAATATCCTTCTGGGAAAAATATCATTCTGGAGTAACCTTTTTTCAGAAAAACGAAAATAACATAACCGGCAAATTGACGTCAGGCGCTGTGACGCATCTATTTTATGCCCCAGGT
Source organism: Bacteroidota bacterium (assembly GCA_011374625.1). GTDB lineage: Bacteria > Bacteroidota > Bacteroidia > Bacteroidales > VadinHA17 > DRPN01. The sequence goes on from DRPN01000167.1 coordinate 24,113, forward strand.
ATTTCCTGACTGGACGGCCACGGCATATTGTCCTGGTTTCAATTCACGGGGCATAACTACAAGGCTGTGACCAATGGTTTTCATTTCGAAGGAAATGGATGTCCATGCTGCCCCGGCATCTTTCCGGTATAGCAGAGATATTGATTCGGGGCCCGGAGATTTTTTCACCTGACGTAAAAAAGTGTCTCCAAAAGAAAAATACGGATCGATAAAAAAGCTGCCTTTCATAACATAATTCCCCGCGGGAATCCATTGTACATCCCAATATCTGTCACCGGCAATATACCCTTCCATTTCGATTCCTTCGGGTTCAATCCATATCAACGATGGCCTGAACAGCAATGAATCTGTGATAGAAAGTACTTCGATAACCATATTTTCTTCCGGAAGTTCATACCTGCCCGGATTACGGATCAGTTTTAACTGATCAGTTACAGCATCTGAAACCTTCTCCTCCGGATCCAGCCATGCGGCCACCGGGAAAAAAGGAAGCATAAACTCCTGATACGTCCTATTCCCGGGGAATTTTACCGTTCTTTTAATCCTGTTCATGTACCTGTCAACAAACAATACTTCTATCCTGTTATCAAGTGCAAATAATTTCCGGCCTCGAAGCCTCTGTCCCACATAAATTCCGGTACGGTATCTGGAACCTTCGTGAATAATATGCATAGAATCAATTGTAAATGCGGGAAAACCTTCTGTATAGATCCATGCATTAAAAAACGATGTCAGATCGGTTCCGGAATATTCAGAAAAAAAACGTTTCATTTCCTGTGTGGTGACCGATTGAAAAGCATACTGCCTGAGATATTCCCTGAGGGTACGGAAAAACAATCCGTCCCCCATAAAACCCCTGAGAGTATGTACCATGTCAGCCCCCTTGTCATATACAGTAGTTCCGTAAGTAATTTCTTCGGGAATACCATATACCGGATAGTATCCTTCATCTCTCAGATGTGCCTGCTGAAGGACCCTGTAATGATTTCTCCTCACATTATTCATGAAGGTTTCCCTTCCCATGGCATATTCCAGAAACAGAGCTTCTGCATAGGTAGCCCAACCTTCGTTAAGCCACATATCTTCTGCTGTGGCACAGGTTACCTGATTCCCTACCCAGCTGTGCGCCAGCTCATGAGCATACAAAAGCTGGTATTTGTCATCTCCGGTAATAGTAGAAGCTGATAAAGCAATATTACAGGCATGTTCCATAGCACCGCCTGAAAACGGAACTGACACATATCCAATCCGGGGCCAACAGTACGGCCCAAAATAATGTTCAAATGCTTCCAGTATAAGGGGAAGTGATTCAAAAGATTTTAAAGCTTTGAGCGAATCGGCTGGTTTTACATAAATAGAAACCGGGATATCCCTCTCCGTGCCGGAAATAATAGATTCCAGGGCGACATAATTTGAAACAGCTACTGACGAAAGATAAGTTGGAATAGCTTTATCCTGTTTCCAGTGAAAGGTATGGTCAGGCCCAGGATGATCTATTACCTCGAGCAATTCTCCACTGCATACAGCCGTCAGTTGGTCTTCCACTTCTATGAAATATTCGTAACTGGCACGATCAGTAAAATTATCCACACATGGGAACCAGGCCCTGCCAAAAGTTGGCGGAGTAGAACCCATACCAACCCCCATATTGTAAGCCGTCCCTTCTTTAAAATAAAATCCACCCCATCTGGGATCGGTAGCAGGTTTCCCCCGATAAAAAACCGTTACCATAAATGATGTATTCTTCTCCACCGAATAAGGCAGCGGGATAGAAAGCAATTGCCCGTTATAGGTGAAACCTTCCACAATTTCTTCATTGAACCAGACAGAATCCACCTGCATGGACAAAAGGTCGAGATGCACCCGGGTCAGGTTCTCCCGTGTGGCCATGATCTGTATATCGGCATGCCCTTTAATGAAAGGATCGTACACATCAGGTATTTTCAGATGTAAAAGATAATGGATCACATCAATGTCCTGGCCCGAAGCAGAATTTTTCCCGCCGGTCTGTAAATGGGGTGTGCCGGATATAGTCGGACAACATACAAAACTGAAAAGCAAAATCCATAGCCGGCTCAGGAATACCGTATGTAAAACAATCGTAAGCAAAGCAGATGATAAATAACTTACAATAAATAAAGGTTTCAGGCAATTAGTTGCTTGTACTGATGCGCTTGTCCTTCACTGCCCGGATAAGAGATTCGAAAATAATCCTGCCATCGGTATTACCTAATTCATCATCGGCAGCACGTTCAGGATGCGGCATCATCCCGAATACATTTTTCCCTGCATTGCATACACCGGCAATGTTTTCTACCGATCCGTTAGGATTAACGGCTTCGGAAATTTCCCCGTTTTTATCACAGTACCTGAAAAGAATTTGATGATTCTGCCGCATGGTCATCAAATCATCATTGGGAGCATAGTAACGACCCTCTTTATGGGCAATGGGAATTTTCAGTGGTTTGTTTTTATCCAGCATGGATGTCAGGGGGGTGGCATTATTGTCCGGCACAATGCAAATGTTCTTGCATACGAACTTCTGATGGTTATTGTGCAACAGGGCTCCCGGTAATAATCCCGCTTCACATAAAATCTGGAATCCGTTGCAGATCCCCAGCACAAATCCTCCTCTCTTGGCAAATTCAATAATTTTTTCCATAATGGGAGAATACCTGGCAATGGCTCCTGCCCGGAGATAATCTCCGTACGAAAAACCACCCGGTAGTATCACGGCATCCGATTTTTTGAGGTCTGTATCCTTGTGCCACAGTTCCACCACATCTTGTTCCATAACCTCATTCAGTACATAGATCACATCATGATCGCAATTTGATCCCGGGAATATGACAACACCAAACCTCATAGCCTAAAATTATCTTTTCAAAGATAGAAATTATTGGCAAGACAATTTATCCGGACAAACAATTTTAAAAACCCGAAATAATTTAGTTGGCAGCTGGTATTGAAAAGATCCCATAATTTTCGTTATTTGGAGTTTAAATCTGAAAATTATGTCAAGAATTCTGAAATTCATCGCCTGTTTTGTTCTGTCAGTGATCATTCTTTTCGGCCTTTTTTTACTGGTTTTCACTGTAACAGACTATCAGCCTGCTGAAAGGATCATTATTTATGAATCGGATAGCCCGGACACGCTCAGGGCAAAACCTTATCATGTTCTAAGCTGGAATATCGGATATGCCGGGTTGGATCAGGATATGGATTTTTTCTATGACGGGGGGACACAGGTACGTACCTATCGGGAAAAAACAGAACAAAACCTTCGTTTTATTGAAAATTTTCTCGTCACCAGGGATTCTGTGGACTTTATTCTTCTGCAGGAAATCGATATAAATTCACGTCGAACATACCGGTTCAATGAATTTGATAGCATTGATAACACACTCAGGCAACATAAAGGCTGGTTTGCCCCGAATTATAAGGTAGGGTTCGTGCCCCTGCCCATCACACAACCCATAGGAAAAGTAAACAGCGGTCTTGCTCTCTTTTCACGCTATGAACCTTCCCTGGTAGAAAGATTCGACTATCCCGGGAAATATTCCTGGCCCACCCGCATCTTTATGCTTGACAGGTGCTTTCTGGTAGCACATTTCCCCCTTTCCAGCGGCAAGGAATTGCTGGTGATCAATTCTCACAACTCAGCTTTCGACGACGGCACCCTGAAGGAACAGGAAATGCAGTACCTCAGAGAATACCTTCTGGAACAGCATCAGACCGGTCATAAAATAGTGATAGGAGCTGACTGGAATCAGAATCCACCCGGTATCAGTGCTTCCCATTTTTCATCTCCCCCTGATTTTGACAAGTTTGTACTAAACTCCATAAGCCCTGACTTTTTACCCGGCGATTGGATATGGTGCTATGACCCCCGCATCCCGACAAACAGGGATCTGAGGCATCCTTACAGGGAAGGTGAAACCTATACCACCATCATCGATTTTTTTCTCCTTTCTCCGGGCTTATCTCTGTTAGAATTAGAAGTTGAGGCAACAGACACGAAGTTCCGGCATTCAGATCATCAACCTGTACTTTTGTCATTCGGTTTATCTAAAGATTAGCTGTTTCTACCGAGAAGATCATGGAGCCCGGCAAGCTGGATATTGATGCTTTTGTTTCGGTGATCCGGGCCGGTTCCGAATACGATCTCAATAATTATTCTTACAAATCATTGCACAGAAGGCTGGCCAGAATACTGACCGATCTTGATACGGATATGCCATCCCTGCTCCGGAAGATGGAAAATGATCCCCTCTTCATTAAGCAGATGGTTATGGAATGTACCATCAGTACAACAGAACTCTTTCGGGACCCCCACGTATGGAAATTGATCCGGAAAGACTTTTTAAAACAATATCATGGGGAAGAAAATATAAATATCTGGCATGCGGGATGTTCTACTGGCCAAGAAGTATATTCCATGCTCATGCTGTTGCATGTGGAGCATTTGCTGGACAGGGGAAATGTTACTGCTACTGATCTCAATCCACACTATCTGAATACTGCCATTCAGGGATGTTATAAATACCGGTACAATTTGCAATATCTTGACAATTTTGATACGGTCATGAAAGAAAATCCAGACGACCCAGACTATCTGGAAGACATCCCTTATGAACGGTATATGATAATTGATCCCTCTGAAGATACTATCCGGATGAGACAATTCCTCCTGGAGAAACCCGTCTTTATGCAGCACGACCTGGTAAAAGGGGAAAGAATGGATTCCGGGCCGTTTGATCTGATCCTGTGCAGGAATGTGATTATCTATTTCAATTTCAATCTGCAAAACAGGGTTCTCCAACTGCTTCACAGCCATTTAAAAAAGGGCGGGCTGCTGGTATTGGGTCCTCATGAATCCATTCTTGGCAGTTTGTCGGATAAATTTGAACGCTGCCGGATAGGCTATCTGAAAAAATGAGTGCTATTGCCGGGTAAATAATTCACCGGTTATCATTACATGCAATCAATCAATAATATTTTCCTATTTTTATTGTCACTGATAATTGAATACAGGCACTTATGAGTGAAGAAATCCTGAAAGCCCTGATGCAGTTGTTTGCTCTGATCGTGAAACAGGATGGTGGAGTTGAACAGAGTGAAAGAAATTATGTTCTTGGATTTCTTACCAGTCAGCTCAATGATGAAGATGCCAGCGAATATATCCGGTTATTTGATGAATGTGCCGGAATTGTTGACGGCCGCATCCCGCCGAAGGAAAATATCCCGACCACAGTAAAGGATTCGGTAAGGATCCTGAGCATTTGTAAAAAAATCAACCATACCCTTACCCAGCAGCAGAAAGTGGTGGTGCTGGTCAGACTTTATGAACTGGTCAACACCGACAAGAAGTTCACTGAGCAGCGAATGAATATTATCAATACGGTGGCAGAGGTTTTCCGCTTCACAAGGGAAGAGTTCATGGACATTGAACATTTTGTGAAGGAAAACCAGCTTGAACAGATCGCGTCGGAAAATATCATGTTGATATCTGGAAAGAATATGGATTGCCCACGTTGCCGACACATTCAGGTTGAGTCACTCCCCGGCACCCTCGCTGTTCTCCGGATATCCAGTGTTGACCTGTATTTTCTGAAAGTTTTTACCGGACATGAAGTATCGCTGAACGGTCTGCCTGTTATTCCACACCGCATTTATCTGCTGGCCAATGGAAGCGTTATTCGTATGCCGCTTGGGAAACCCGTATATTACAGCGATATAGTAGCACACTTTTTCTCCGATGTGTCAAGGGAGAAAATATTTTTTCAGGTAAATGATCTGACCCACGTTTTCCCATCGGGAGAAACTGCCCTTCATCACATATCTTTTACTGAAGAAGAAGGAAAGCTCATTGGGATCATGGGGGCCAGCGGGACCGGAAAAACTACTCTGCTGAACATTCTGGCAGGAATGGAAACCCCTTCTTCCGGACAGGTCAGGATCAATCAGATAAATCTCCACCGTGAAAAAGACAAGCTTCAGGGAATTCTGGGTTATATTCCTCAGGACGATCTGCTGATTGAAGACCTTACCGTTTTTGAGAACCTGTATTATAGCACCCGCCTGTGTCTCAGCAACTTGTCTGAAAATGAAATCACCGACCGGGTAATCCAAACGCTTCATAACCTGGGATTATATGAGAAAAAAGATCTCAGGGTAGGATCACCCATGAACAAAGTGATTAGCGGAGGACAAAGAAAACGATTGAATATTGCCCTTGAACTGATCAGAGAACCTCTCATTTTGTTTGTGGATGAACCTACGTCCGGATTGTCATCAAGAGATTCCGAAAATGTTATGGACCTGCTTCGTGAGCTTTCCCTGAAGGGGAAACTAATATTCGTAGTGATCCATCAGCCTTCCTCTGAATTGTTCAAAATGTTCGACAATATTCTGGTTCTGGACCAAGGTGGTTATATGGCATATTACGGCAATCCTGTCGAGGCGGTAATATATTTTAAAACGCAGGATGCTCAGATTAACAGGGATATTGGTGAGTGTCCTGTATGCGGAAACGTGAATCCCGAGCTGATATTCACCATTATGGAATCACAGGTGGTGGATGAGTTTGGGCGATATACAGGTAAACGAAAAGTAACCCCGGAAAAATGGGAAAAACGTTTCAAAGAACATCACAGCCCCCAGCCTGTCAAAGAAGTAGTGAAAATTCCCGCCTCACGTACCAGCCTGCCCGGAAGACTAAAACAATTTGTCATTTATCTGATCCGTGATCTGAAATCGAAAATTGCTAATCGGCAGTATGTCGTCCTCACCCTGCTGGAAGCTCCGGTGCTGGCCCTTATTCTTTCTTATATCACCCGCTATATTGCCGATCCGAATTCCCAGGAATATATTTTCCGGGAAAATGAGAATATTCCCATTTATATTTTCATGAGCCTGATTGTTGCTCTGTTTCTCGGACTTACACTCAGCGCGGAAGAAATTTTCCGGGACAGGAAACTGCTGAAACGTGAATCCTTTCTAAATCTCAGCCGTTTCAGTTACCTGATGAGCAAAATTGTACTGCTATTCAGTCTTTCAGCCTTTCAGGCCCTTGTGTTTGTACTTATCGGGAACAGTATACTCGGCATTTGCGATATGTATTTTGAATACTGGATGGCCTTTTTTACCACAGCAGCCTTTGCCAATATGCTGGGTTTAAATATTTCCGCTTCTTTTAATTCGGCTATCACCATTTACATTATTATTCCGCTACTGATTATTCCCATGATGGTGCTCAGCGGTGCCATGTTCAGTTTCGACAAACTGAACAGGAATATATCCGGTGTCGGGAAGGTCCCTGTAATCGCAGAATTGATGGCAACGAAATGGAGCTATGAGGCCCTCATGGTTCACCAGTTTACCAGTAATAAGTATGAGCGTCTGCTGTACGATGTGGAAAAGGATGAAAGCAATACATACTTCAAAACCGTGGAATATATCCCCTTTTTACAGCAAATACTCAATAAAACGATAACAACAATGAATCAACCGGAATCGCGAGAAGAATACACCCGGTATTTATTGTTACTCAAAAATGAAATCGAATCGGAACTTGAAAAAATTCCTGATATCCCTTTTGCCTCTCCTGGACAGTTACACCCCGATTCCTTCCATATAGAAACGGCCATCCAGACCAGAGAATACCTGAACGATCTGAAGGAATATTATGCCGACATGAGCCAGCAGGCAAGTTCCCGCAAGGAAAAACTCATGGAATATTACGACCGGCAGGATCCGGATCTTTTTCGTAAGTTGCGTAAGAACTATCACAATGAAAGTGTAGCGGATATCGTACGAAATGTATATGAACGCCATCCTGTCCTGGTATACAAAAACCGGCTGGTCAGGCAGTATGAACCAGTCTTTTTTGACCCTGAACCTTCAGGTTACCTGGATTTCCGGTCGCATTTCTATGCTCCCAGAAAATTCTTTATGGGGAAATACCGTAATACTTTCCACTTTAATATGGGGATCATATGGATAATGAGCCTGATTTGTTTTATAACCCTGTATTTTCAGAGCCTGAAAAAAACGATTCAGTTCTTTGAATCTATCGGAACAAAAAAATTTAATCCGCTGGTATCTTTGGGCAAAATCAAAATATTTCATTAATTTGTTGATTGCCAAAAAAACTAAACCGCCTGAAATGTCACATAGCTGGCTTTATGGAATAATAATGGTATGCTTGCTGTTTTCCTGCAGGAACAGAAGTTCAACCGGTGTGGATGATGAATTCTATTTTACCGATACATTTGCCGTAGCAGACTCTTTCGGTATCCATCAGGAAGCCATGGAAGACATCATCGAAAACCTGGCTTCCCCTGTTGAAATAGCCGGATTATTAAACAAAATCAACGCTCCCTTCTCAAATACCTACCTGGCTTCAACTGATTATCTGGATGACTACAACACTACTTTTAAGAAAGCTGTTGCTCTGGGAGTTTTTGGTGCCGACCTGGGCTATCTGAATATGTACAATATTAATAATACTGTATTGGATTACCTTTCTGCCGTAAAATCTCTGGCCGACGATCTGAAAGTTGGACAGTTTTTCGATTTCACCACATTGAAACGACTGGCTACCAACAGTGAAAATCTTGATTCACTCATGTTTTTGTCTGTCAGAAGCTTTAACCAGATGGACCAGTATCTCAGGGAAAACAAACGCGGTCATCTCAGCTCACTGATTATGGGAGGTCTCTGGATTGAGGGCATGCACCTCGCTACCCAGGTGGCCAAAACATCTCCCCATCCTGATCTGTATAACCGGATTGGCGAGCAGAAAATTGTCATTCCTGATCTTTTGGCCTTGCTGGGACGGTACCGGGAAGATCCAAAATTTGAAAAGCTCGTTTCTGATCTGGAAAATGTAAAAAACTCTTTTGATAAGGTAACCATTACCTATGAAGTGGGAGAACCCGAAATGATTGAAAAAGAAGGAAAGTTGATTTTTATTCAAAACGAAACCAGTCATGTAGAAATGCCGGATACTTTATTGCAAGAGATTACCCTGAAAATTGAAGACCTCAGAAACCAATTAATCGGGATTTAACATGAAACCCGTTCTAATGTTCATATCATTCCTTCTTCTCCCTCTGACAGTCATCGGACAGACTGATCAGAATGACCTGTTTCAGTCCTGCCGGCAACAGGCAGGTGAAGATGCAGTGTATTTGAAGGATTTTGTGGTTAAGTTCCCGACTGCCAGAAATGACCAGAATATTCCCGTTTCAAAATATTCTGTCATCCTTTCAAAAAACATTGCATACCGATTTACGATCTGTTCTTCCGATCAGCTTGAAGGAGAAGCCATACTGCAATTATGGGATGACCGGCGCATGCTGGTTACAAACCATGTTTCCGGAAAGGTCTATTCCTCCATCGATTTTCAATGCCAGAAAACCGGAAGATATCATGTTCTGATATCCTTCAAAGAAGGGAAAGCGGGTGAGGCAATTGCCATTATGAGTTATATCAGAGATTAAAACATCTTCCTGTCAGGAAAATACAATCCGGGAAGACTCATCTGCCGGATTTTTTACAATACATAGGCCGATATTTGCAAATATCCCAGCGCCAGCAAATAACCCCATAATAATGTCTCACACTTCCATACCGGTTGCCTGATGAGGAAATAGGATGAAAAAAGGTAGGAAACGGGAAGAGCAACAATCGCCAGCATTTCGACTGAAGCTGCAGGGATCAGAAAATAACCGGCCAGGGAAATCACGAAAGTCCAGAAAATAATGATCAGATACAACCTTGAACTCACCTTTCTTGTGGTAAACCTTGCAATCATGCGAAAGGAGCTCACCAGGATCAAAAGAGCAAGATATCCAAAAAAAACAAAATGGGCCGTAGTGAAATCTTGCCATTCAATCACTTGCGTAATACCTGTAACAAACCTTCCCGGCAGGGGTTCCCATACTCCTGTCGCAATGAAATTTATTCCAACATAAAAATAAAACGGTAGAATCATTCCTATCAGGGGTGTAAACCACTCCCTCCAGTTGAATGTTCTCAGGAGATACTGGGCAATATAGATAAGCGGAAAAAATACGATCAGGGGTGGATAAAACAGGCTGCCCAAACCGATCAAAAGGGCTGCCTGGAAAAAATGAAAACTGGTCCCATTGTACCGGTATGTCTGAAACAGAAGTTTCAGGGCAAAAAAAAGAAAAAAACCGGCTAAGATTACCGGGTGGAATATCTGAGTTCCGGGAAGAGCAGCAGAAAGTGTGACGATAAAAAAAGCAGGAAAAAAAGTTCGCTCAGGAATAAAATTAAAACGCGTATTCAGATGCACAGCCAGGAAAGCAAAGGTAACAGTCAGGATAATCATTATCAGTTTCCCGGGAACCTGATTCGCCCAATCGGCTGACACCCAGACTGACAGAGGTCCGGCAACAGGAACCCATCCGATCCTTTCAGCCTGACAAAAAAATCCGGGCAACCAGATCAACAGGGCAACCAGAACAATAAAAAATATGACCCCCGGCCGGGAACTACTTAATAACCTGACCATCATTGAAAATTATGAATGACACCCTTTCAGATCGAATCCAATGTCTTTTCGGAAATATTTCTTCTCAAAATGTATTTTTTCAATATCCCGGTAGCACAATTCAAGAGATGATTCCATATTTTCTGCCAGTGCAGTAACAGCAAGTACCCGGCCACCGGAGGTATACAGTTCTTTCCCCTCACCATGTGTGCCGGCATGAAAAATCAAACAATCCGTGGTTTTCTCGAGACCTCTGATGATCTTTCCTTTTTGATAATTACCGGGATATCCGCCTGAGGCCAGAACCACAGTACTGGCTGTTTCCGGAGTAATCCGAATTTTATGTTCTTTCAATCTACCCTCTCCCGCTGCTACAAGCAGTTCCAGCAGATCATTCTTAATTCTTGGGATTACCGCCTGTGCCTCAGGGTCCCCCATTCTTACATTGAATTCAACCACATAAGGATCCCCCTCCCTGTTCATCAGGCCGACATATAAAAAACCGGTGTACGGTATGTGCTCTTTACGTAATCCGGTGATGGTTGGGTTCACAATTCTTTTTTCCACCTTCTTTAAAAAGGCGTTGTCAATAAAGGGAACGGGAGAGATCGCCCCCATGCCTCCGGTATTCAGACCCGTATCTCCTTCTCCCGCTCGCTTGTAATCCTTGGCGTCGGGCAGGATCATATAAGATTCTCCATCCGTTAAAACAAAAACCGAAGCTTCGATCCCTTTCATGTATTGCTCAATCACCACCGTTTTACTGGCATCCCCAAACTTGCCCCTGAGCATTTCACGTAGTTCCTTTTCCGCCTGATTCAGTGTATCCACAATCAAAACCCCCTTCCCTGCAGCCAATCCGTCAGCTTTTAGCACATAGGGCGGTTCCATTCGTTTTAAAAAAGAAAGGCCATCTTCCACATGTTCTGCATCCACACTGAAAGAAAAAGCAGTAGGTATTCCATACCTTTCCATAAATTCCTTGGCAAAATGCTTGCTTCCTTCCAGCATGGCACCCGCCCTTGAAGGACCGATCAGATATACATCCTTCAGCTTCTTATCCGATCTGAAATAATCATAAATCCCTGCTACCAGGGGGGCTTCCGGTCCAACCACCACCATATCAATACCCTTTTCCAATACAAGCTGTTTAATTCTTTCGAAATCATCAGGTGAAACCGGAATATTATCTCCTATGGAAGCCGTACCTCCATTCCCGGGAGCAATATACAATTCATTCAGTATCTGGCTTTGCGCTATTTTCCAGGCAAGAGCATGTTCGCGACCGCCTGCTCCAAGAATAAGTACCTTCATGAACCAGCTGGTATTTTTCAGTAAGGCGTAAACTTATAAAAAAATATAAGGCTTCCGGAATAGAAGTCTTATATAGTATGAAAATTTTATTCACATTAAGCTCCCCGCAGAAAGTTGCCAAATTGATATATCAGCATGATTTCATGGGAGCCGCTGCTCACGTTACGTATATCCGATAAAGACACATCGTAGCAATACCCCAATATAAAAGGTCCGTGGTTATAACCGGCCATGATCGCGATGGCATCACCTGTCCGGTACGATAATCCAAGGGAAACCATTTCCCGATACACGGCACGTACATTGATATCTGCCTGGAACTTCCCTGTTTCGATAAATTTCATCAGCAGAGACGGTTCCACAGCAAATTCACCTCCGGTTTCAAAACGATATCCTCCGTGAAGATAATAATGCCGCACCTGTCGTTGTTCCAGTAACCGGTCTGTCTGGAGATCTACTCTCCTTTCGAACAACTGTGGTATGGCCAATCCCACATAATAATTTGGACCGTAAAAATAGGTGCCAAACGATATATCCGGAACAACCATCTTATCAGTTGCTTCAGCCAGCACAAGATCATTGGGATCTTCCAGATTCAGTGAACCTACATCAAGAAAATACTGATAAATTAAGCCCGACAAGCCAAAAGCCAGTTTCTGGTCTCCATCATTCAGAGGCAGATGATAGGCATAAGTAGCCTCAAAACCCGTACGACGCAACGGCCCTGCAGTATAATTGAACACCTTGGCCCCCACTCCCATGTGATCGGCAACTTCCAGATGAGCCGAAAGATTCTGAATGGAGGGAGAACCGTCAAATCCCGCCCACAATTTCCGGAACGAGAATGCCAGAGGAAATCCTTCCCGGCTTCCGGCAACAGCCGGATTAAGATCGTACAAATGAAGCATGTACTGACTGTTCTGTATCAATTGCTGTGCTTTGCCACTCATTGCAAACAGCCCGATAATAACAATAAGCAGTAATTTTCTCATGCTGCGGTTCATTTACTTGATAATACTTACCGTTCCTTTAAGAATTTCATTGCCATCTCCGTAAAGATCGATAATATAAAAATACGTTCCCGATGGCAATTCCTTGCCGTTTGAACGGCCGTCCCATGGCTCGGGATAACCCGGCTCGGATTCATAGACAAGATTACCCCATGCATTAAAGATCTTCACCACTACTTCAGGATATTCCCATAATCCATGAATGACCCAGGTATCGTTCGAACCGTCACCGTTGGGTGTAATGGCGTCAAACACCTCAAATTCCTCAACGAGGATATCTTCACTCAATACCGGTCCGCATCCGTTTATATCGTTAACTTCTACCTGGTAGGTTCCTGAAGCAAGTCCCGCGAATACACCCGTATTGTTTGAAGCCAGGGTTTCTGGACCGGTTTTCAGAATAAAGGTGTAAGGCTCGGTTCCGCCTGTGGCCGTAATGGTAATGGTATTCCCGTCAACGACAGGGTCTCCCAGAACCAGTTCGGCCGGCTCGGAAACGGTGTGGGTCCCTCCGTCTTCCTCACAACCGATCACATCTCGTACCATCACATCGTAGTCACCCGATGTCAGGTCACTGAACTCATTCGTCAGCACCCATGTGCTTCCCCCATCAATGGAATATTCCAGAGGATCCCGTCCGGAAGCGGTAATGCTGATGGCACCATCCGCCTCACCATGACAGGAAATATCGGTTACATTTACAGTGCTGATGGTAATCCCCAGAGGATCAGTCAGCGACAGTATACTTCCGCTGGTTTCGCATCCGTTTGCGTCTTTAACTTTCACCGGGTAATTTCCTGAACACAATTCAGTAAATTCACCGGAGGTTTGCCAGGTAGCTCCGTCATCAACGGAATACTCATAGGGAAGAGTCCCTCCTCCGGCCGACAGGGTAATGGTCCCGGTACATTCACCGGCACATACAGGATCGGCAAAGTCCTCCGATATAAATACCAGTTCGGCCGGTTCTGTAATGGTCCCGTCATAAGTTTCAATGCAGTTATTGGCATCGGTAATAACCAGGGTATAATCGCCAGCGCATGCTCCGGTAAGGTTCTTGCTGGTACCTGCCAAACTGCCTCCCCCGTCATACCATTCATAGTTAAATGGAGTGGTTCCTCCGGAAACGGTCATGACAATGCTTCCGTTACAATCACCAAAGCAATCCACATGATCCAGAACAGAAGTGTATTGAATGGCTGGCGGCTCCGTTATCGTATAGGGACCAAATTGCCGTGAACAGCCGTTCTCATCGGTTACGGTTACCCGGTAATTCCCCGCTTCCAGGAAACGGGCAGTAAGGGTGGTTTGCGAAGCCGGATCATCCCACTGTACACTTAGCAACCCAGTTCCTCCTGAAACAGCGACGGTGAGTTCACCATCAAGGTCTCCATAACAGGGGTTATTAACGGTTGAAGTAAGATTGCAGGAAATTACCTGAGGTTGGTCGATAGGGATGTTGGTCACTTCGGCAGTACAGCCGTTGGCATCGGTCACGGTAACAGAATAGTTCCCTGGGCACAGACCGGCCACATCCTTGCTGGTAGAGGTAAATCCGGAAGGTCCAACCCATGCATAAGTGTATGGAGGAGTTCCTCCAGAAACCATAGTCAGATCAATTCCCCCGTTACAGGCACCGTAACAGGTAACATCTGTTTTATTGTAGGTTATTAAAGGCAGGCTGGAAGGTTCATCAATGGTAACCTGAACTGTGGATGGAGAACCGGGAGGTGTTCCGTCATCGGTAACGGTAACCGAATAGGTGCCAGCCGGAGCATCCAGCAATTCATGCGTGGTACTTACCACCAGTCCGCCGGGAACAGTAATCCATTCATAGGTAAGATTCCCCACGGCATTTTCCGTACAAACCCTTGCATATCCGTCATTGCCTCCATAACACGCGACATCGTTCTGCTCACATATGTATGCAAAAAAGAGATACCCGTCATCGATAGTGATGGTGGTATCTCCGGTACAGCCATTTGCATCGGTTACCGTTACAGAATAATTACCTGCATCACACAGATTGGTCAGATCTTCATCGGTCAAGGTAAAACCCGAGGGACCAGTCCAGTCGTATACATAATCGGGTGTACCTCCGTTCACCTGCAGATCTATGGCTCCATTGCACCCAGCTGGCAGAACAATATCGGTTTTGGTGGTTCCGTCAAATGTAATGGGCAATGGTTCATTGATGGTAAAATTCTCTATTCCGGTACAACCCTGATCATCAGTAACTGTCAGGGAATAATCCCCTGCGGTGAGTCCGGTTTGATCTTCGGCTTCGGCACTTACACCCTCTCCTGTCCAAGCATAGGTATAAGGAGGTACCCCTCCGCTTACCGTGACATCAATAGCCCCGTCGCTGCCTCCATAACAGCTAACATCGGTAATGGTATATGCGATATTGACAGGCTCCGGTTCCAAAATTTCTATATTGACCACTTCTGTCGAATCCCGTGCATCCTTAACAGTAACCGTATAATCTCCGGCTGCCAGTCCAGAAGCAATGGAATCGTTCAGCATGGCGTCATGACTCCACTGGTAGGTAAAAGGATAAACACCAAAGTAAGGAGTAACAATGATTTCGCCATCAGAACCCCCGTTGCAGGTAACATCCTGTTTGTGCGAAACAGCCACAGAAAAGGCATATTCATAATGGGCCACAAACCCCATATACATGGTTGGGTTTGGATTTGAAAGAGAAAACTCCCCGATTTCAAGAGGATTGGAACGGGAGCGTCCAATGATGAGCGTTTGCCCATTCCGATCATAAGCTACACCCTGCCCTTCATCATGTTCAGTTCCCCCAATACCCTGTCCTCCAACCGGATTACCGTTCCGGTCGAAAATGGCAAATCCTGTGTTCACATCCGTGGGCCCGCTGCTTCGAAGGGTGTCCTGATTAATGACCAGTTCGTCTGCGTACATACCGGCAAACTGGACCATTTCCTGGAAAATGGCCAGGCCATAGGCATTGTCGGCATAAGGTGTTCCTTCCCTTCTGACCCATTGCAGTATACCTGATGCACTGTATTTACAAATGTAGAAATCAGTACTTCCCAGTGAAGGCAATGGCTCAGCACTTAAAGTAGCCGTGCTGTCAAATACAACAGGGTTCGATTCTGTTTTACCCGAAACATACAAGTTCCCGTATTTGCTTACGGTAGACGAGTTAACGTGATCATAAGCCGAACCACCTGCTGTTCTACCCCACAGATAATCCAGGTTGTCATCTACCCTCATCAGCATGATGTCCATATAATCAACATCTCCTGTGGAAGTTGAAAACAGGGTTGTCTCTCCATCGTCTTGCAGCTCTCCCAGGATATCTCCGGTAATATAATACCCTCCGAACAGACAGGGATGAACCCTCTTGAATGCAGATTGCTTGATAGTAGGAATAAAACGGCTGATAGCCTGGAAAGTCGCGGAAGTATCATATTTTGCGATAAACAGGTTTTTGTCCCCGGTAAAGGAAAGAGTACCCCCTGCCCCCCCGTCATCATAGTAAAAAGGATCGGATTTGTAATTCCCAATAATAATCATCAAATCATCCTTGAAATCAATATCCTGCAAACGGTCATTGTTATTCCCCCAAAACAGCCTTTTCGCCCACACTAAGGTGCCGTCGGGTCGGTATTTTGCCACAAAAGGTTCCCATTTGCCGGAAGTGGAGTTGGTCAACACCACATTCTCAGCCGGATTTGTTGACTCAATGGTAACGGAAACCCCTTTGAATGCACCTACCACGTAAATATGGCCGCTATTGTGAATCCTGAAACCTCCAATCTCATCGTCATCCGCGCCGCCACATCCGATGATCCACAAAATATCTCCATTATCATCGAATTTGGCCAGAAAGGCATCCTGACTTCCATAAGAATTGAGATTCTGGGCTTGAACTGTAAGAGGGCCACCTCCCCCCCAGGTGCCTGCCATATAAACATGATTGTTGGCATCTGCCTGCACATGTACGGTACTGACATCGCCGGAAGCAGTAAATTGTTCAGCCCAGGACCATTTTTGCCCTGACAGATGCAGACTGAAACAAAGAAATAATCCTAGAACCAGTAAAAAAGTTCTCATACCGGTATATTTTTTCATAGGATGGGTAAATTGATGTATTTTTGAAAATCAAATTGGATGTCTTGTAAAGGTAAGCACCCTTTTGAAGATGAATATAGAATCATATACGTGCATTCTCAAATACCCAAATTTACAAAATTATTTAAAAATCAAAGTCTTTCTTGCTGTAACATCGTAAAATTGAGAAAAAAAGCCTGTTTGATACATGTCCACCTGGGGCCTTTGCCCCCATGGTTTCAACTGTTTCTGATTTCGGCTGCCGCGAACCCCCTGTACCACTGGCTGATCTTTGCTGAACACCCTGTTCCTTCAACCTTTCGTAAAAATATCAGCACCAGTGTGCTGACCCGGAAGAAACTGGAAGCATTAATCAATGAAAAAACGGGAATTGCTGTCAGCCTGTCAAACCCTTATAAGGTTTGCGATCTGAAACCATTGTTCGGTCTCCTATTTGAAGAGCACCTCCAATCCTATGCATGGTGGGGCTATTGCGATAATGATATCATCCTGGGGCGCATGGATCAATTCCTGAAACCAGAGTGGTTTGACCGGTATCAGATCATAAGCACCTATTCGGGCTTTTTATCCGGCCCCCTTGCCTTCTACCGGAATACCCCCGAGATCAACCGGATTTTCCGTCAGGTGCCGACGTGGGAAAAAATTATCAAAGAACCTTCCTGTCAGGGCTTTGACGAAAATCTGACAGGACATCCCGCCGGAAAGAAATGGACCGATATTCTTTTCTTCCCTTTTTCCATTCCGGGAATCATATCATCAGACAACTATTTCCGGCCTGGAATAAAAGAAATTCTTTACCAGTATCACTGGAAAATTAAAAAACGACAGGCAGGGAAATACGGTATGTACGATATGACAGATATTGCACATGCTGTAGAAAGAATACAAAAAAATACAGCATTATTCACCAACCTCCTGGCGTCTGATATATATTTCGAACGAACAGGATTAAAAAAATGGGTAATGGTATGGGACCACGGCCGTCTGACGGAAAAGATAACGGGAAAAGAAATGCTGGCCTTTCATTTTAGAAAAACAAAAGCGGAGATTGGGGACATTCCCCTTCCGAACTGTAACAAACTGAATCGTTTCACCCTGACAAACAAAGGATTTCATGCCTGACCCCTTTCCTTCCATCGGAATAGTCATCCCCTGGTTCGGCCCCTGGTCCCCCTGGACAGAATATTTTCTTCTTTCCTGCAGGGCGAATCCTTCGGTACATTGGATTCTTATTTCGGATCAACCGTCACCAGCAAATATACCCGATAATGTAAGGCACATCCCTATGAAAATAGCGGAATGGGTAAGAATGGCGGAAAAAAAACTGAATTGCCGGATTTGTTTAAATCATCCCTATAAAATATGCGATCTGAAGCCGGCCTATGGATATATTTTTTCAGAATATCTTCAGGAATATGCTTTCTGGGGATATGGTGACATGGACCTGGTATATGGCAATTTCTGCCGTTTGCTCTCCGGGTCTGAAATGGATTCGGCTGATGTGATCTCAACTCATACCGGCTTTATACCGGCACATTTTTGTCTTCTCAGGAATACCCCGGAGATAAGCCGGCTTTTCATGCTGGGAGGAAGATATAAACAGGCTTTTGCCCACCCGGATTACCTGGGTTTTGATGAACAACTGCTGAAATTCCCTGTCAGGACATCATCAGAAACCATTGAGAAGGATAAAAAATTCATACAACAAAGGGATCAAAAACTATCCAGACTAACCAGATCAAAATGGATCTACCCCCTGAAAATAATAAGTAAACAGTTGATTAATCCCTTCAGGACAAACCGTAACCATATCCCTGGGGATTTCAATACGATCCTGCGCCTGCATCACGCAAAGAAAGATATCAAGATCAGCTATAAAACCCGTTTTGAATGTGATAATATGTACAAAAAACAAGGAATTACTAACTGGAAAATCAAATGGGAAAAAGGCAATCTGTTTTCCGAAAACACGGGAGAAAAAAGGGATCTGTTATATTTTCATTTTATGCTATCGAAGCAAAATCAGAATTTCAAAATACATAAACCTGGAAACCTTACTGATGAATTTATAATCTCACCAGAAGGAATAAGACCCGGTTCATTATGAAACTACGAATCCTGATTGCGCACTTTGGTCCGTGGCTATCCTGGATCCTGTATTTTTTACAAACATGCAGGTGGAATCCACACATTGACTGGATAATCTTAACAGACCAGACCGCGCCCCAGGATCCCCCACCCAATGTGGTCATCCAACAAATGAGCCTAAAGGCATTCGAAGAAAAACTTTCAAGTCATTTCAACCTGAGTATTTCTTTATTTAATCCCTATAAAATATGTGATTACCGGCCGGCTTTTGGTGAGATTTTTCAGGAATGTTTCAGGGGTTATGATTACTGGGGATATTCGGACCTTGATCTAGTATACGGAAATATATTCCCGTTCATTGAACCCCATATGAAACGGGGAAAAGACGTTATCGGAGTAAGAAAACACTACCTCGCCGGTCATTTTGCCCTGTTTAAAAATACACCAGAAATCTGTTCATTGTATAAAATATATCCTCATTATTTAAAGGTTTTTTCTGATACTCACCACCATTATGGATTTGATGAAAAATCCCGTCTGGTGGGAAAAAGGCTGAAACATCCTGAAGAGTCTTATTTCAGGTATACGTGTTCACGGGTACTGGAAAGACCCATCAGTAAAATCAGGTTCAAAAAGGCACTACTCTCTGCCCGTAAAAACAGTGATCTGGATCAGATTTCTAAAAATTTGGCGCGCCAGGGTAAAATCTCTCTGTACAGAAAAGATATGGTAAGGTCGGATCTATGGTACAGGAAAAGGCATATTCCCGAATGGGAAATTACCTGGGAAAACGGAAAATTGCTTGACGTAAAAACAGGCGAAGAGTTTCTGCATTTCCATCTCATCAATTCAAAATATGATTCGCGGTTCCGCCCCGAGCCATGGCATGACAGTAACTGTTTCCGGATCAATCGGACAGGGATCCATATTCAGGAATGAAAATGATATCTTTTTAGAAATTCATATTGTTCCAACTTCTCCTCAACCTGGTGGATCAATTCAGGAGGCCACCGGATCAGCTGGCGACTCGGGTGTGGTTTTTCATAAACAATGGAGGCACAGGATGCCAGGTAGTCAGATGAAGCCTCCAGCCCAAGAAATTCGATCAATCTCTGTAATTCTTTTTCCGGACAGGCAATAAAATCTTCATGGTATACATCAATAATATCAGGATGATTATTTTGCCTGAAACAAATCACCGCATCGACCCGTTTGAAATAGGCAGAAATGGAAGGGATCAGTTCTTCCGGATCTGCGTTTTTGGTCCAGGCATTTTGTTTTTCAAGTCTTCTTCGGGTCATGGTGGTTATGATATCAAATGGATTCCTGATGACATGGATCCACTTTACTGGATATCCCAATGATTTTTTCAGTCGTTCGATCACTGATGGATCTTCCTGTATCAGAAGAGATGTCCTGCCTCCCAGTTTATCACCTATCACACGGATCTGTTGATAACGCCCCTGCCAATGCCCTGCCACTTTGTAAGAATAACCGGTCCATGTATTGTCCTCCTTTTCCCGGAACAGGCGGCTGTTACGAACAAGTGAATAAAAAATCTGATTTTCCCTGTACCCCATTTTCAGATGGGGGAAAACCCCCCATTCCATACCCATGACCACTTCCGGATGGGCGTCCAGCAAGGCGGCAATCAGGCTGTGCCCGCTGCGTGGATACCCAATGAACATGCAAAAATTTTCAATATGAGAAAATTGTCCCCGTTTCATCCAGCCCATGACAAAGGAATGCAGATAGGCCAGTATGAATCGTGTCTTTCTTAATATCCTGTAGATAAGGTAATTCATTGTTAACTGTCTTCCATTTATTTTCAGGAATTACCCAGGTGAAATACTATTTTATCTTTCCATCTTTTCAAATGATAAGCCATCCACTTCAGAGATAGTGTCCTTTTTTGCCAGATATTCTTTTTCCCCGGCCCTATCAATACATACCCCGACCGCTTGAGCCATCTGTCTGACAGACATTCAATAACAGTAATTTCTTCCGGCTTCAACAGACTTTTCCATTGATCAATCTTTTGGCAGTCGGACTTCCCCTGTATACTCCTGTGAATTTTTTTCATTTCAACAGACAATCTTTCATATACATCACCCTGGCCGTTCTTATCCCACAAGCCGGCAATGCCCAGTCTTTTCTTCAACCGATGTAAAATAACCTGCAGATCGCGTAAGAATAATTCATAAAAAATAATTTCCACCGAACCCCGGGATGCCAGTTTCGACGATTCTCTGACAAACCGGTTCCAATCGAGAGCAGTTTTAACTGGGTCTCTGCTCATCGGCTCATTTCGAGGTAACATGGGAGTTCTTATTTGCGACTCATAAATAGCACGAACATCCCTGATCAAAACCAGTGGATGAAATATCATTCCTTTACGGGCTGCTTTACCGATTTTACCAAAAAGGTATATCAACCGCTCCGCCTTGAAAAACACATGCGTTGCACCAGGTTTTACCTGATCCCGGTAAAAAGCCAGAAGCAAGCAAAAGGCTTCCAGGTTGTTCGAAGCCGCTTTCAATCTCTCCCAGTCAGGGTTGGGATTTGCTTTTGCCCATTCCTTTAATTTATAATCGGTGGTCCATATTTGTTTCAGATGTCCAATCCGGCTGGCGAAACAGAACTTTCTGCCGGGGTCTTCCAGAAATTCGGAAACCAGCACTTCGGCTTCCAGGCATACCAGAATGTTTTCTGAAGTGCTCAATTGCTGGGCCAGAAAAGTAGATCCCGACCTGTTCATATATGCAAGCAATATGATTTGTGGTAATTGCTCCATCAGGCACTATATGTTATTTATCATAGTAAAAGCCTTTCTCATTCTTCGTTCAAAATGTTTCATGGAAAATTCCCTGAAGAATCTTTCCCGGGCAAGTTGACCCAGTTGCCGAGCCAGGGTAGGATGCCTGTAAAGGTAAATAATGGCCTCTGCCAGCTCCCAGGGATCGCCGGGATTCACAATCAGGGCTTCTTTCTCATGCTCCACCATTTCAGGAATCCCCCCAATACCTGTGGTAACAATGGCCAACCCCGCCTGCATTGCTTCCAGGAGTACCAGGGGAAAGCATTCTTCGTCAAAATACGAAGGAAACACGAATAGATCATGAGAAGTATAAACTTTCACTTTTTCATTTCCGGTAACGGGTCCGTGCATTACAACCTGTTTTTCCATTCCGTTCTCAGCAATGAACTCCCAGTAAATCCTGTCCTCCTTTCCCCCACGACCCGCTCCGTATATGTGTAATTCAGCCTCCGGAATGTTTTTAATGCACATTTTCATTGCTTCCAGTAAAACCAACAGACCTTTTTCGGGGAAAAGATTTGAAAGAAAAAGCAGCCGGTATGTATTGGCCTGACGTTTTACCTCAGTTATTTCAAATGTTTCAGCCGTATTTGGTACCACAAAGGCTCCTGCCAGTTTCTTTATATTCAATCCTGTAATCTCCCTGTCAAGCAGATCCTGCGTAACATGTATCACACAGGTATTTCTAAAAACCATCCGGTACCAGGTTTTCATAAAGGGTCTTTTGCTCCTCTCCCTGATACCCCGGTTATCAAGATGCAGCAATACCCGCACCCTGAACATTTTGATGAGGAACAGATAGACACTGTCACGTACCAGCCCGGTTCCTAACGGCATAAACGAAAAATATACAAAATCAGGTCTACGGAAAAGTAACTGATAAAACAATCTTGCCTTTACCGAAACAAAGCTGATAAATTTATGGAAATTCACCCGTCGAAGTCCCTCGATCGAACTGGAAAAATTCAACCGCACCAGACGTTTTGACAGACTCTGATTGATAATCTCACTGGTATAAACAAACTGATTTGTCAGGCTCACTCCGTGAAATGGAGGCGGTAACTGTATCAGATACAAAACCTTATTGTTCCTGTGTTTATGCATACATAGGTTTTATCATAATGTAACATTTTCCAGCACCCAATGAAAACTCCCCCGTTTTCGGATAATTTCTGCAGCATTTCTTCCGATTCTTTCCATTTCCTGTGGATGGCTTCCGTATTTTTCCACTAATCCCGGCAACTGGCTTGGCTCTTTATAAATGATCATATTCTGGTCATGCCGGCAGAATGATTCGTCCATGCCAGGAAATCTTCTTACAAGGGAACAGATTCCGCACGACATGGCTTCCAGCAAGGCATTGGGAAATCCTTCCTTTCCGGCAGAATGTATGAACAGGTGGGAAGCTCTCAGGTATTCGGCAACCCGTTCCGTTTCTCCCACAAACCGGATACGTTCTCCCAGTATGGTATTACCCATTTCCACCGTATCCTGAGCCCAGTCTCGGTTATTCCGTAAAAAATGGTCTTCACCGAAACGGTATTCCCCCAGTACCATATACAGGAATGGTATTTTCACTTTGCTCAGTGCCATAATCATTTCCCGGTATCCCTTACGAGGAATCACAAAGCCTGCTGAAACCAGCACAAGAATATCCCGGGGAATGCTCAGTTGCTGCCGCAGCAGCTTCTTCTCATCCGGATCTGCCGGTTTGTAACGGTCTGTATCCACCCCCTGCACACCCTCCACACATTTATCTGAATTCGGGAAATATCCATGGTACGCTTCTGTAAATTGTTTGTTGATAGAAAAATACACATCAATCCCCCTGAATACAAACCGACACACCGGCCAGAATATTCTCCACTTTTTTTCCATCAGCGAATGCAGATCATCCACTCCCGGTAATAAAGGGCGGAATATCACCCTTTTTCTCATGCACCGGCCCAACAACAGGACTGCTTCATAGGCGGGGATCCTTGTTCCATAGACCGCCAGGATATCGTTCCTGACAACATTAAAAAAATAACCGGGTAAAATCGTAAACAAGGATAATATCTTGCTAAACAGGTTCCCGGGGAAATAGGGAATTCGTCGTACTTTTACCCCTTCCACCGTTTCTCTGCATTTGCGCTTCATATTCCTGTTGAAACTGAGAATGGTAACCCGAAATCCATTCCCTGCAAGAAATCTGGCAAAAGAAAAGGCATTCCTTCCGCTTCCCGAAAAATCAGGATACGTATATGTAGTTATCAGAAGAATTTTCCTGTATTCCAATTCCCTTGCCATACCAGCGAATACTTCCATTTTTCGTACGCCGGGGATTTTCTTCAGGACAGTTTCCGTTTAACCGGATGCATACACAAGTTATAGAAAATCGTTGCCGGAAAAATACCTTCCTGTATTTTTTATTTCCTTAAAGGTTTTTTCCAACAATTTGCGCCGCTCCGTATTTCTATATGCTGCATCGTGGAACACAAATATGCCCCCGTTTAATAAATTTGGTTTCAAATACCTCCATATTTCCCCTTCACTTGCCTGTTTTTGGAAATCATGCACCAGCAGGGTCCACATTACAATATGGTATGCCTTCCTAAGCCGGGCATACTGCCGAAGGTTCAACCTTCCATAGGGAGGTCTGAACAGATTTCCCGGGATGAGGCCCCCCCCCTCTTCACATCCTCCATATACCTGTTCACAGAAGTTTTCCATCCGTCGGGATGATTGTAAGTATGATTCCCTACCCAATGCCCTTCCTTTCTGATCCGGTGGAACAACTCCGGATGTTGTTTCACCCTTTCCCCCAGGCAGAAAAACAGTCCTTTTAACCGGTAATCTCTCAGACCGTCAAGTATCCACTCGGTAGCCACAGGCACGGGACCGTCATCAAAAGTCAGCAGTATTTCCTTCCGGTTCCCGGGAAGGTTCCACACCACTCCGGGAAAAAGCTTCCTGAACAATACCGGTGAACGGCTTATCACCCTCAAGGTGAGATATTATAAAGGTTTATGAAATGTTGAAACGTTTCAAGGATTTCTTTCCTTAACTGCTCATCCCCGTACTGTGTGGCAATGGATGTCAGTTGCTGTAAAATGTGCATGTCCAGCTGCAAAATATCCACCACGGAATTCTGTTTCTCCCGGTCCAGCTTAAGAATGTACCTCACTTCCTCGTCAAACATCTGCATCATCTTACGCAGCATGGCATCGGCCCTTTCTTTGTCATTCAGCTTATAGAGATTCTCAACTGTCCCCAGACTAAAATAGTCATAGGGAATTCTTTCATTTGGGAATAATTCCAGGGCTCTCTCCATAACCCTCCGTGCCGAATCCATTTTTTCCTCTTTTATTAATTCTTCCGCCAGGCGGTTAAAATGGTATCTGAAATTAGACAACATGCGGAGGTTGTTCTCATCAAGGTAAACATCCGGATCGGTTACTCCTCCCCATCTGAATTTTTCCATGATATTCTCGTACATCACCGATGTTTCAATCCTGCCTAGTTCTGCTCCTCCTGTCTCTGTCTGAATGGGAACTACCCGGTAAGCCAGACCATCCAGTTGAAAGAATGGTTCAAGTCCCAGGTAAGAACTTCTGGGAACGGTAACGGCAAAATATACTGGTCGTTCCCACCGGTTAGTGGCCATCAGGTCAAGAATCATCAGATCATTCTTGTACAACATGTTCCTGTTGATTTCCCAGTCAAGACAGGGTAGAACCTCATCCCGGGCATCGGTTGAAACGGTCCCGTTTTGCAGCACCTTTACCGTATCCACCGGGATTCTCAACTTTCCGGTGGGAGAAAAATGCAAGCGTTCCCCACGCATAAAGGGTGAAGGGGTTTGTGTGCGCGGATCATCACTGGCAATAAAATCGAATACCTGATGGATATCCTGGAACCCCTCAAGCCTTTCACTCTGCTGAATCAGCACAATATCACGTGTCCCTTTCCTGTATTGTTTTTCTTCAAGCGAAAAAGGTACAGGAGGAGAATCATACGCCCTGTCTTTCATCTGGGAAATATACCAGTCGGCCCCAAGGTAGCTCAGGTTCACCACCCTCACATCCGTCCGGATTCCTTCCACATCCTGAACATACCACAAGGGAAAGGTATCGTTATCCCCATTGGTAAATAATATGGCATTTTGATCGCATGAATTCAGGTAATTGGCCGCAAAATCACGCGCGCTATACCGTTTTGCCCGGTTATGGTCGTCATAGTTCTCCGAGAGCATGAGCAATGGCACCGGCAAGGGGAGGATCAGTGCCATCGCCGCAGCCGGTATTTCTTTCAAAAATTTTGATCCGAGTATATACAGATATCCCACACTCATACCAATCCAGATCGAAAAAGCATAGAAAGAACCGGCGTAAGCATAGTCTCTTTCCCTTGGCTGATGGGGCCACTGATTCAAATAGATCACAATAGCCACACCGGTCATCAGGAAGAGCAACATGATGACCCAGAAATCTTTTACATTCTTCCGGTAGAGGAATATCATTCCCAGAATGCCCAGCAGCAGGGGCAACATGTAATATCTGTTGCGGGCAGGATTATTCCTGTATGTTTCCGGAAGATCCTCCTGAGGTCCCAGTCTGGGATTATCAACAAAGGGAATGCCACTAATCCAGTTTCCGTCAAGCACATTCCCGTGGCCCTGTATATCGTTTTGCCGTCCGCTGAAATTCCACATGAAGTACCTGAAATACATATGCCCCAGCTGGTACCGGAAAAAGAACCTCAGATTTTCTCCAAAAGTAGGCTTGACGAGCATATTGTTTCCCTCGGAATAACCCTGCACGGCGATTCTATCTCCTTTGATCCTTCCCCAGTCTTTGTAATCCCGAATATGCTGGTCTTCATTTCTCGACCACATTCTGGGGAAAATGGTCACAAACCGGGGGTCGTAAACATACTTGGGATCACGCGCTGCTATGACATACCGCCCGTCCTCCTGCACGTAGGTCGGCTTCCCTTCCTTGACATCGATAACCGGAGCATTGTAATACGGACCCTTCAACAGTGGAGATGCCTGATATTGTTCCCTGTTCAGGTATTTCAGAAGGGAAAAAACATTCTGGGGATTATTCTGATCCATAGGCGGATTGGCCGACGACCGGATAATGATCGTGGCATAGGAAGAATATCCTATCAACACCACCGTAAAAGCCAGCAAGACAGTATTCGCCGTTATTTTTCCTTTGATATGCGTATAATACAATCCGGTTGCAATCAGAACAACTACAAGAACAAGGTAAAAAATCACACCGGAATGGTAAGGAAGGGAGAGTCCGTTGACAAACAGCAATTCAAACCAGGAAGCTACTTTCACAAATCCCGGAATTAAAAAGTAGATCACAAAGCCCAGAATAGCCATGGATACCAGCAGGGCAATCACTATCCCATTCCGGCTTGGTTTGTATTTCCTGAAATAGTATACCAGGGCAATGGCAGGAATGGCCAGCAGGTTCAGCAGGTGAACTCCAATAGATAGCCCCATCAGATAAGCAATCAGCAAAAGCCATCTGTTGGACGATGGGTCGTCGGCTCTTTCTTCCCATTTCAGAATGGCCCAGAAAACAACGGCGGTGAAAAGTGATGAAAGGGCATATACCTCACCTTCCACGGCAGAAAACCAGAAAGTATCTGAAAAGGTGTAGGCCAGCGAACCGATCAAACCCGATCCGAGAACAGCAATCATGTGACCGGTAGTAATTTCTCCTTTTTCTCCTTTCGTCAGCAGGCTTTTTTTCATCAGATGGGTAATCGACCAGAAAAGGAACAGAATGGTCAGGGCACTGGCCAGCGCCGACAGGGCATTGATCATCATAGCTACCCGGGAAGGATCACCGGCAAACAGACTGAAAATCCGGCCCAGCAACAGAAAAAAGGGCGCTCCGGGTGGATGACCTACCTGCAGCTTATAAGCGGCTCCAATGAATTCCCCGCAGTCCCAGAAACTGGCAGTAGGCTCCATGGTGGTGAGATACAATACGGCCGCCACCGTGAAAACAAACCAACCTGTCAATGAATTGAGTAACTTGTAACGATCCATTTTTTTCAATTATTCAGGAACAAAGAACGAAAAAAAAGATGAAATTGTCTCAGAAACTCATGTCTTCTTCCTTGCGATTACTTACGTAGCATGGAAAAACAACCTGTATAATGCAAATAAACTCCGTGACTGAAATCTATCCCGTACCGGATATCCCAGAAAGGTTCAAACCTTAGCGACAACCAGAGCCCTTCAAGTATTTGAAAATCTTTCTTGAGCCGGAAAATAACAAGATCCCTTTTTTTCTCCGTATATCCCTCCCTGTTCACCTTCCGGCTCACGGAAGAAAAAAGAGGATCACCAAATTCGGCATAATAAGCATCCCCTTTCCAGTATGACAAAGCACCATCAACCACCACAGTATTTACAAAGCCTTCCAGATACAGACCCCATCCTTTTCCAAAAGGATTGAGTCCCCCATCGCCGACCTGGCGGCTCAGATGCAACTGGGCTTCCACTCCCGCAGAATTTATCCGCTCAATGTTCCGGCTGGTCAGGGTATATCCGGCTCCCGTCGCAACATTCCATAAGGTATAAACCGGCAGTTCGGAAACATCGATCTGCCCGCCATGATGAAATGACGTAACCAGAATGGATACGTATACCCGGGAACGGTCGGTGTTCAAAGGTGACCACACCCCGTGAAAACCGCCCCATATTTTTTCCTGTTCATCATCGTATCTTTCTATCATCTGCTCCCAGTGAATCCAGGTGTCAATGAAAAGGTTCTCTTTTTCCAAGATCGACTGCATGCCGAATTCCAGAGGATCAGTCAATGATCTTTCGAAAGAATATACCGGCTGGGGCAGGCGGTGAAAATGATTCCCCTTGATCCTGCCCAGCTGCGTTTCCAGTCCCCATTTCTTAAACCGGACGCCCACCGCAGGATAAATATCCGGATAACCCGACTTCCCAAACTCTTGTTTCACGAAAAAACCCGCATGAAGGGACACATCTTTCCCCGGAAGATAAATCCAAATGGGGGACAAATGGTTCCCTGTCAGGGTATAACCGTCGGCAAAAGGATTGAAATATTCATTGTTTCGGAAATAGAATAAATAGTTAACTCCAAGAAACAGATTCCCGGCAACGGAATCGGGAAAAGTCGGTTCGTGCAGGAATATCCGGTTATCCCACTGTGCTTTTGAGGGCACAGGCCAGAACAGTGCCAATCCAAGGAAAACAAAAAATCTTCTCATCCATTCGTTTTTTCAACAAAAAACCTCCAGGGCACGTTTTTCCAGTATTCACCGGCATAGTCAATTCCAATGCGGGGTGCCGTTTTAATTTCAAATGCATTGATTCCTTCCGTCAACCATATTCTTTCAGACCGGCACAAATCCTCCCCCAGAAAGGCCCTGTTAATACCCAGGCGGCGTGTCAGCCTTCCCGGTCCGCTCACTCCTTCCAATCCACGTATCAGCACGGCCTGCGGTTCGCCTGCCTTGCCCGTCACAATATTAAGCATCCAGTGAATTCCGTATATGAGGTAAATATACAACAATCCGCCCCGTTCGTACATGATCTGGTTCCGGTGAGTACGACCCTTACTGGCATGGCAGGCCAGATCTTCTTCCCCCCGGTATGCTTCCACCTCAGTGATCATAAAGTTTTCTATCCGGCCATCAGGGTATTTTCTGACAAGGAATTTCCCCGGCAGTCCGTCAGCCACCTCCAGAACATCCCTTTCGAAAAATTCACGATCCAGTCTTTTCTTCATCCTGTTCAGTATTCAATCCGTTCCTCCCAGTCCATCCAGGCCCTGAAAGCCTCTCCGGCTTCTTCCCGCATCATCTGTTCTGCCGGAATACTCCTTTTTTCCGGAGGGAGAGACATTTCCCGGTAAATGTGATTATCTCTGAAACCCGCCTTTTCCGCATCTTCCCTCGAAGCAGCATAGTAAATTTTTCTGATCCCGGCCCAGTAAATAGCCCCCAGGCACATAGGACAGGGCTCACAACTGCAATAGATTTCGCAGTCGGTCAGTTCGGGAGAGTCTACCTCCCGGCTGGCTTTTCTGATCGCCTGAATTTCTGCATGGGCCGTGGGATCATGGGTGCTAATCACTTCGTTCACACCTGTTGAAATAATCTGTCCATCCCGAACAATAACAGCACCGAAAGGTCCTCCGTGGTTCTGCACATTCTCAACCGACAGTCTGACGGCTTCCCGCATCATTGCTTCCTTTGATTTCGCCATATTTTTCTTTTCTGGAAATAAAAAACAAACTTAAAAAAAACGAAAAAAAACATACTCCTGTATGTGTTTCCAGTGTATCTTCATTTACCATGGATAATCCCGCAACCAGAATAAACACGAGGGAAAAATAATCCAGTTTCCTCCTTTCCAGAAAAACAAACATCCCCATGGCCGCCATAATCCCCAGAAATCCCACTATACCGAAAGTGAGCAGAAACGTCAGGTATTGATTGTGTGCACGCAACCTCCATTCGGGGGAAAGGCAGGTCTGATCATAGAGGTACTGGTGTTCATAGGCCCCCTGAACATCCCCTGTTCCTACACCGATCAGGGGATGCGCTTTCCATATCCGCCAGCCTGTTTTCCAGTATTCCATTCGCTGTGTAACGGAATGCCCGCTGGGATTCCCCCCATTCAGATAAAAATCGATCTCCCAGATCAACTCATATACACGTGTATACGGGTTCCACTTTTTCAGAAAATGAACATTGGTCAACCCCTGCTCCACGGCACGAATATCCAAATCAGACAGTTGGCTCACCCCTTCGGCATCCTTTCTCAAACCCTTTGAAGTAAGGTACCTGATCAGGGTAAACCGGATTTCCTGACCTTTTCTGTCAAGACTGTCATAAGGAATTTCACTGACCTGATTCCAGGCTTTTTCCAGTTCCTTCTCTGATACATACAACCAGGTATAATGCCCGTTCTCCACCTGCCTGTTTGCCAGGTCATGAAAATAAGGATTTCCCAGACTGGTATATTCGTCCAGTGCCTCAAGTTGGATTTCATCCGTATGATAGAACCTGGCAACACTTCTAACCGCAAATGAAACAACCAACAATACCAGCATAATAAGAGCTATAGCGATAAAAAGCCCCGGGAAAAGATTTCTGCTTAAATATACATGCCGGCAACCGATAAAAACGATCCCGATCAAAAATACGGCCCAGCCAGTTAGTGATCTGAGCACTCCCAGAAATAGTATGAACCATATGAGCAAGACCACCAGTCCGGCTTTTTTCCACCACTCACTTACCGAGACGTCAAACAATTGAAATAACAGGATGAATATTGATAAATTGAGAAAAAGAGCCAGACGAATATGAGAAACAAACGGGGACAGGACGCGCGGATCCGATAATGTGTACGATTCCCTGCCCAGCAGCACTACGGTTCCTGCCAGCGTACCGGCCAATACACCGGTAAGAAAAAACCGGATTACCAGGGAAAATTCTTTTCTCCCCAGAGGATCGG
This sequence comes from Bacteroidota bacterium, assembly GCA_011374625.1. Lineage (GTDB taxonomy): Bacteria > Bacteroidota > Bacteroidia > Bacteroidales > VadinHA17 > DRPN01. Next base: position 55,483 of record DRPN01000167.1, read on the forward strand.
AAGTTCCCATTACCAGCGGAAGTATTACCAGGGGAAGCTTGATACGCAGGTCGTGCCATCCGTATGCCATATCCTTTGAATAGATCATTCCTGCCAGATGGATCAGGTATATGAGACCTATCCACCAGATACTTTTCCGTTTTCGCAAACGGTCCAGTATTTCCGAATGGTCACCCAGAACCAGCCAGGTCAGGAACAGGATGATCAGTGCCAGGCTCAATCCGAATTCCGAAAGAGGCAAACTGAAAGCCAGAACACAAAGCGACCCCAGGTATAAAATGGAATAATACCTTTTTATTTCCGCCCGGCTCACATGTTTTACTCCTTGCATGGCATGGGCAAAAATAGAGCAAATATTATTGGATTATCAAAAATCTTTGTATTTTTGCAGTCCGTATTTTGAAAATCGGAATTATAACTGAGTGTTTTTTATAAAGTTAGGGGGGAAAGTGGATACATTAAGCTACAAAACCATATCGGCAAACAAAACCACAGTTCAGAAAGAATGGGTAGTGGTTGATGCCAGTGACCAGGTGCTGGGAAGACTGGCCTCAAGGGTGGCAAAAATGCTTCGTGGAAAGCACAAAACCAACTTCACACCTCATGTGGATTGCGGTGACCAGGTGATTGTGATCAATGCCGAAAAAGTGAGGCTGACCGGAAATAAATTTTTCAACCGCCGGCATTTCACCCATTCCGGTTTCCCGGGAGGACAAAAAAGAACGTCTCCGAAAGAACGCTTTGCCCGCAAACCCGAATCTCTGGTGGAAGAAGCCGTTCGCAGGATGTTACCCAAAAACAGGCTGGGCCGTGCCATGTTCCGTAATCTGTATGTCTACACCGGGTCGGAACATCCCCATGAAGCTCAGCAACCCAAACAAATTAACCTGAATGAAATCAAATAGTGCACATGGAAATTGTTAATACCATAGGCCGCAGGAAATCTGCCATAGCCAGGATTTTTGTCAGTGAAGGAAAAGGCCAAATCCTGATCAACAACCGCGAATTACAGGAATATTTTCCCACCCCGCAGTTGCAATACGTTGTAAAGCAACCCCTGTCACTTTTAGAAGCTGAAGCAAAATACGATATCCGTGTCAATCTCAGCGGAGGAGGATTTAACGGGCAGGCTGAAGCTCTCAGACTGGCCATTGCCCGGGCACTGGTAAAAATAAATCCGGACGACAAACCCGCCCTGAAAGCCCAGGGTTTCCTCACCCGCGACCCCCGGGAAGTGGAACGCAAGAAACCCGGACAGCCAA
>DRPN01000112.1 GCA_011374625.1 Bacteroidota bacterium
GCAGGCCTTTTTTCTCTGAGGGAAAGTCCTATAATGTCTTTTTCACTTCTGTTTCTTTAAACGCTTCAATGATATCTCCCACTTTGATGTCATTAAAGTTTTTGATGTTCAATCCACACTCCTGACCACTTACAACTTCTTTTACATCTTCCTTGAAGCGCTTCAAAGATTCCAGTTCGCCGGTATATATGACGATACCGTCTCGGATCACACGCACTTTGGATTTACGGAAGATCTTTCCTTCGGTGACAATACATCCGGCAATAGTACCAACTTTGGTTATTTTAAAGAGATCCTTTACCTCCAGTGTTCCGGTGATTTCTTCTTTTATTTCCGGCATCAGCATACCTTCCATAGCTGCTTTTAATTCCTCGATAGCATCGTAAATAATAGAATAGAGGCGGATGTCAATTTCTTCCTTTTCAGCCAGTTTTCTGGCATTGACAGAAGGTCTTACCTGAAAGCCGATCACGATTGCATTGGAAGCAGCAGCCAGCAGTATGTCAGATTCGGTGATCTGCCCCACCGCTTTATGAATGATATTAACCTGTATCTCTTCGGTGGATAATTTTGTCAGGGCATCCGAGAGTACCTCCACGGATCCGTCCACATCACCTTTAATGACAATATTCAGTTCCTGGAAATTACCAATAGCAATCCTGCGCCCGATTTCATCCAGCGTAATATGTTTCTGAGCTCTTAATCCCTGTTCCCTTTGCAGTTGGCTTCGTTTCAATGCGATCTCCTTGGCTTCCTTATCGCTTTCCATGACAATGAACTTGTCACCAGCCTGGGGAGCGCCGTTCAATCCCAGGATCAATGCCGGCATAGAGGGGACGGCTTCTTTTATTTTCTTTCCCCGCTCATTGAACAACGCTTTCACATGGCCATAATAGCTACCTGCCAAAACGACATCTCCGACTTTCAGGGTCCCTTCCTTGACCAGAACTGTAGCCACATATCCTCTCCCCCTATCGAGGGAGGATTCAATGATCGTTCCGGAAGCAGATTTGTTAGGGTTGGCTTTCAGCTCCAGCATCTCGGCCTCCAGTAATATTTTTTCCAACAACATGTCAACATTGAGACCCTGTTTGGCGGAAATCTCCTGACTTTGGTACTTTCCACCCCAGTCTTCCACCAACAGGTTCATATTTGCCAGTTCCTCCTTGATCTTGTCAGGATTAGCATCCGGCTTGTCTATCTTATTAATGGCGAAAATAATAGGCACCCCGGCAGCTTGGGCATGGTTGATAGCTTCTACGGTTTGGGGCATGATTCCGTCGTCAGCAGCAATGACAATTACCGCAATGTCGGTAATCTGAGCACCTCGGGCACGCATCGCCGTGAAGGCTTCATGACCCGGTGTGTCTAGGAAAGTAATCTTCTGGTCATCTTTCAATGTTACGGCATAGGCTCCGATATGCTGGGTGATACCACCAGCTTCACCGGCCACCACATTCGTATTCCGTATATAGTCCAGCAATTTTGTTTTCCCATGGTCTACATGGCCCATGACTGTGACAATCGGCGGCCTTGGTTGCAGATCTTCCTCCTGGTCTTCGATTTCTTTTACTGTATCAATAATATCGGCACTGACAAATTCCACATCATAGCCAAACTCATCTGCCACCAGTGACATGGTTTCTGCATCCAGCCGCTGGTTGATGGAAACGATAAGTCCCAGGTTCATACAGGTGGAAATAACATCCGTAACAGGGACATTCATCATATTGGCCATTTCGTTTACCGAAACAAATTCAGTAACCTTTAAAACTTTCTTTTCTTCTTCAAGCTTTTTGATCTCTTCCTGCTGCTTGTGGCTGATGGCTGCACGCTTTTCACGACGGTATTTGGAAGCTTTTGATTTTGTTCTGGATGTCAAACGGGCCAGGGTTTCTTTAATCTGTTTCTGAATATCTTCTTCATTAACCTCGTGTTGGGGATAACGGGATTTTCTCCCGCCTTTTTTATCCTCTTTTTTGACTTTATTATCGGAAAGATTTACTTTTTCCTTGTCTTTGCGTATCCGTTTCCGCTTTTTCCTGTTACCTGGAACCGGAGCTTTGGACGAAGCAACCGGTTTCTTTTTGGGCTCCTCCACAGGAAGATCAATCTTCCCAACCACCGTTGGCCCTGTAAGTTGTTCTACGTCGGATTTGTAAAAATTGTTGTCTTCCACCGGACTTTTTTCTTCGACAGATTCAGGAATTTCTGCAACAGTCTCCTTTGGTTTCTCTTCTTCAGAAACAGATACATCCGGAGGTTGTTCTTTTTTTGTTCTTTTTGAAGCAGAAATCTCAGGAGTTTTTTCTTTTTCGGCTTTTTCTGACGCTTTAACTTCTTCTTTTTTCTTTTCAGCCGTTGGCTTTTTCTTTTCTTCTTTTTCCGGAGCTTCTTCTTTGACCAAAGATTTACTCTTTTTCTTTACCTCCAAGTCAATTTTCCCAACAATCTTTAGTTTGGCAGAAGGTTCTTTCTTTGCTTCGGCTTCAGCGGAAGACTTAAAAGTATCTTCTTTTTCTGCGCTATGATCCTGGATGAGCAGTTCCTCTTCTTCACTCTCCTCTTCGACACTTTCTTCTGTTATAACATCATTTATGGATATGGATGATTTCTTCGGCTCTCTTGTGTAAAGCTTTACTTTTTCAGACTCTTTCTTGACCCGGGCTTCAGAGCTGTATTCGTTGGCCAGTATCATATATATCTCATTGGATATCTTGGAATTAGGATTCAGTTCCAGATCATACCCTTTTTTATGCAGGAATTCGATAATCGTAGAAATTCCTACATTAAATTCTCTGGCAGCTTTGCTTAATCTTATTTTTTTTTCTTCTCCCATAAACGATCAGCCCATATTAATCAATGTACAAAAATAGAAGTTATCTATAAACATAAAACAATTATGTCCTTTTTATTCAAATTCTTCTTTTAATATTTTCTTCACTTCCTTAATCGTCTCCTCTTCCAGGTCGGTTCTTTTAATCAGCTCTTCATCCGATAATTCAAGTACGCTCTTTGCGGTATCACAACCGATGGCTTTCAGTTCATCGAGGATCCAGGGTTCGATTTCGTCAGCAAATTCTTCCAGACTAACGTCCTCTTCTTCTTCGTCTGTTTCACGGTAAACTTCGATCTCATAACCTGTAAGCTGGCTGGCCAGCCGGATATTCAATCCGCCTTTTCCAATAGCCAGAGATACTTCGCTTGGTTTAAGATACACCTCAGCTTTTTTATCTTCTTCATTCAGCTTGATGGAGCTGATCTTGGCAGGACTAAGAGCCCGTTGTATGAATAACTGTGTATTAGTGGTGTAATTGATGACATCAATATTTTCATTTTTCAGCTCCCTGACAATCCCATGTATCCGGGATCCTTTCATCCCGACACAGGCGCCTACCGGATCGATACGTTCATCATAGGATTCAACAGCTACTTTGGCTCTTTCTCCCGGAATACGTACGATTTTTTTAATGGTAATCAATCCGTCAAATATCTCGGGGACCTCCAACTCGAATAAACGTTCCAGAAATACGGGTGAAGTTCTTGAGAGAATGATCAGTGGATTGTTGTTGCGCATCTCCACTTTGATGACAACGGCACGTATTGAGTCGCCTTTCCTGAAAAAATCGGAAGGGATCTGTTCGCTTTTGGGCAGAATCAGCTCATTTCCTTCGTCATCGAGAACAAGCGTCTCTCTTTTCCAAATCTGGTAAACTTCACCGATTACAATATCACCAACACGGTCTTTGTATTTGTTGAAAACATTATTTTTCTCAAGTTCGAGAATGCGTGCAGTAAGATTTTGTCGGAGGGAGAGAATGGCCCTGCGACCAAAATCAACCAGTTTTACCTCGTCGGTCACCTCTTCTCCCACTTCATAGTCTTCATCAATTTTCTTGGCTTCGGAAAGAGGAATCTGACGGGCCGGATCTTCAAACCGGTCATCTTCCACTACCTCTCGGTTCCTCCAAATCTCAAAGTCTCCTTTATCAATGTTAATGATAATGTCGAAGTTCTCGTCCGTATCATATTTTTTCTTTAACATACTCCTGAATACATCTTCAAGCACACTCATCATAGTAGCGCGGTCAATGTTCTTCAATTCCTTGAATTCTGAAAAGGTATCGGACAAATTCATGCCATCCATGTTTTTCTTTGTTGCCATAATCTTACTTTATTTCAATACTTAATCTGGCTGTTTTGATCTCCGCCAGAGGATATACAACTGTTTTTATATTGATATTCTTATCTTTTTTCTTTCTTGTCTGCCGTAAAGCAGGTTTCTTTTTTTCCTGTTCCTCCAAAGTAATTTCATCATTTTTCACAGCGATCAGTTTTCCCTGGTGCGTCTCACCATTCTTTAATTGAATCCTTATCCTCTTTCCAATGTTTTTGAAGTATTGTGCCGGTACCGTAAAAGGGGCATCCAGACCGGGTGAGGAAACGATAAGTTCAAAATCTTCTTTTCCCCTGTCGAGATGGTTTTCGATGAACCGTGAGATTTTTGCACACTCGTCAATAGAAATGCCCTCCATCCGATCAACAAAAACAGATATCCTATTGGAGGGGGAAACCCGGATGTCCACAATAAAAAAATCTTCACCTCCCGGATATTCACTGATAAGTTTCCCAATGTCGTCTTTTCTGATCATTTTATCCTAATAAAACAGGGGACAATGTCCCCTGCCAGTATTCTCCTCATTTCGGTTGCAAATATAAACTTTTTCCCTGGAATAAACAAATAATTCATTTTCTGTCATTAAATAAAGAAAAAAATTCTATTTTGCACCGGATAAGATTGTTGACAGACATTATCTTTGCTGCTGGAAAAACCGGTTTAACAACATGGATAAAGGAAAAAGAAAAATCATTAACGATCCGGTATTCGGCTTTATACCGATAACTTCACCATTGTTGTTTGACCTGCTTGAACATCCATGGGTACAACGTCTGCGGAGGATACGTCAGCTCGGGTTAACCTATCTGGTTTATCCCGGAGCCAATCATACAAGGTTCCAGCATAGTCTGGGAGCTTCCTATCTTATGGGGCAGGCCATACAATCCTTGCAAGGGAAAGAAATCCCGATTTCCGGCGAAGAAGCTTTGTCTGCATCCATTGCTATTTTGTTACATGATATTGGTCACGGTCCGTTTTCCCATGCTCTTGAAGAAACTGTTATCAAAAGACTCTCACATGAGCAACTGTCACTGTTGTTTATGCAACAACTAAACCACGAATTTGACGGACAGTTGGAAAATGCCCTGCAGATTTTTCGGGGAAAATATCATAGAAAATTCTTTAACCAGCTGATTTCCGGGCAATTGGATATGGACAGAATGGATTATCTGCAACGGGACAGTTATTTTACAGGCGTATCGGAAGGAATTATAGGGTTGGAGCGGATTATCAAGATGCTGAATGTGCAGGAGGATGAACTGGTTGTAGAAGAAAAAGGAATCTATTCCGTCGAAAAATTTGTACTGGCCAGACGACTTATGTACTGGCAGGTTTATTTTCATAAAACCGTGGTTTCGGCCGAACAGCTATTGTTAAAGATTCTGGCCCGGGCTCACCAGCTGGCAGGAGAAGGAGAAAAACTGTTTACCACCCCGGCGTTGCACTACTTTCTTTATGATCTGTACCCTGAGAAAAATGTGAAAGACCTTACTGCCGGGGAAAGAAAAGAATTACTGTACCATTTTTCATTGCTTGATGACAATGATATTATCACATCCGCCAAAGTATGGTCTGATTTTCCCGATCCGGTTCTTTCCATCCTATGCAACCGGCTTATCAATAGAAAACTCTTCCATGTGGAAATACAGAACCATCCTTTTGAAACAGAAAAGGTAAATGCGATCCGGAGAAAAATGATGAAAGACTATGGGTTCAGTGAAACCGAAACGGCATTTTTTGTTTTTACCGATATGATCAGCAATTATGCCTATTCTCCAAAAGACCAACAGATAAAAATACTGAAAAAAGATGGCTCCATACAAGATATCACCAAAGTTTCGGAGATCATGGATCAAAATATTATTTCAAAGATAGAGAAAAAACATATTATATGTTACCCTAAAGAATATACTGATAAGTACTAACAATCATAATCAAGCATAAAATGAAATATACAGTTCAGATGATTGCGGAATACCTGAAAGGTGAAGTGGAAGGAGACGGGAACAGGGTTTTGACAGGCTTTGGTAAAATAGAAGAAGCCCGGCCGGGCGAACTCACCTTTCTGTCTAATCCGGTCTATACAAAATATGTGTATACGACAGAAGCTTCTGCTATTCTTGTAAACAAGAATTTTAAGCCTGAAAAACCGGTGCAGCCGGCCTTGATACGGGTAGATGATCCTTATGAATCCCTGGCCACGCTGCTTACCCTTGTTGAACAAAACAAACCGAAACCCGTTGGGATACATTCGCTGGCTTTTCTGGAAGAAAATGTGCAGACAGGCAATGATATCTATATCGGACCCTTTGCTTATGTGGGTCAAAATGTGAAAATCGGGAATAAGGTACGCATCTACCCCCATGTTTATGTCGGAGAAAATGTAAAGATCGGTGATGGAACCATCATTTATGCAGGCTCCCGGATTTACCAGAATACCATTATCGGGAAAAACTGTATCTTGCATGCCGGCTGTGTAATAGGATCCGACGGATTTGGTTTTGCTCCTGCCGGCAGCAAATATGAAAAAATCCCTCAGATCGGTATTGTAGAACTGGAAGATAATGTAGAGGTAGGGTCCAACACAACCATCGACCGGGCTACCATGGGACACACCCTGATCAAGAAAGGAGTAAAACTGGACAATCTGATCCAGATAGGTCATAATGTGGTATTAGGAGATAATACCGTAATCGCTGCTCAGACAGGCATTGCCGGGTCAACAAAAGTAGGAAAGAACTGTATGTTCGGGGGGCAAGTAGGTATCAGCGGCCATTTACAGGTGGCTGATGGGGTTAAGATTGCTGCTAAAACAGGCATTCCTTCCACGGTGAAGGAAGAAAACATGATCCTCGAGGGTATACCGGCTATGCCAAAGATTCAGTTCCAGAGATCTGTTATATACCTGAAACGCCTCCCGGATTTATACAAAAGAATCAATGAACTCGAGAAAAAACTAAAGAAATTAACGGAGGAAGATTAATTCTGATACCGGAAAATGGCGAGTCAGTTGTTTAATTTTCGATTTGTCGAATTTTTGTATCTTGCACTCGTTTTTAGAAAAACAGCACAATATTTATGAGTGAGAAACAAACTACTTTAAAAGAAGCAGTTTCCCTTTCAGGAAAAGGTTTACATTCCGGTATTGACGTTACATTGACCTTTAAACCTGCACCTGCCGATCATGGATACGTATTTGTCCGTACCGATCTGACTGAAAAACCCACAATCAAAGCACTGGCAGAACATGTTGTGGAAACGGTACGGGGGACGACCCTTGAGCAAAACGGAACCAGGGTGGCAACAATAGAGCACGTATTGGCTGCCCTTAACGGGATGCAGGTGGATAATGCCCTGATTGAAATAAACGGTCCCGAGGCTCCGATCATGGACGGTAGTTCAATCAAATATGTGGAAGCCATAAAAAAAGCAGGTATCGTTGATCTGAATGAACCCAGGAATTATTTTGAGGTCAAAGAAAAAATCTCCTATTCTGACGAAGAGCGTGGCGTTGACTTGATGATCTATCCGGATGATCATCTTAGTATTAATGTATTGATCGACTACAACTCGAAAGTACTGGGAAACCAGTATGCCATATTAAACAACCGGAAAGAGTTTGAAACCGAGATTGCCCTATCCCGCACCTTTGTGTTTTTTCATGAGTTGGAAGGTCTGAAAAAACAAAACAAGATCAAGGGCGGAGACTTGGACAATGCTATCGTAATCCTGGATAGGAAAGTGGACCAGAAAGAGATCGACAGGATCGCCGATTTGTTTAACAAACCGCATATCAAAGCTAATTCTGAGGGAGTATTAAGCAATGTAGAATTACATTTCCCCAACGAACCGGCCCGCCACAAACTTCTCGACCTGATGGGGGATATAGCTCTGGTAGGACAGCCCATTAAAGGAAAAATCGTGGCTACCCGTCCCGGTCATAAAGCCAATACTGAATTTGCCAGGATTATCCGCCAGGCTATCAAAAAAGCCAAGGCTCAAAAGGATATCCCGGTGTATGACCCGAATGTGCCACCGGTGCTTGATGTTCTCGAGATTCGTAAGAGATTCCCTCACCGTTATCCGTTTTTGTTGGTGGACAAAATTATTCACCTTGATGAAGAGACTGTGATCGGCTTAAAAAATCTTACCTATAATGAGCTGTTTTTTCAAGGTCATTTTCCGGATGAGCCGGTAATGCCTGGAGTATTGCAAATCGAGTTTATGGCACAGGTGGGTGGCATGCTGGTATTGAATACCGTCCCGCATCCTGAAAATTATGGAACTTTGTTTTTAAAAATTGATAAGGTAAAATTTAAACACAAGGTGGTACCGGGCGATACGCTTATTGCAAAAGTAGTTATGGCCGGACCTATTCGACATGGCATTATCACCGTTTTTGCCCAGGCTTTTGTGGGAAATAAGCTGGTGGCAGAAGGAGAGCTTACGGCTCAGATATATAAAAAATACGGAGATGAAAAATAAGCTTTCGGATATTCACCCCAATGCTGTTATTGGGAAGAATGTTTCCATTGGGCCTTTCAGTTCAGTCGCCGATAATGTTCAAATAGGGGAAGGTACCTGGATCGGACCCAATGTGACCATCATGGAAGGGACACGTATCGGGAAAAACTGTCGTATTTTTCCGGGAGCCGTGATTGGAGCTATTCCTCAGGATCTGAAGTTTGAGGGCGAAAACACTACGGTGGAGATAGGAGATAATACAACCGTACGCGAGTTTGTTACAATAAACCGTGGCACCAAGGCAACCTGGAAAACCGTTGTGGGCAACTACACCTTGCTGATGGCCTACGTGCATATTGCCCATGACTGTGAGGTAGGAAGCCATTGTATCCTGGTGAACAATGCTTCCCTGGCCGGAGAGGTGAAAGTGCACGACTGGGCTATTCTGGCCGGAGGAACCCTGGTACATCAGTTTGTCCACATCGGTGCCCATGTGATGGTGGGTGGCGGAGCCAAGGTGAGAAAAGATGTACCCCCTTTCATCAAAGCCGACCGCGATCCGCTCAGTTATATGGGGATTAATTCTGTAGGCCTCCGCCGGCGCGGTTTTCCTGTCGAAAAAATCAATGAAATCCTTGATATTTACCGTACCATCTATCTGAAAGGATTAACCGTATCCCAGGCGCTTGAATCCATAGAAAAAGAATATGAGCCCTCTGCGGAAAGGGACGAGATCCTCGGTTTCATCCGTAACTCAAAGCGGGGAATCATACGAAGCGGAGTATAATCGGTTTATTTTTTTAACCTTTGCCATTTATCTTTCCGAAAGCGTTCCATCCCTGGGCCTGCAGATCTACTTCGGCGCCGGCATTGGTAACCATGCGCCGGCCTTCTGTTTTACGGGTCATAAAACCGATGGGCCTGATCTGCGAAACACCTGTGAGCTTGTCCATATCCTTGGTTGAGACTGTAAAAAGCAGTTCATAATCTTCTCCGCCATTCAGAGCTGTAACAAGCGGTTCTATCTGCATCTCTTCGGCGGCAGAGGCGGTCTCCTGATCTATCGGGATTTTGTCCTGGTAGATACGGCAACCGGTGTCTGAATTGTGGCACAGATGCAGAAGATCGGAAGAAAGACCGTCGGAAACATCTATCATGGAGGTGGGTCGGATCCTCTTTTCCTTGAGAAGCTGTATTATATCCCGTCGTGCTTCGGGTTTTAATTGCCGGCCTACAATATATTCATAACGGGCCAGATCGGGTTGAAAACCGGCATTTTCCTGAAACAGTTTGTTTTCCCGTTTGAGTATCTGCAAACCCATGTAAGCCCCCCCCAGGTCTCCCGACACACAGATCACATCATGCTCGCTGGCGCCATTGCGGTACACCAGTTCTTCCCGGGCTGCCCTGCCGATGGCAGTGACACTGATCACCATACCGGTATAGGAGGCAGATGTATCCCCACCTACAAGATCAACGCCATAATGTTCACAGGCCAGTTTGATACCCTCGTACAACGACTCGAGATGTTCCACCTTAAATTTTTCGGAGACCCCGATAGAGACCGTGACCTGACGGGGCTCGGCATTCATCGCGTACACATCCGACAGGTTTACCACAACGGCTTTGTAACCAAGGTGTTTCAAAGGGGTGTACATCAGATTGAAATGGACCCCTTCCAACAGGAGGTCCGTGGTAACAACCATCTGTCGGTTACGGGGCGAAATAACCGCCGCATCATCCCCTATGCCCTTTTTTGTTTCGGTGTTGCTTATCCTGAAACCTTCGGTCAAACGGGCAATCAGCCCGAATTCGCCAAATTCCGAGATATCCGTACTTTTATTGGATGTCGATTGCATGGCATATTATATTTATCGTAAAATATTCCCTATATTTGCAGTCTTAATTAGATTAAATACGAATAAGCTGTTTTAGAACATCTTCCGTGGCAAAGATATGGAAAAAGATCAGGATAAAATAATATTGAAGAATGTAACGGAAAACGAATACAAATATGGTTTTGTTTCCGACATAGAGATGGATTCCTTGCCGAAAGGGTTAAATGAAGAGGTAATCCGGCAGATATGGAAATTAAAACAGGAACCCGAATGGATGCTCGATTTCCGGCTGAAAGCCTATCGCCAATGGCAGAAAATGGTAATGCCGCAATGGGCTCACCTGCGGATTCCTGAGATAGATTATCAGGATATTATTTACTATGCGGTCCCGAAAAAGAAAGAAGGTCCGGCAAGTCTGGGCGAAGTGGATCCGGAGCTGATAGATACTTTTAATAAGTTGGGTATCCCTTTGGAAGAGCAGGAAAGACTGTCGGGAGTGGCCGTAGATGCCGTAATCGACAGCCAGTCGGTAAAAACCACTTTTCAGGAGACCCTGGCCGAATTAGGGATCATTTTCTGTTCGATGAGTGACGCCATCCGGGATTATCCCGACCTGGTAAAAAAATACCTGGGGAGCGTGGTTCCCTGTAGCGATAATTATTTTGCGGCCCTTAACTCGGCTGTTTTCGGAGACGGATCTTTTGCCTATATCCCGAAAGGAGTTCGTTGTCCTATGGAACTATCCACTTATTTCAGAATCAATCTGGCCGATACCGGTCAGTTTGAACGGACTTTGATTGTGGCGGAAGAAGACAGCTATGTAAGCTACCTGGAAGGATGTACGGCTCCTATGCGGGATAAGAATCAGTTGCATGCAGCCATCGTGGAGATTATCGTGATGGATGATGCAGAGGTGAAATATTCCACTGTGCAAAACTGGTATCCCGGCAACAAGGAAGGGAAGGGCGGCATCTATAATTTTGTGACCAAAAGAGGCATTTGCAAAGGCAACAATTCAAAACTTTCATGGACACAGGTGGAGACCGGATCGGCCATTACCTGGAAATATCCCAGTACTATCCTGAAAGGAGATAACGCCATTGCTGAGTTTTACTCGGTGGCGTTAACCAATAACTATCAGCAGGCCGACACGGGAACCAAGATGATCCATATCGGGAAAAATACCAGGAGTACCATCGTCTCCAAAGGAATCTCCGCCGGAAACAGCAATAACAGTTACCGGGGATTGGTGAAAGTGATGAAAAAAGCGGATAATGCACGGAATTATTCCCAGTGTGATTCCCTGCTGATCGGCGACCAGTGCGGAGCACATACTTTCCCTTACCTGGAAGTGGATAATAAATCGGCGGTAGTGGAACATGAAGCCACTACCTCCAAGATCGGAGAAGATCAGATCTTCTACTGTAACCAAAGAGGCATTTCCACTGAAGATGCCATCGGAATGATCGTTAACGGCTATGCCCGCGAGGTGATGAACCAGCTGCCGATGGAGTTTGCCGTAGAAGCCCGGAAATTGTTACAGATAAGTCTGGAAGGAAGTGTGGGGTAAAAAAAGCAAAGCAGAAGCAATGTGGAAGAAAGAATAATATTAAATACAGAAACAGATCACAACCTGGTCTGAAAAAGGGAAGACAAGAAACTGCTTTTGTCTTATTATAAAAAAGAAAAAAAACAGAGTTGTATGTTGACAATAAAAGATTTACACGCGGAGATCGATGGAAAAAATATCCTGAAGGGAATTAACTTCGAGGTGCATCCCGGAGAGGTGCACGCCATTATGGGACCGAACGGATCCGGTAAAAGCACGTTGGCCTCTGCCATTGTGGGAAGGGATTATGTGAGTATCACCCAGGGACAGATTCTGTATTTTGGAGAAGATCTGACAGTGTTATCTCCGGAAGAAAGAGCTTTGAAAGGAATTTTTCTGAGTTTTCAATATCCGGTGGAGATACCGGGGGTGAGCATGGTCAACTTCCTCCGGGAAGCAGTGAACGAGCAAAGGAAATACAAAGGAAAAGGGCCTATGTCTCCTACAAATTTTCTAAAACTGATGCGTGAAAAGAAAAAACTCTTAGGCATTGATTCGGCACTGACCAACCGTTCGGTCAATGAAGGGTTTTCCGGCGGCGAGAAAAAGAAAAACGAAATTTTCCAAATGGCCATACTGGAACCTAAACTGGCCATTCTCGACGAGACCGACTCGGGTCTGGATATTGATGCCTTGCGTACGGTAGCCAACGGAGTCAATGCTCTGAAAAAACCGGACAATGCTACCATTGTGATTACTCATTACCAGCGGCTGCTGAACTATATCGTTCCGGATTATGTACATGTCCTGTACAAAGGAAAGATCATAAAATCAGGCGACAAGGAGCTGGCTTTCGACCTGGAAGAAAAAGGATATGACTGGCTGAAAGAGGAGTATGAAAACAGTTTGAACGGTTCGCTATGATTGTTGTAGAAGAGAAATTACCGAAACATCCGGATACACGGATACTGGAAAGGTTTGACGACGGAACCGGCGAGAATATACATCCGGTTCTGGACCGGGTACGTGCTACGGCTCTGAAGGATTTTAAACGGTTGGGAATCCCGGCAGGGAAGAATGAGAGATACAGATATACGGATGTCGGTAAAATACTGGACAGGCCGTTTGTTCCCTTGCTGCATCCCCACCGCCGCACCTTCAAGGTGGAGGAAATTTTCCGGTGTGATATCCCTACCCTGGACACCCTGGCGTTCACGGTGCTGAACGGTTTTTTCTTCGAGGAACAGGAGACCCTCGTGGAATTACCCGGCGGAGTCCTGGTGGGCGGACTGCGGCAGGCTCTGAAACAGGTGCCTCAGTTAGCTGAGGCTTATCTGGATAAACTCAGCAATACAGTGAATGACGGATTGGTGGCTCTGAACAGAGCTATGGCTACAGATGGCTTTTTTATGTATGTTCCTGATGGCATGGTGATGGATAAACCCGTGCAACTGGTCAACCTCTTGAAAGATGACGAAGATATTATGACCCAGCATCGCAGTCTGGTTATTCTGGGAAAGAATGCACAAGCTGCTTTACTGATCTGTGATCATGCTCTCTCGGAACAAAAGTTTATCTCACATGGTCTGATGGAAGTATTTGTTGGAGAAAACAGTGCGATGGAAATCACCAAGCTGCAGAATGAACATAACAGCATGACTGACCTCTCGAGTCTGTTTATCCGGCAGGAGCGTAACAGCCGTGTTCGTACCAACACCATTTCCCTGCACGGAGGATTGATCCGTAACAACCTGCATGTAAGTCTGCAGGGAGAAGGAGCCGAGAACCAGGCTTACGGTCTTTTCCTTATAGACCGGCAGCAGCACGTGGATAATTCGGTTTTTATCGATCATGCAGCACCTCATTGTTTCAGCAATCAACTGTACAAGGGAGTGCTCGACGATGAAGCTACCGGTGCTTTTGACGGGAAAATACTGGTTCGTCCTTATGCCCAGAAAACAGAAGCCTTTCAGGTGAATAAGAATATACTGCTTACCGATCATGCGAAGATGAAAACCAAGCCGCAACTGGAGATCTATGCCGATGATGTGAAATGTACTCACGGGGCTACCGTCGGTCAGTTGGATGAAGAAGCACTGTTCTATCTCCGTTCACGTGGAATCCATGAGTATGAAGCCCGGATGCTGCTGATGTATGCCTTTGCCCATGAAGTGATCCGTGAGATAAAAATCGATCCGTTGCAGGACCGTATCCATGAATTGGTAGATAAGAGATTGCGCGGAGAACTGCCACGTTGCCATACCTGTCTTGTCGATTATAATAAGTAAATAAGTAAATAAAACCGGCAACAATGCTGAATGTTAACAAGATCAGAGAAGATTTCCCTATTCTGGACCAACAAGTGTATGGAAAACCACTTGTTTATCTGGACAATGGGGCAACCACCCAGAAACCCCGGGTCGTCCTGGAAACGATTGACAGACTGTATAACCGTGAGAACGGAAATGTTCACCGGGGGGTACATCATCTGAGTACCCTGACCACGGAAAATTACGAGTCAGCAAGGGATACCGTCCGGAAATATATTCATGCTGCCCACACTCATGAGATCATCTTTACACATGGTACCACCAGTTCAATTAATGCAGTGGCTTTTTCTTTCGGGGAAAAGTATGTCCATGCCGGCGATGAGATCATCGTATCTGGGATGGAACATCATGCCAACATAGTGCCATGGCAGATGCTATGCGAACGAAAAGAGGCCCGCCTGAAAGTGTTACCGGTGGATGAAACCGGGGACCTGATGCTGGATAAGCTGGAGGATTTGATTTCAGACAAGACACGCCTTTTGGCGGTGACACAGGTATCCAATGTGCTGGGGACAATCAACCCGGTAAAGGAAATTGTGGAAATAGCTCACGCTCATGATGTGCCGGTGTTGGTGGACGGAGCCCAGGGAATACAACACGGAAAAACAGATGTTCAGGATATGGACTGTGATTTTTATGTTTTTTCGGGTCATAAGATCTACGGGCCGACAGGTGTTGGTGTATTATATGGCAAGGAAAAATGGTTGAATGAGATGCCTCCTTACCAAGGGGGAGGTGATATGATCAAAAAAGTGAGGTTCGAGAAAACCATATACGAAGACCTGCCGCTGAAATTTGAGGCGGGAACCATGAATTATATCGGAGCCATTGGGTTGGGAAAAGCCATAGAATACCTTCAGAAAACAGGGTTAGATGATGCCGTTGCCTGGGAAAAAGAACTGTTGGATTATGCCACAGCCCGGCTGAAGGAGATCCCGGGATTGCAGATCTATGGAAACTCGGCACATAAGATCAGTGTTATCTCTTTTTTGATCGGAGACATACACCATTACGATACCGGCATGATCCTTGATAAACTGGGTATTGCTGTTCGTACCGGACACCATTGTGCCGAACCCCTGGTCGAAAGTTACGGGATCACCGGAACAGTCAGGGCTTCGTTTGCATTTTATAATACCAAAGAAGAAATTGACGTTTTACACAACGGATTGATGAAAGTGGTTGAAATGTTAGGTTAAAAAAAATATAGAAAATGAGCATACAGGAAATTCAGGATGAGATCGTAGAAGAATTTAGCGCTTATGACGACTGGATGGACAAATACAATTACCTGATCGAACTGGGGAAGGAGTTGCCACCGATAAAACCCCAATACCGAACCGAGCAGTATCTGATCGACGGATGTAGTTCCCGGGTCTGGATCCATGCCGAACTGGATCAGGAAGGAAAAATGATCATCACGGCGGATAGTGATGCAATCATCACCAAAGGAATTGTTGCATTGCTTATACGCGTCTTTTCAGGCCATACACCGGAAGAGATCAAGGATGCAGAACTGACATTCATTGATAAAGTCGGCCTGAAGGAAAACCTTTCCCCCACACGGGCCAATGGCTTGCTTTCAATGATCCATCAGATACGTATGTATGCACTCGCATATTATACCAAACAACAATCTGAAAAAAAGGACTAACCATGGAAGAAAAAGAAAAAAAAGTCAATACAGAGCATAACGCAGGCACGGTGGACACTTTTGAACTGGAAAAAAAGATTGTACTGGAACTGAAGAATATTTACGATCCGGAAATTCCGGCTGTCAATATCTATGATCTTGGTTTGATCTATGAGATTGATGTCAAGGAGGATGGCTCGGTGTTGCTGAAAATGACCCTGACAGCTCCCAACTGTCCCATTGCCGACCAGATCCTGAATGAGGTGAACCAGCGTATCCGGGCCGTCCCCGGGGTAAAAGATCTGGATCTGATCCTTACTTTCGATCCTCCCTGGGACAAAAGCATGATGTCGGAAGAAGCCTTGCTGATGCTGGGAATGTTATAATTTACCTTAAGAGGAATCAAACAAAAGGCATCCATCTTCACCCCTGAAGCTAAGGTGGATGACAAGGGAAGGCAGGAAGTAGTTTCGCAACGTATAGCTAACAGCTTAGAGAAAAACTGCTTTATAGGAAACAATAATCCCCATGATTCAGCTTTGTCCGCAAGAGAACATCTACGTAGGCGCCTACGTAGGCAAATGATATTTTTTCTCGCTGATTTCCCGGACTAACGCAGAAAAAACAGAAGATTATCTTATTTTTTACTTTTGCTTTTTTTCTATTATCTTGTCTCTATGTTTTCCCGTAAAGAGCTATCCCGACAGATCAAAGAGCAGGCCGGTGCCCTGGGTTTCGATGCCTGTGGTATCGTGCGGGCCGAACCGCTGAAAGAGGAGAAATACCGTCTGCTGGACTGGCTCGCGCGTGGCTACAACGGTGAGATGGATTATATGGCAGGAAACGTGGATAAACGTACTGATCCTACGCTTTTGGTTCCCGGTAGCAAAAGTGTGGTGGTTGTGCGGTTGAATTACTATCCGGGAAAATACTATGATAATCACAAACAGGATATCCCGAAGATTTCGCGCTATGCCATCGGGCGGGATTATCACAAGGTGATCCGGAAAAAGCTGAAGCAGTTGTTGGCCCGGATTAGTGAAAAGGTAACTTCTGTAAACGGACGGTTTTTTGTGGATTCTGCACCGGTGCTGGAACGAGCCTGGGCCCGACGGGCCGGGCTGGGCTGGATCGGGAAAAACAGTATGCTGGTTGCCCGGCAGGGAGGTTCATATTTTTTTATCGGCGAACTGATTCTGGATTTGGAACTGGCTTATGATCATCCGGAACCGGCAGACTACTGCGGTACCTGTACCCGCTGCCTGGATGCCTGTCCTACCGGAGCCATCCTGCCCAATCGTACGGTAGATGCCACCCGCTGCATTTCCTACTGGACCATTGAATATAAAAAAGAAACCTTTCCGCAGGACGCTCCTGTTAACTTCCGGGATTGGATCTTCGGTTGCGATATCTGCCAGGAGGTCTGCCCCTGGAACCGCAAGGCCCGGCCTCACCATATACCGGATTTCCTGCCTGACGAAAAAAGATTGTCCCTTACGCGGGAAGTTTGGAAGAAGATGACGGAAGAAGAATTTCACGACCTCTTTGCCGGCACCCCCCTGATGCGGACAGGATTGAGAAGAATAAAGAGAAATGTTGAAGTTAGAAACTCGAAGCTCAAATGACAGGTATTTTTCAAAACCTTCTCCTGCAGGGATCCCTTCGGGAAACCTTCAACCATCGGGTTTCACGTGTTTCTATTGCCATACTCCCGGTATCGGTTCTCCGCAATACCTACATTTACCGTTTTTGATATGGTTTTGGGTAATGGTGTATCCTTTCCGCTCGATCAGGAGCTTATGGCATTTGGGACAATAGGTGTTCTCATGGTTGACTCCGGGAACATTGCCGATGTATACGAATTTCATACCTGCAGCCAGTGCGATTTCCCTGGCTTTCTCGAGCGTGGACACCGGCGTGGGCGGTAACTGTGTCAGTTTGTATTGAGGATAGAAGCGTGAAAAATGCAGGGGGCAATTGTACAGGCCGTTGTCATACAGCCAGTCACACATCCTCTTGATCATGTCGAAATCGTCGGTCCAGTTCGGGACGATCAGGTTGGTGATCTCCAGCCACACTCCTTCTTCGCGGAAAATCTTCAGCGCATCCAGGACAGGCTGCAGTTTGCCGGCATTCAGCTTCATGTAGATATTGTCGCTGAATGATTTCAGATCGATGTTGGCAGCATCAAGGTGCTGAC
Organism: Bacteroidota bacterium; assembly: GCA_011374625.1. Lineage (GTDB taxonomy): Bacteria > Bacteroidota > Bacteroidia > Bacteroidales > VadinHA17 > DRPN01. Next base: position 18,192 of record DRPN01000112.1, read on the forward strand.
ATAGCTCCCGCAAGGGTTTTTCATGGATGTAACCGGCTGAAACCATAATATTTTTCAGTCCGGCCTGATGAGCAAGTTTGGAGGTGTCCAGAGTGTATTCATAAAAGGTGACAGGCTCTGAGTAGGTATATGCAATGGACTCACATTTATATTTTATGGTATTCTCCACCACCTTGTCAGGCATCATATCGAAGTTTTGTGTTTTGGTGGGAGAGGTCTGTGAGATGGTCCAGTTCTGGCAGTTGAGGCAAGCCAGGTTGCAGCCGGCGGTGGCGATAGAGAAAGCCCGGCTTCCGGGTAAAAAATGATTCAGGGGTTTCTTCTCTACCGGATCAACATGTACGGCACAGGGATTGCCGTAAGCCATGGTATATAACTTGCCTTTTTTATTGACCCGGTTGCGGCAGTCGCTCCATTCCCCTTCTTTCAGGGTACACTCGTTGGGGCAGATCATGCAACGGACACCACGGGGAGTTTCCATTTGATACATGGCCTCCTTGCTCCATTTCCACAGTTTAACATCATCTTTCGGCAAAAACGGTTTGATGGCCAGTCCTCTTGAAGCATATAGAAGACCTCCGGCGCCGGTCAGACTGAGTTTTATAAAATCTCTTTTGCTGATTTTCTTTTCTTTTGCTCCCATGAAAAAGTCCTCCTTCCTCTGAAATTGGTTGAGATCTCACATTTTTCCCAAGTTATAAAAAAAACAGGTTTGTTTTACTTCCGTTCTTCACTTACTTTCTTATCCCACGGGGAAGTAGTAGGGATCATGTGTTTTTAGCAATTCCCATCAGATACCCTGCCGCCGCCAGGCAGGTTCCGGCTGTAATCAGGGCTGTTCCGGTGATGCCGGTCAGCGGCAGCAGAATGGCGGAGACGGCCAGCGCCCCCAGAGCTCCACCGGCCAAATCGGCACTGTAAAGAGATGAAGATATATGGGAAACATCTCCTTTTTGTATCTGACTGCCCAAATTAAACAAACGGCCAACCAGAAAAGCAAATATAAAAGTATAAACAATCAGTATAAGCTGTCCCAAGAGAGGAACTACTGCTATAGACTTCAGCAGGATCACCAGAAGGGGCAGGAGCAAAGCCCCCAGTGCCAGGAGGAGTTCAATGCAAATGAAATTTTTCAGCGGTGCGAGATTCGAAAAATATTTTTCAGAAAGAGCCCCCAAAGCAATACCCGCCATAAACACGGTGATGATCATACCGGTCATCAGGTAGACATAACCATAGACGGTCTGAAATGCAAACAACAGCAACACTTCCATAGAGGAAGCTGCCAGCCCTCCGGCAAATATTCCGATGGAAACAGGACGTGAACGAAAGATCAGAATCAAAAAGAGAAACCCCAGAGCTATAAATAAAAATTGGGTCTTGAAACGAAAATAACTCAGCCACAAGGATATCTGGTGGAAGTAACCCTCAGGATTCATATCAGTGTTTAGCTTTTTTGCCGGTGTCAACTGGTCCATAATTTGTTCGTTGCGCATCTGCAGCAAGTCATCCTGGATATAATAAGGAGATATATATTTGTTTTGGATTCCTCTTTGTTGTACAAGATTGGCAATTTTCAGGCTTAGTGGCTTTTCTGAAGCCAGAAAATAGTTTTTCTCTCCCGGTACGATCAATACATATGGAAAAGCTTTTTTCAGAGAGGCATAAAGTAATCCGTTAATGTCGGTTTCCTGTTTTCCGAGATAATTGGGTGACGCCGGCAGACGCAGCGAGATCACACCCCGGGGTGTAAGTATCTTTTTCAGGGCATGGAAAAAATCAACCGTATAATACCGGTTTAATTGTGCGGTCAGCGGCGGAGGGACATTGACCAGAACCACATCGTATTTTTCTTTACTCCCCGGCACATACCTGCGTGCATCCCGTATGATAATACGGACTTTCGAATTCTCCGGAAGATGAAAATATTTTCTTGCCAGTCGGATGATCCAGGGATTGATCTCTACATAGTCAACTCTTTGTATGGGATATTTCAGTATCTCATCCAGAGTACCGGCAATACCACCGGAGATCAACAACACTTTCTTTGGTTTTTTCCGCTGAAGCATGGCATAATGCACATCTTCTTCATTCTCCACGGGGTTCAATGTATTAGCTACCAGCACATGGTTCTCGTACATGTTGGTTTGATCACCGGTTTTACTGACAACTAGGCTGCCAAAAGGCGTTTCCTGGTGCGCCAGGATTTTCTGATGGGGATGTAGAAACCGAATGCTGAAAAGATCAACCGGGAAAACATATAGTGCTATTACCAAAAGAAAAGTAAGTCCCAGCCAAGGTATAGCTTTGAAGTACTTTTGCTTCCTTTTTACAAGGATACCTGCCACTATGATATCCGCCAGCAGGACAATACCCAGTGTCTGAAAGGGTTTTAGCAGGAACACCAGAATAAAACTGAATAGAAAACCACCGGTCAGACTACCGAAAGCTTCCCAGGAATAGGTACGACCGGTAAGGTTCGCTGTGTATTTTTCCGAGAGGTACCAGGTGTAGAAAGAAAATGCATAGCCGGCAAGGAAACAGAACGGAAGTAACAACACCAGTGAAGAGAGAAAAACAGCAAACAATCCGATGAGGGATCCGGGAATGAAGACGATGTTTTTCAGGAAGAAAAGCAGAAAAAGGGTGATGACCGGCAAGCTTCCCAGCCACAGAAGGCCGGAAAAAAGAAAATTGCCGGGGGCTTTCATTGCAGGTGCTGCCCGTCCCAGGCGGGCTCCCAGGCCTGTCAGAAGCATCCAGTTACCCAGGATAATGCCAATGACCAGCTCGTTGCCCTGAAAAACCGAGACAAACGCTCTCAGTAAGACAAGCTGGGTGATCATGGCAGTGAATCCCAATGACAGCACCGGGAGCACATCTGTTTTTCCGGGTTTTATGTCTTGTGAGGAAAGTTCTGTTTTTTCTACTTGTCTGATAACGCCTCCCGTAACAGTTGTTTTTTTATGACCTTTTTTCTTCCGGTGGAAAAGGGAGGCAAAAAACCAAAGATGCCATCCCAGATGAAAAATACCGATGATCGTCATGGCAATGCCGGTATCTACATGGATGAGCATCCACGTATCTTCCCCAGGCAAGGTGAACTTATAATTTACCTGTAATGTCAGCAATGTGCCGATCAGGACGGTAGTCAGGAAATTAAGCAATAATAACACATTCCAGAAACGCCGGTGGGTAGAAAGCCTGTATATCCCCAGACGCATGGCTGCCAGGCTGAAGATATAGGCAACGATCAGCCCGATCGTGATAGGCCATATGTGGTAGGTACCTGTCATGGCCGGAAGGTTAAAGAATCCTTAAAGTTAATAAAAGAAGGAGGAACTTTTTATTTTTTCATCATCTCTTTCTCCGAGAAAACGATTGCCTGATAGGTATATAATTCAGCATCTTTCCATCCGTCCCAACCGATACCGGCCTTATCGCGGGCACAATGTCCCAGGAATTCTTCCCTTGTCCAATGGGTATTATCGGCCACCTGTGGCAGGAAAGTGCCTGACCGGCCGTTTTTAATCATATATATCCCGTCTCTTCCCAGTTTGAACTCGTCAATGGAGTGAATACGTTTCAGCGGGGTCAGTACGGATATTTCAATATCCAGGTCATCCACTTCATCCGGCATAACCGGCGGGAAGCGATTGTCCTGCAGGGCCGCAGCTACGGCCATATCCCGTACCACCAGGCAGAGGGGTTCGTTGGGCCGGAACCGGCCGATACATCCGCGGAGCTGACCGGCGTGAGTATGCAGTGTAACAAAAGCTCCTGCCGGCTTCAGCAGAGTGTTTGAAAAGCCGGTGGTATCAATATCCGGCAACCGGTGATGTTTTATCTTCTCCTCCAGGGTCCGCCGGGCTATCCTTAACAGGTTCATTTTATCTTCGCGGGACAGATATTCTTTAGGGTCGGGCTCTCCGGCCGTTTCCTGTGTTACCATAACCGATCCGTATCCCACCACCCGGCTGTGATCGCCGTAATGTGTGTCCCCTGAGTTCATGTACAATACCTTATGATAGTGAATGTCTTTCCTTCCTTCGGTAATGTCCAGAAGAGTGAGTACTCCGGGCCATCCGCACATACTGGTAAGCAGGTTGGGGTAACCCCGTTCTTCATTCTTGCGCAGGGCATGTAACAACCGTTTTGGCTCCCCGCTCACAACTGCCTCAAGCGTATGCTCATCTGCTATTCTGGCATGATCATAGGTGGGATAATGAGATAAATCGGTGCTTATGACAAACAGGTTTTCCGGTTTGAAATAGGGTTTCAGAGCTTTGGCAATTTTCTTTGCCATGGCAGGGTCCTGCGACCCGATGACAATGGGAACAACCTGAAAGTCTTCTTTCAGCCAATATTGTAAAAACGGCAGCTGAACCTCCAGAGAATGTTCCTGACTGTGAACAGCAGGATAATATTCAAAAAAGGAATGGTCTTCGATCAGTCGGGAGGCCAGGACAGTATCAACTTTTACTTCTCCCAGGGGTGTCTCATAATTGCCGATATTGTATATGGAAGCCCCGTTCAGGTGAACATAATGACTGGGACCGATGAGAAAAACATGGTCAAAATGACGGGTTCGGTCAAGTTGTTTATAAGAAGCTGCCGCGACCTGCCCGGAAAAGACATAGCCGGCATGCGGTGATATCAGGGCTACGACTGTCCCGGAGTGTTCTGCCACCGGAGCCTTGTCAAAAAAACCTTTTAACATGGTAGATAAATCTGACGGGTCGGAAGGATAAAAACTTCCGGCCACAACAGGCTGTCTGTTATGAAGAGTCTGGCTTTGTCCGTTCATTTTCGTACGCTTTTGAGAGTTACAGGATGTTACGGTAAACACCTGGATCAAAAGAAAAATCCCTATTTTCAATATCTGGTTCATGATCCCGGTTTTTTTTACAAACAACAAAGAAAGTTACAAAAAAAATTGCACATATGTACTCTTTTTTTCGATGACAACAAACATCAAAAAAGTACCGGAGATATAATCAACAAAAAGAGGAGAGGATCAAAAATTCTGATCTTCTGTCTATGTACCTCATTCATCTTTAATGATCGTTACCATAATATTCCGTTGACTGCGAGGGCCGTCGAATTCGCAGAAAAAGATATTCTGCCATGTCGACAGACCCAGTTCGCCGTTGATGATGGGGATAGTCTCCTGCGGGCCCACCAGACCGGCTTTCAGATGCGCATCGCCGTTGTTGTCCTGACGGTCATGTTCCCATACCCCGGCAGGGATCAGCTTATGCAGCAAAGTGATTACGTCGTTCTGAACGGATGTATCCCAGTTTTCCTGAATCATGATTGCCGCGGTAGCTCCCTGTGCATACACATTGACCAGGCCGTTCCTCACCTTGCTGGCAGCCACGACCCTTTTTACCTCGGAGGTAATGTCATAAAGACCGTTGTGATCGCGCGTATTTATTTGTATTACTTGCTGCATTTTCTTAATTTTAATGATTGCTTTTCAAAGTTAAAATCAAAAAAGGTATCGAACAAGATAAAACAAAAAAAAATATAAGGATGAACCATAAAGAATTTACTTTAAAAAGTGTAGACAGACTGTCTCTTTTCGGACAATACTGGGCTCCTGAAGAGTCGGTGAAGGCAGTAATATGCCTGGTCCACGGACATGGAGAGCATTCTTCCCGTTATGAACCGTGGGCGGCCCGTTTTATTGAGAAAGGAATAGCTGTGATTACCTGTGACCTTCGTGGTCATGGCTGGTCTGAGGGGAAACGGGGACACACCCCTTCTTACCTGAGACTCATGCAAGATATTGACATACTGGTCCAACGGGCCAGGGAATATTTCCCGGATGTTCCACTCTTTCTGTATGGACATAGTATGGGAGGAAACCTGGTGCTGGGTTATGCAGTGCGAAGACAACTCAACATGAGCGGCGTTATTGCATCCGCCCCATGGCTGCGTGCAAAACGGGATTTACCCCGATTTATCAAAGGGATGTTAAGAGGTATAATGTTTTTGTTCCCCGGCCTGAGCCTGCATACCAAGCTGGATGCTGCCGGTATCTCTCATGATAAAGAAGAGGTGAAAAAATATGTGGGAGACCCGTTAAACCACGACTTGATTTCACTGAAACTGTTTTTTGAAATCCATGACACCGGGAAACAACTTTATACGCAGGGCGGTAAGGTGAATGTGCCGGTGCTGGTGATCCACGGCTCGGAAGATCCGATTATAGATCCGGAAGCCGGCAGGGAGTTTGCGGAGAAAGTGAATGGGGATGATGTGACCCTGAAGATATTTGACGGGCTGTTTCATGAAGTTCATCATGAACCGGAAAGGGATAAGGTGTTTGCGTTCATTTATAGCTGGCTGGAAGAGAGATTGAACCAGAAAGTGTAAAATAATGAATGTTGTTTTATCATTATCCGCCGGAATTTTTAGCCAAGGGAGGCTACATTCTTTATTATTCCTGAGGGATGCCTTCGGCTGGCTTTCTCCCAAAAGGATGTTTTCGGCATACCTTTTACATTCAGAAATATGAAAGACTCATTTCGAACCGTCGTTACTCCTGTTTCGTTTCCGGAAAAGCTTTCTTATCAGACTCCGGCATTTTTCCTGGGATCATGTTTTACAATGTCTATCGGGGGAAAGATGAAGCGTCTGAAATTTCCGGTGATGGTCAATCCGTCGGGAGTACTGTATAACCCGTTATCCATAGAAAAGACCCTGGTACGATTGATGGAGGGAACTCCTTATGGCAAGGAAGAACTGCTTCATGAAAACGGGCGGTGGTTTAGTCTGAAGCATGATACTTTTTTTTCGGAAAAAGATCCCGGTATGTGTCTGGAAAAAATGAACAGGGCGTTTGAAAAAGCAACCGGGTTTATTAAAAAATCACATTTTCTGTTTCTTACCTTTGGCACGGCATGGGTGTATACATGGAAAGAGAGTGGCGAGGTGGTGGCCAACTGTCACAAACTACCGGCAGCCCGGTTTGAGCGGAAGATGCTGGAGGTGAATGACATTGTGGAACCTTACAAGGTGCTGATAAAACGTCTTTTTGCATACAAGGATGATCTGAAAATTGTTTTTACGGTCAGTCCTGTCCGGCACTGGAAAGACGGTCCCGCGGGAAACCAATACAGTAAGTCGGTGTTGCATGTAGCTATTCACAAGCTCCTGGCAGAAGATGAGCGATTGTATTATTTTCCGTCTTATGAGATCGTGATGGATGATTTGCGGGATTATCGTTTTTATGCACGCGACATGCTTCACTTGTCGGATGTGGCCGTGGACTATATCTGGGATAAGTTCAGAGATGCCATCGTTGATTCTGAAACATTTCCAGTGATGGAGGAAGTAGCCAGGATTGTCAGAGCAACCGAACATCATCCTTTCCGGCCTGATTCGGAAGAATACCGGAAATTTTGTGAATCACAACTGGAAAAGATCCGGGATCTTGAAAACCGGTATCCGTTTCTGGATATGTCTGAGGAAAGAGCTTATTTAAAAAATATATAACACATAAGCATCACCGGAAATTTTCAGCCACCAAAGCACTGGTGCAGGGTGTCACCAGAAAAAAAGACACCGTCATGGCGTCTTTCTTTCCTGAGAAACTCAGCTCATCGATCATTCTTTCTAATAGTTTTCCGCTTCCAACTCGAAGTATGCCTGAGGATGAAGACAGGCCGGACACACTTTCGGGGCGGTTTTACCTTCGTGAATGTATCCGCAGTTGCGGCATTTCCAGATCACAATCCCGTCTTTTTCAAAGACTTTGCCTTCTTCGAGGTTTTTGTATAATTTACGATAGCGCTCTTCGTGGGCTTTTTCTACTTTGGCGATCATGCGATAAGCGGATGCTATCTTGCTGAAACCTTCTTCTTCGGCTACTTTAGCAAATTCGGGATAAAGCTGGGTCCATTCTTCATTTTCCCCTTCAGCGGCTGCCTGCAGATTCTCAAGAGTGGTGCCTATTTTACCGGCGGGATAAGTAGCAGTAATTTCTACCATCCCTCCTTCCAGAAATTTAAAAAACCGTTTGGCATGTTCTTTCTCATTCAAAGCAGTCTCGGCAAAGAATCCGGAAATTTGCTCCAGTCCTTCTTTTTTGGCCTGTTTGGCAAAATAGTCATAGCGCATTCTGGCCTGCGATTCGCCGGCAAAGGATTTTAACAGGTTTTGTTCGGTACGGGTTCCTTTTAATGATTTCATAATAACAAGTTTTAAAAGTTAAACATTTATTCTTCCATGGGTTTGAATTCTGATTTGGATACTTCACATACCGGGCACTCACAGTCGTCCGGAATATTTTCAAGGTAAGCGACTGGAGCGATCCGGTTTTTCCGGTCTTCATAAGAGGCACCGATCATATCACATAAAGACCGCATGATCTTGTATAAAGTTTCGATATTCATTCTTCTTTTGTTTTGGATGATCGACCGGATTCGGTACCAATGAGCTGAACCATGATCCTGAATACCTGAAATCCGGGATCCGGTTTTTTCCTGAAATATTTTTTCAAAAGTTTCGTGAGGTCTTCGTCAAAATAATCCATGAGTCTGTCTTTGTTTTGTCGGCATCCATCAATCAGGATATCAGGGAATATCGCCGGTGCCGGGCTTGTATCCCGGATGCAGATACCATGGGGCAACATATTTAAGGCAATAATTTAGTAAGAACCAAGAATCAATATCCAAGTGTCATATTCTTAACCTGTTTTTCCTGTAGCTATCTTAAGTTTTATCTTATCATAATCCTTTTCCGTAATTTCCCCTTATCTGTAATTACTTCCATGATCACCATCCCTTTCAACGGTGCCAGGTTCAGGGTACAGATGCTGTTACCCGCTTCCTGCGTATGTATCTGCAACAGATTGCCGGTCAGGGAATACACTTTTATCTTATGCAGGGGAGCGGTGGTGGTCACGGTAATCCTCCCGGCGGTAGGGTTGGGAAATACATTCACCTGATCCGGAGTGATCACGGATACCCCTGTGGGCTGTGAATAAATAACCATCAGCGCTGAGTCACACAATCCCGTATTTTCCGACAGGCATATCTTGTAAGTGATGGTGTCGAGGTAAGCAAAACCCGAATCAGGGATATAAGTGATCATTTTTACTCCGTCAGTGGTAGCTGTGCCGTGCGAAGGCCCGTCGACAAGGGTCAGGATAGGTGTCCCGGGGATGTGATCATTGGCCGTAACATCATAGGTGACGGTCGAGTCCTCTTTGGAAGATATAAAATCATTCACACATTTGGGGGCATCCACGATGACACGACCGTGTTTGAAACGCTCGGTAAATTCCTGGTAATACAGGTTGGCAATGGTATCATCATGGACAATCAGTGTATTCTCATCATTGCGGTATTCGGCTGAGGAGCTCCAGTTATGACAGCCGGTAAGCACCAGTGGGTCGGAAGTGGTATTTGAATTGTCAACCACCAGATATTTGTGATGCATGATCCCCGATTCGCCGGTTTTTTTGAAGTTGTTGCCCAGGGCCGTTTCCAGGGTTTTTTTTACGGTTTCCATGTTAGGGTCACTGTCGTCATTTACCAGCACTTTAGCAGTTACACCGTCATCAGCACGGTCGCGTATGGCGTATCCGATCTCACTGCGGGTGATCAGCATGGTGGCAGCCGAGAGATCGGCATCGGCAGAATTGATGGCGGCCAGGATCTTTGCATTGGTGCCGTCGGAAGGGCTGAAATAACATTCCACACGGTGACCTCCGATAACCAACTCATGGGGAGTGTTATCCGACTTTGCAGGGCCGAATTTGCTTTTTGCCGGGTCGGGTTGTGCTCCGTCGCTGCCAAACATTTCCTCAAACTCAAGTGTATAAGTGATGGCCAGGCTCTGGTCTTGAACTATGATTACATTGTTCGGGTCAGTATTCATCTGGCTGTCGGTGAAATTAGTCGAACCGGTCCAGACGATAGGATCATTGGGGTCAGTGGACTTGGCATCGATGATCACAAATTTGTTATGCATGATGCCATAGTCGGGATAGTGACTTTCAGGGCTGGCGATCTTCCCGATACCGGCATCCAACTCGTCAATTCCTGAATTGTCTGTGTTGCTGTCATAAACAACACGTACGCGAACCCCCCGGCTATATGCATCATTGAGAGCGGTAGAAATATTGGAAATATTGTAATTGTTGAAATTATAGATGGCAACGTCTATACTGTATCTGGCCCGGCGGATATAAGCGATAAGGGTGTCATCCACGGCGTGGTCCAGCCAGATGGCGTTGACACCGGTAGAAACGGTGGTATCTACCGGACGGTTGAAATAAACTTTGATGTTTCCGGAAGATTCCGATTCGGTGATAAAAGGCTTTGCCAGAGCCCAGGCCGTATCTTCGTTGGCCACAGAGAAAGCCTTGACATAAATTAATTTGGCCGGGGTTTCACCCGAGAGGGTAAGTGTGTGGTCCGTACCGGTGCCGGGAGCGGTAATAATCCCTTCCTCCAGGCCGGGGGTATAACCGTATTTTATCTCTGTGCTGCCTTCCGTATCCGTTGTCCATGACAGGGTGAAGCCTGTGGTAGTGATATTATTTACAGTAACCGGAGAGATGATATTGATAGCGCTGCCCGGGATCAGGTCTTTTTCATCACGTGGCAGAATCTGGTAAGTATCTTTGTATTGTGCCAAAGGCCCAACGATGGTAACGTTTCCGGAAGGGATCACCTTGCCTACCAGTGGAGAACTGGCATCATTGATACGGATCTCGCCCTGTTGACCACTGGCCGTGAAAGTATAATTTGTTTTGGCAGAGAAGGTGGCTCCGGCATTATCAAAGACGGCATTTTCTATTTTCACCAACTGTGCTTCATAGTTGTCACTGAGCTGGGCAGGCGTTAAAACCACAGGGTCCGGCAGTGTGTGATCGGAAGAAATGATGGTTACGGAATTGACCGGACTTATCTCAAGCAGGTTATTATAGTCGGAGATATCGCCTGTGATGACAATACTGTCTCCTCTTTTTACATTGGCCAGCTCATTGTAGTCATAAGCAGCGATGCCGGCCGTGCCGTCCTGAAGATAGCGGATCCCCCCCAGTTCACTCCCGTTGGTGACGATCCCTGTCACTGTTACGGAGGTTCCGACCGTTTTGGAGCGGGCTTCCGATATCGTAATGACCTGGGCGAAGGTGAAAGAGGTGAAGAGTAATAAACCAGCCAGAAATGGTAAAGCTTTTTTATACATGCTCTCTGTTTTTTTAAAAGGTTATGGAAAAAGAAGTATTGAAACGACGCCCCTGGCCGAAGAAGACCGTGGCCGATTTGGCATCAAAATCATTGAAAGGCAATGGACTGTATGGGTCATTGTTGGTTGCGTCGGAAATATATTTGGTGTTCAGGACATTCAGCATGCTGAAGCGGAAAGCTCCCCGCATCTTTTGGGTGATCCGGAAAGAATATCCCATATGGAAATCCAGCAATGAGTAATTGGGCACTTTCCATGAATCTACCGGGTTGCCGTTTTCGTCGGTGGTGGATTCGGGCGTGAAGTTGGCAAAATGACGCGCAAAGTAGGTGAAGCGACCGTTGAAATAAAGTCCTTTCAGTGGTTCATAGCGTAAGCTGGTACCGGCTTGTGTCTGGGCAGCATCCCCTACATGGATGCCTTTGGCATTGAAGTCAATGATCTTATTGACCGGCTCATGGGTATCATAATTGTAATATTGCAGGTTTTTCACCTCTTTGTCCCATTTCCAGTCACCCAGTGAGACAAGCCCCTGCAACGAAAGATTTTTAAGTATCTTATAAACAAAATCAACCTCCAGGCCTTTATGGAAAGCATCCATCCCCGGAATGTCGGCATACACGCGAATCTCATTATTATCCGGCTCGTCAGGGTCATAGCCCTGTTCACCGGGTTGCAGCACATAATTGGAATAGACGCGGTTGGTGGGTTTATTCTGCCACCATGTCAGATAACCGTTCACGTTCATGGAAAATACCGGGGAGCCGTAGTGATAGCCTCCTTCCAATGCCTTGACCTTCTCATTGCCTGTTTCATCGGCAAATTCAGTAGTATAGCCTTTGTAAAAATATTTGTAAGCCCGTACCTTGGAGAGGTATCCCAGGTTGAGGAAGAAGTTAGAGTGTTTGCTGACATTGTAGTTTCCACCTGATTTAAAGGTACATCCCGGTTTCCAGTACCAGTCCGATTCGGCTGTGCCAAAATAATCTATCTTTTTGTACCCGTTAATGGCGCCGGTAAGGTTGATGAACCATGAGTATTTTTCTCCTGTATATTCCGTTTGCAGGAAGATACCCCCCCAATTGACTTTCCCTTTTTCATAATAGCTGATCTTATCGCCGGGATATTTCATGGCCAGCGAGGGATTTGCATCATAGTCATTTCTCAGGTCGGTGTTATCGATGGCATAGTCTCCTCCCAGCAGGTCGGTGACGGTGGTATAATGGATGCCGGTGTAACTTCGCAGGTCAAGACCTCCGCTGAATTCAAGTTGTTCGGAGAAGTGATGATTTACGGTAGAGAGCCAACCGTACCAGATGTGATCATTGTGGGCTTCTGTTAAATAGTTATAAGAGTAAAACAGAGAGTCGCTATAGCGGCGATCAACAGGACAAACCTTTCCGAAAGGGGTTTGGGTACATTTGGCATTGGCGTCATACACCTGTTGCCAGTTTATCTGACCATAGTAAGGAGAGTCAGTATCCTGAATCAATTGTCCTTCGCGGATGCTATGACGGGGCCGTCCACCCCCGCCTGTACCCAGGGAGAGGTAAAAGATATTAGACACGGTGGTTCGGTCGTCGATGCGCCAGAGATCGCGCAGGCTGAACTGGGGCTTATGGTAGACATTCAAACGTTCGGAAAGCGTTTCTTCCGGAGCATCCGGGTTGGTTCGGTCGCGGTGTAAAACACCCCAGTGTTGGTTGTAACCGATACCCATATTGTTGATAGCAGGGCGATAGATGTAGTTGCCGGCAGAATCGGTTTCGTTTACGGGAACACCGTGTTTGCGGGCATACTCCAGATCATAGGTGGCAATCGGTCTTTTGTAGGAACGCTGTTCGTGCTGCTGGGGAGCGCCCATGACCGACAAAGTGATCATGTGGGCTCCGAGACGTTTGTCAATTTTAGCATAATAAAACCATCCTCTGGAAAAAGTATGGTCCACCCAGCCATTGCCCCGTTTGTAAGAACCGGCCAGGGTGATTCCCCAGCCGTGTTTCATTTTGCCACTGCTAAATCCGAAGGAAGACCGGATCTTCCCCTCGCTGGTGATCTCTTGTTTCAGGGTCATTTTGCGTTTGTTCTGTATCCCCAGGGTGAGGATGTTCAGGGTCCCTCCGACGGAGGGAAGAGCCAGTTTGGAGGCACCGAGACCACGCTGCACCTGAATAGTACGGGTAACCTGATCGAGGCCGAACCAGTTAGACCAGTATACCCAGCCGTTCTCCATGTCGTTGACGGGGATCCCGTCAATCATTACGGCGATATTACGCTGGTCGAATCCCCGGATGGTGATACGGGCATCGCCGTCGCCGCCCCCCTGCTCGGTGGCATAAACCCCGGGTGTGGCATTCAGGATCATCGGGATGTCCTGTCCGGCCAGTTCCTCCTTGATACGTGCCGGCAGCACATTGGAAAAAGCCACCGGAGTCTCACGACTGCGGGCTACATCGGCCACCACCTGCACTTCACTGATGGTGAGAGTAGAAAGTTGAATCTGCAGTGTGACAGGCTTTTGGCCTATGGTTACCGTAACTTCCCGGGGTTTGTAGCCCACATAGGAAATCCGCAGGGTGTAGGTTCCGTAAGGCAGTTGGAGAGAAAACTCACCGTTGACATCCGTAACCGTTCCGGTATTGCTGCCGGCCAGAATATTGGCTCCGATCAATGTCTCACCGGTCGTTTTGTCGGTGACCACACCCCTGACCACTCCGGTCTGGGCAAAAAGGGTTAGGGGGATGAAAAAGATCAGGGAAAAGAATACAACCCGGATCAACGGAGTCCGGTTCTCTGTGAATAATGCTCTGTCCATAGGAGGTTACCTATTTTACCAGAATCTTATGTACTATGAGTTGATCTCCATCCAGCAGAATCCGGACGAGATAGATGCCGGGGGAAATATCGGCAGGCAGGGTGACCGGAATTTTACGGACTACTCCTTTGACGGGTTCTGAGCGGTACATGTTCTGCCCCAGGATATTGGCTACCATAACCTGCCGTATTGCCCTGTTGGCAATTACCTCAAACTGACCGTTCGTGACAGGGTTGGGGTAGGTGTAAATCTGCAGAGAGGATCCGTGCAGGTTGTGGACCGCGGAAATGTTGCAGCCGCAGGTATGGGTGCCCAGCGAGTTCCACACATCCTTGCCTCCGGGTACGGTGTCCCATTCTGCAGTAACAACAAACGGATCAGGATTCTGCGTCACCCCGTGCTTTACGGATGGTTTTCTAATGAGGGTATGGTCTTTGGTCCAGGCCATCCAGAAAGGACCGAAATATTTTCCGGAGGTATCATGAGCCTGTACAATGTAGTTGATCACTTTCCCTTTGGTGACAATTACCGTACTCGAGTCTACGTGCACATTGTAGGTTACGGTAGTATCCTTGATATTGCTCCAGCCGTATTCGCCGGAGATGGCATTCCCCAACCCGATCTGGCCGATCAGATCCACGGCCGTGGAATTACTCAGGGTCTGGTTGTTATCCGATTTCAGCAGGGCAATGGCGTCATTGCCGTTCATATAGGTCGGCGCAGGATACGGTTCATCCATCTGGTAAGGAAAATGGCTTGCCAGATCCTGTAATGCAGGATCACATTTGGGGGAGATGTTCCCACCGCCAAGATCCACATCTTCAGTTTGGCCGTTTACCAGAATGAAAACGGAATGGGCTGGCAGAAATCCCTGTAAATGAGTGATGCCGCCTGAACTATAATCCGCAGCTCCATTGCTGTAACGGGCTACCCAATAATAACTCATATCAACCACTGAATTGGTGGGGTTGTAGATTTCCAGGGCTTTGCTATTGCCCGATCCTTCCACATATTCCGAGAAGAATATCTCAGAACAATCAGACTCCTGTGCAGTTAATTGCACCAAAGGAAGCAGGAAGAAAATAACGAAGGGTAAAAGTTTTTTCATATATCTGTTTTTTTTAAGATATGAAAACCGGATGACTCCGGCTTTTAAAACCAAGTAATCAAAGTTAAACAATATTAACAGGAAACCGGAAAGAAAAATGTGAATACTTATAAAAAAAATGAATAGACTGGTCAAAGAAAACAAATCCGACACCGACAAGAAAACAAATACCAGCAGAAAGCCGTAAATGTCAAGATTCCCGATCAGGAACAGCCTGACGGAAAACTGTTTATTTCTCCCCGGACCGAAATACAGTTTGTGTACGGCCGTTTTATCAATTGCCCATCTCGGAAAAGAATTTGATCCTCATCAGACGTATATCTTCTTCGCTGTATTCATCCTCTCCCAGTTCTTTCAGTGCAGCCTCTACAGATTCATCCTCAGCTTCTTCCCTGAAATAGTCAAACACCTCCTTTTGATGTTCTTCGTCCATCACCTGGTTGATGTAATAATCCAGGTTCAGCCGGGTACCTGAATGAACAATAGACTCGATTTCATCAAGCAACTCACTCATCTCGATATTTTTGGCATTGACAATATCTTCCAGGGATATCTTACGGTCGATACTCTGGATAATAAAAACTTTCAACTCCGATTTATTGACTACAGATTTCACCACCATTTCTGCCGGACGAATGATCTCTTTCTCATCCACATATTTTTTGATCACTTCAATGAACTCTTTGCCGTAACGAAGGGCTTTCCCCTGACCCACGCCGGTGATATTGCGAAGCTCTTCAAATGATACAGGATACTGAATGGCCATATCTTCCAGTGACGGATCCTGGAAAATCACAAAAGGAGGAAGGTTCTTCTTCCGGGCGATTTCCCTCCGCAGATCTTTCAGGATGCTTAGAAGTTCTTCATCCACAGCAGCCGTCTTTCCGGAGGCTGCAGCATTGTCTTCGTCAATAGATTCGTAATCATGATTTTCCACCATCATGAATGAATAAGGTTTTTCAAGAAATTCATATCCCTTTTTGGTCACTTTAAGCAGTCCATAGTTTTCTATCTCTTTTTCGATAAGATGATGAACCAGCATCTGTCGTAACACGGCAGCCCAGAATTTTCCATCTTTTTCTTTCCCCAGGCCAAAGACCTCGAGAAGATGATGTTTATAGGACTTTATCCCGGATGTAGCATGACCGCTAAGCACCTGGGCCACATGTTCGGCTTTAAACTTTTCATGGATAGCCAGGATCACTTTCAGGGCTTTTACGACATAGTCTTTTCCTTCAAATTGTTTTTTCGGATGGGTACAGTTATCACATGCGCCACAATTTTCTTCGGTGTAATCCTCTCCAAAATAATGAAGCAGCATTTTTCTCCGGCATACGGACGACTCGGCATATGCAGTTGTCTCCAGCAGTAATTGTTTTCCTATCTCCTGTTCGGCCACCGGTTTCCCCTGCATGAATTTCTCCAGTTTCTGTATATCCTTGTAACTATAAAAAGCGATACACCTTCCTTCTCCACCGTCACGACCGGCACGTCCGGTTTCCTGATAATACCCTTCCAGACTTTTAGGGATGTCATAATGGATGACAAACCGAACATCAGGTTTGTCTATGCCCATTCCGAAAGCGATAGTAGCAACAATCACATCCACTTCTTCCATCAGGAACTTATCCTGGTTTTCCGTGCGTGTGGCCGAATCCATGCCGGCATGATAGGGTAATGCTTTGATCCCGTTGACCTGCAGAGTCTCGGCTAACTCTTCCACTTTTTTCCGGCTCAAACAATAAATAATCCCGGATTTCCCGGGGTTGGCTTTTATATATTTAATGATCTCTTTGCTGGCATTTATTTTGGGTCGCACCTCATAGTAGAGGTTGGGTCTGTTGAAAGAAGATTTGAACACATTGGCCTCCAGCATCCTTAAGTTTTTTAAAATATCATGCTGCACTTTGGGAGTAGCCGTAGCTGTGAGGGCAATGATTGGAGCCCTGCCGATTTTCTCGATAATTGGTCGTATACGTCGGTATTCCGGCCTGAAATCATGACCCCATTCGGAAATACAGTGAGCCTCATCAATGGCAAAGAAAGAGATATTTATCCGTTTCAGGAACTCAATATTTTCTTCCTTAGTCAATGATTCCGGAGCAACATATAATAATTTTGTCTTCTGTTCAAGCACATCCTGTCTAACTTGTTGAATGGCTGCCTTTGAGAGAGATGAATTCAGAAAATGAGCAATCCCGTCATCCGTACTCACAAAATTACGCATGGCATCCACCTGGTTTTTCATCAAGGCTATTAAAGGAGATATCACAATGGCCGTCCCCGACAATATCAGAGACGGAAGCTGATAACATAATGATTTCCCTCCACCTGTAGGCATCAAAACAAAAGTATCCCTCCCATCCAACAGGTTTCTTATGATCACTTCCTGATTTCCCTTAAAAGTATCAAATCCAAAATACTTCTTAAGGTATCCCGCTAACGAAATATCCGTACTTACACTCATATCTGATTAAAATTCTCCTCTGAGATTAAAATTTTCCATTTTTTAAACCTGCAAAATTAATAAAATTTATCATTTATTGCATTTTTCTATATTTACTAAAATACAATTATTTTTCCATAAATAAAACTTTTCTCTGATAAGTTTATTTTATTTGTATCCTGAAACTTTTCGGAATAACTGGCAGGAATATTTTTGCAAACAGAGATTAAAAAATATGGCAAAGAAAAGAAGAAGGAAAAAAGCAGATGAGATGTCCTTTCTGGAGCACCTGGAAGAATTGCGCTGGCATCTGATCCGATCGACGATAGTGATTTTCCTTATGGCTATTGTTGCTTTTGTCTTTCACAATTTTATTTTTGACAATATCATCCTGGCACCTAAAAGTGCGGGGTTTTTCACCAATCGGTTGTTATGTCGTTTGGGAGACCTTGTTCATGTGTCAAAACTGTGTATCAACACCAAACCGCTGGAGATCATAAACATCAATATGGCCGGGCAGTTTACCACACACATTATGGTCTCTCTCATCGTGGGCCTGATCGCAGGATTTCCGTATGTGTTCTTTGAATTCTGGAAATTTATGAAACCGGCTTTATATGAAAATGAAAAAAAATATGCCCGTGGATCGGTTTTTTATAGTTCCCTGTTATTTTTCCTGGGCGTTCTTTTTGGATATTATATCATTGCACCTCTTTCCATAAATTTTCTGGGATCATACTCGGTCAGTGGCCAGATTATCAACCGGATCAATCTGCGTTCCTATATTTCCACAGTGACTACGGTAACACTGGCTGGCGGAATTACTTTTGAGCTGCCGGTACTGGTTTATTTCCTTACTAAAGCAGGATTGGTAACCCCTGACTTCCTGAAGAGGTATCGCAAGCATGCTATTGTTATCATTCTTATCCTTGCTGCCATCATTACCCCGCCCGATATATTCAGTCAGATATTGGTTTTTATACCTTTGGTGGTCCTCTATGAAGTAAGTATTTTAATCTCCAAAAAGATAAAACGGCAACAAGATGCCGCTTTTGAAGAAAAAGGCTACGGAAAATCCGAAAGCACGCAGGAGGAGGCAGAGGTTTCAGCACAAGATCAGGAGAGTTCGGAAGCAGAAACGGCACCCGAAAGAGAGCAGACCAGTGAAAAGTATACCCCGGAAGAAGGATCCGCCAGCGGAGCCGAACAAACCGGTGAAGGAAAAACTCCTGATGAACCTGAAGATTCTGAAGGGGATGATCAACCTGAAAAATCCGTATAGGCCTATAACAATGAATTCTTCGTATATTCGTTTCGAAAATAAAGCACCAATATGAAGCTCAGAACCCGCAATCTCGTCAAAAAATACCGGAAACGCACGGTTGTCGCCCATGTTTCCATCGAGGTTGAACAAGGCGAGATCGTAGGACTGCTCGGGCCTAACGGAGCCGGAAAGACCACTACCTTTTATATGATCGTAGGGTTAATCCGGCCATTACAGGGCAGGATTTATCTGGATGAAGAAGATATTACCTCTCTTCCGGTTTATAAACGTGCCCGCCGGGGCATTGGTTACCTGGCCCAGGAAGCTTCCGTATTCCGTGGAATGAGCGTTGAAGACAATATCCTTTCTGTCATGGAAATGTCTGATATCCCCCGTCCTGAACAATACGAGAGGCTGGAATCACTAATTGCCGAATTCGGTCTGGAAAGAATACGTAAAAACAAAGGAAATCAGCTTTCGGGCGGCGAGCGACGACGTACGGAGATTGCCCGTGCTCTGGCCCTCAAACCCCGCTTTATATTGCTGGATGAACCTTTCGCAGGCGTTGATCCTATCGCTGTAGAAGACATCCAGGACATTGTGGCCCACCTAAAAGATAAAAACATAGGAATTCTCATTACCGATCACAATGTGCATGAAACCCTCTCGATCACCAATAGAGCTTATTTGCTATATGAAGGCAGGATCATGAAATCAGGCACCAGCGAAGAACTGGCCGAAGATGAACATGTTCGGAGGGTGTATTTAGGAAAAAATTTCGAGCTGAGAAGATAATATATATTTATGGAAATACTTGACAGCACACCCACTCCCACAAACCCCACGGAAAAACCTTGGGGCATGGAGGTAAACAATTATCTGATGTTGATGCACTTAAGCCAGTTTTCCGGAGTCATTGTTCCCTTTGCCGGGCTGGTGATGCCTTTGATCATGTGGCTGACAAACAATGAAAAATTTCCGGAGGTAGACAGACATGGAAAGATGATCATCAACTGGCTGATCAGCGCTTTGATCTATGGAATGATTGCGGGTCTTTTTACGCTGGTTTTTATTGGCATACCCCTGTTGATCGCCCTGGGATTGCTGATGATAATTTTTCCCATCATCGGAGCCATCAAAGCAGCTAAAGGAGAACTATGGCCGTATCCGCTGACACTCCCCTTTATAAAATAATCCGGAACCTTAAGGTCAGAAGATCATTTATACCTATATGCTACCACCCTGTTATTACCAAAGGTAGGGACCAGAAGCATTGCGGATGATTTCACGAAATTGATATCTGCAGCCTGCATCTTAATGGGTGTCGTATTCAGCAAAATGATCTTTTTCTTACCCCGGCTAACCAGGTAAACATGTCCCGTCCAGTCGCTGATCAGATAATTTCCGCATCCATCACCTTCAAGTCCGTCTATACTTCCGGTCTGAAGTATATAATCACTGATTTTCCCACTTTGAATATCAATGCTCACTATTCTGTCTTTCAACCCTGCCAGCAGTTTGTTGTCTTCCACGTACAGACCATTTGGGCCATTCAGTCGTTTGTCATGAATCCATTTCAAAAAAACCCCGTTACGTAAACGATAGACAGCTGATCCTCCCATATCTGAAACATAAACATTTCCATCAGCATCCACGGCCACATCATTCAGGAAGACAGCAAGAGAATCCTTATAACGATTCAAGATCTTTCGCTCCGGAATACTGATCTCAACCAGTGATTGTATATCCGACACATATAACTTATCACCCCTAATACCCAACCCCTTGGGAGCATCCAGTCCGATCACCCATTTCCTTTCCACCACCCTTCCGTCGGGACTTATAAGGGAAATAAAACCGTTTCCGTCTTTTTCAGAAGGCTTTCCGTTAATGTTGGAAACATAAATTACATTACGTTGCGAATCGTACAATACGCTTTCAGGTATAAGCAATGCAGGATTGGTAACCCATATTTTCTCCAGCTTATCTTTATTGATATAGACTTTTTTGACCATATTCTTTTGCTTTCTATCCAACGGGTTCCGGCACCCTGCCGTAGCCAAAACAACCAAACCTGCAATAAGAAAATAATATATTCTCTTTTTCATCTTTTTAAAAATTTTTATTTTATAATGAAGAAAATAAAAATTTTCTTCCCCCATGTAACCAGTTACTCACAGTAAAACTGTTCGTGAGCTCGCTGTGCCCGGTTCACTCTCACATGATACTTAATTTTTTGTTTTTCATGATAAAGTTAAAAAAATTATTCAAAGATTATTTTATAATTGGAACCGGAATATTTTTCTTTTGATTTTCAGGTGGGAAAAAATTTCTATCTTTGCGGAAAATCTTGCGGATGTGGCGGAATTGGTAGACGCGTCAGACTTAGGATCTGGTGCCTTCGGGCGTGGGGGTTCGAGTCCCTTCATCCGCACTGAAGAACGGCCGCTGGTAAAGCGGTTTTTTTAACAACTTAATTAAAACAAGATGAACATTACGCAGGAGAACATTGACGATCTAAATGTTACATTGTCTGTCGAAATTTCCCCCGAAGATTATGAAGAAAGGGTAACCAAAATACTGAGGGATTACAGAAAAAAGGCTGTAATGGATGGGTTCCGTCCGGGGAAAGTCCCTTTTGGCCTTATTAAAAAACTTCACCGAGTACCCGTGCTGGTGGATGAAGTCAACAAGATCCTAAACGAATCCATTACCAACTACGTTCAGGAAAATAAACTGGATATTCTGGGAGAACCGCTGCCCAATGAGGAGAAAAAAGAAGAATTTGACTGGGAAAAACAGGACACTTTCCGTTTCTTCGTTGATCTTGGACTTTCCCCCAAACTGGAGATCAATCTTACAAAAAAAATCAAGGTTCCTTACTACAAGATTAAAATTGACGACGAGCTCAGGAAAGAAACCATAAACAGCTATCTGGCTCAGCTCGGCGAGATGAAGAGTGTGGATGAGGTTGGTGAAAAGGACATGCTGGACGGGAAATTAACTGAAACGGATACCGGAGGAAACCCCGTAGAAAAAGGCATTCATATCGAAGAAGCCGTAATCAACATGCCGGATATCAAGGATGAAGAGACCAAAAATTCCCTGCTCGGCAAACACAAAGGAGACAAAGTTCTGCTGGAAATCAAACATGTTTATCCCGGGGAGGAAGAAAGAGCCGCTGCCCTGAAAACAGACCGGAAAAACCTGGAAGAAGTTAAACCTTATTTCCTGCTTGAGATAAAAGATATCAGGCGTTTTCACAATGCTGAAGAAAACCAGGAGTTTTACGACAAGCTTTTTGGAAAAGATGTGGTGAAAACCCACGAAGAGTTTATAGAAAAGATAGACGATCTGCTCCGTCATCAACTGGATGGCGAAAGCAATATGCGTTACCAGACAGAAGTTCGCAGGAAACTGATATCCCTGATTAACCCGCCTCTGCCCGAGGCCTTTTTGAAGCGCTGGCTGATCGCTGTTAACAAAGAGAAGTTTACTCCCGAACAGATCGAAAAAGAATTTGATTTATTCCTGGACGATTTGAAATGGCAACTGATACGGGACAAAATCGCAGAAATGGCAGAGATAAAAGTTGGCAAGGAAGAACTGCGAGAATATGCTATGGCCGTAACCCGGGAACAGTTCAGACAATATGGAATGGGTTATCTTCCCGACGAACAGATCGCACAATATGCCGAAGAACGGCTCAAAAAGGAAGAAGACTACAACCGTTTTGCATCGGGCATACTGAACAACAAGGTTTTTGACCACCTGAAGACCGTGATCAAACTGGATGAAAAAGAAATCTCCCGGAAAGATTTCTTTGATATGATTGAGAAAGAAGAAAAAGCCAAAAAAGAAAAAAATTAGTTTATTAAATTTATGTTCTAAATTAAAACATTTGTATCATGAAAACACAGGACGATTTCAGAAAATTTGCAACAAAACATATCGGAATAAACAGTCTGGGACTAGACCAATACATGTCTGTATACAACAATTATATCTCTCCCACCATCATCGAAGAACGGCAGTTGAATGTAGCCTCAATGGATGTTTTCTCACGGTTGATGATGGACCGTATCATATTTATCGGTCTGGCCATTGACGACTATGTGGCTAATATTGTGGAAGCCCAGTTGTTATACCTTGAGTCCTCGGAACCGGGCAAAGACATCCAGATCTATCTCAATACCCCGGGAGGTTCGGTCTACGCAGGGCTGGGAATTTATGACACCATGCAATATATTGGCTGTGAGATAGCCACCATTTGTACGGGAGTGGCCGCTTCCATGGGCGCTGTTCTGTTATGTTCCGGAACCAAAGGAAAAAGATCCGCCCTCAAGCACTCAAGGATCATGATCCATCAGCCTATGGGCGGCGTACAGGGACCGGCCTCGGACATTGAGATCACCACCCGCGAAATTGTCAAACTCAGACATGAACTTTATGCTATCATTTCTAACCATTCGGGCAATCCGTTGAAGAAAGTTGCCAAGGATTCCGATCGTGACTTCTGGATGACGGCCGAGGAAGCCAAGAACTACGGGATGATCGATGAAATCCTGGAAAGAAATCACACACCCAAAAAATAAATATTTTAATCCTTTAAAACTTAAAGGGGACATAAAAAGTCCCTTTTGTTTTTTTTCGTTAACTTTGCATTGATGAAAAATTCCGAACATATGGAACGTTGTTCATTTTGTGGACGTGAAAAGAAGGATACTAATCTGCTCATCTCTGGTATCAACGGATATATCTGCGATCATTGTATTGAACAGGCTTACGGGATTATGAAAGAAGAGCTGAAAAGTACGAGCAGCTTCAACGTGAACGACATCCAGTTGTTGAAACCTACCGAGATCAAAAATTTCCTTGATCAGTATGTTATTGGTCAGGAGGAAGCCAAGAAATATATCTCCGTAGCTGTTTATAATCATTACAAACGACTTATGCAGCCATCCACCCATGACGATGTGGAAATTGAAAAATCCAATATTATCATGGTAGGGGAAACCGGTACAGGTAAAACTCTGCTGGCCCGAACCATTGCTAAAATGCTGCATGTTCCATTTACCATTGTTGATGCTACGGTATTGACTGAAGCCGGATATGTGGGAGAAGATATTGAAAGTCTGCTAACACGTTTGTTGCAGGTAGCCGACTATGATGTTGCAGCAGCTGAAAAAGGGATCGTTTTTATCGACGAGATAGATAAGATTGCCCGCAAAGGAGACAATCCCTCCATAACACGTGACGTTTCGGGAGAAGGAGTTCAGCAGGGCTTGCTGAAACTGCTGGAAGGGTCTGTTGTAAACGTTCCCCCACAGGGTGGGAGAAAACATCCCGAACAAAAGATGATCCCGGTAGATACCAAGAATATTCTTTTTATTTGTGGCGGAGCTTTTGACGGTATCGAAAAGAAAATCGCCAACCGTATGAATACCCAGGTTGTCGGTTTCGGCGCCTCCAAAAACCGGGAATTGATCAACAAAGACAACTTACTCCAGTATATCGCCCCACAAGATCTGAAAGCTTATGGTCTGATACCTGAAATCATCGGGCGTCTGCCCGTTCTTACTTTTTTGCATCCGCTTGACAGAAATATCCTGCGCCGTATCCTAACCGAACCTAAAAATGCAATTATAAAACAGTATACCAAACTGTTCGAAATGGATGGCATTGAGCTGGTTTTTCAGGAAGAGGTCCTGGATTATATTGTTGACAAGGCTGTTGAGTTTAAGTTGGGAGCTCGCGGCCTCCGATCAATTTGTGAAACGATCATGACAGATGCTATGTTCCATACCCCTGGAAGCAAGCGCAAAAAGCTGTCGATCTCACTAAAATACGCAAAGGGGAAACTGGAAGGTATCAACCTGCAGAAATTAAAAGTGGCTTAAATGATTTGGTTTTTTATATTTTTTTTTTATTTTTGCTCCGTAAATAAAAAGAAAATGAACAGAAATTATACATGTTGGTGGTGGTGGCTTAACGGAAACAGACTCTTACCGTAAAGGCGATCATTATATTCTCTTCAAGGGCTTATCGTTTACGGTAAGCCCTTTTTTTATGAATAATATTTCAGACTATGAAAAAGATCAATATTCAGACAACAACCAAAAAGATACTATCCGACACTTTTACGCCGGTATCCATATACCTGAAGATGCGGGAGATATTTCCTCAATCCATTCTGCTGGAAAGTTCCGACTACCACAGCAGCGAAGACAGTCTGTCTATCATCTGCCTGCAACCGATAGCAACTATTTCCGTAAAAAACTATCATGTAGAAGAAATAATCAAAGACCAGCATTCGAATGATTATTCCCTGAAGGGATTTTTTCCTCCTGTTTTGACCGGTTTTATGGATCGTTTTTCTTTCTCACCTGATAAAACAGGGGCTCCGAACGGTTTCTTCGGATATCTGGGCTATGACGCTATCCGCTATTTCGAAACCATCCGCCTGACGGCTCCGCAAAAAGAACGCTATATCATCCCCGATATACGTTACAGCCTGTATAAATACGTCATCACTATCAATCATTTTAACAATACCATGCTTATCACCGAGAATCTTTTCGAGGGGGAATCACCGGAAATCGAAAAAATAGAGATGTTCATCCAAAAGATGGCGGTTTCCACCGGTAATTTTTCAATCACCGGGGATGAACGTTCCAATATCACGGATGAAGATTATCTCGGAATGGTCAGGACGGGGAAAAAACACTGCTTCCGCGGAGATGTTTTTCAGATCGTATTATCGCGCCAGTACGAACAGGACTTCCGGGGAGATGACTTCAATCTGTATCGTACGTTGCGGTCTATAAACCCATCTCCCTACCTTTTCTATTTTGACTACGGAAATTATAAAATTTTCGGTTCATCCCCGGAGACTCACCTGAAGATCATAAACCGCCGTGCTTACATCAATCCCATTGCCGGCACTTTTAAAAGGACAGGCAACGATGAAGAAGATAAAAAGAATGCCTCCGAGCTGTTAAAAGATAAAAAAGAAAATGCCGAACATATCATGCTGGTGGATCTGGCACGTAACGATCTGAGCCGTTATGGCAATGATATCCGGGTTGAGAAGTTTCAGGAGATCCAGTTTTATTCGCATGTAATACATATGGTCTCCACCGTATCTGCCGAACTGAACCATGCAGAAGATTCAATCAGCATGCTGGGAGCCACATTTCCTGCCGGCACTCTCACCGGAGCTCCCAAATACAAAGCGATGGAGCTGATCGACCGTATCGAAAACCAAGCACGTGGTTTCTACGGCGGCGCAATCGGATACATTCATCCCGATGGAGATCTCAACCACGCTATAATGATCCGTTCTTTCCTCAGTAAAAACAACACACTCTTTTACCAGGCAGGGGCAGGCATTGTATCCAAATCTGTGGAAGAGAAGGAACTGCAGGAAGTAAACAACAAGCTGGCAGCCCTGAAAAAAGCAATTCTGATGGCACATAGAAAAGAAGGATGAAGGACGAATAATAAACTATTATTAATAATACTAATGCTGAAAATTATTAAAAAAGATGAAAATAGTGATTATTGATAATTATGACTCATTTACTTACAATCTGGTAAACTATGTCAGCACCATTACAGGAAAGCCGGTAGATGTATTCCGCAACGATGCGTTCCCCCTGGAAAAAATCAGGAAGTACGACAAAATCATTATCTCTCCCGGACCGGGAATTCCTTCTGAAGCGGGGCTGTCGCTGCAGGTTATCCGGGAATATGCCTCTTCAAAAAGTATTTTAGGCGTATGTCTCGGTCATCAGGCCATTGCTGAAGTTTTCGGTGGCTCCCTGATCAACCTGGAACAACCATATCATGGGGTCAAATCAAAAATCCGCCTGTTAACACCCGATCCCCTGTTTCGTGATCTGCCTGAGTTCATTCTGGCAGGCAGATATCACTCTTGGGTGGTCTCCCGAAAATCGTTGCCCGGAGACCTGGAGATCAACAGCGAAGATCTGTCCGGACAGATCATGGGAGTATCCCATAAAAAATATGATGTCAGGGGTGTACAGTTCCACCCCGAGTCTATCATGACACAATACGGATATCAGATAATAGAAAACTGGTTGAATAAATACTGATATTGAAAATGTAAAGACAAAGCATGCCTTGTCTCATAACATAAACAAAATTAAACCTGCCATTATGAAAAAATTTCTGGAAAAGCTGACAAAGGGAGAGATCCTGGATCATGAAGAAGCAAAAGAAGTATTGACAAAAGTGGCCACTGGCATGTATTCGGACATTGAAATATCATCTTTTCTGACCGTTTACATGATGCGGCCGATTACTGCCGGCGAACTGGCCGGTTTCAGAGAGGCACTGTTGGAACTTGCCGTACCGGTCGATCTGAACGATTACGACACAATGGACGTCTGTGGTACTGGCGGAGACGAGAAAAACACATTAAACATCTCCACCCTGACTGCTTTTGTAGCAGCCGGCGCCGGCGCCAAAATTGTAAAACACGGCAATTTTGCCACCTCGTCAATCTCCGGCTCCTCGGATATTATGCAATACTTCGGGTATTCATTCTCCAACGACAATGACAAACTAAAAAAAGAACTGGAAATAGCAGGGATCTGCTATTTGCATGCTCCCATGTTTCACCCCGCCTTAAAAAATGTGGCCCCGGTGAGAAAAGCACTCAGGCTGAAAACATTTTTTAATATTCTCGGACCTATGGTTAATCCGGCCCATCCCTCCCGGCAATTAATCGGAATCTTTAACCGGAAAGTGCAAGATTTATATGCCGGAGTATATGCTTCGACAACTGTCAGGTATTTTCTCGTCCATTCGCTGGACGGTTATGATGAGATAAGCCTGACCTCCGAATTTCGTCTGATCACAAACGAATCCCGGCAGATTATCTCCCCGGCAGAACTTTCTTTCGGATATGTGTCTCCCTCAGCAATCCGGGGAGGACAATCCCTTCATGAGAATGCTGCTTTTTTTAGAAATATTCTCGAAGGCCGGGGGACTGAAGAACAGAACAAAGTGGTTACAGCCAACGCTGCCTACGCTTTACAGTGCTATTTTACGGGGAAAACCCTGGAGGAAGCCACGGTCCTGGCCGAAGAATCACTGTTGGCAGGTAAGGCTCAAAAAGCTTTCCAAACACTAATGGACATTCAACCATGAACTTTCTGGAAAAAATCGTTGCACATAAACAAAAAGAGACAGAACTCCGTAAAGCTATTGTTCCGGTATCTGAGCTTGAAAGAAGTCCTTTGTTCTTGCGACAGACTCAGTCGCTGTCGCATGCACTTATGGCATCCGGAAGTTCCGGGATCATTGCCGAATTCAAAAGGGCCTCTCCTTCCAGAGGAGCTATTCATCCCGGGGCTTCTCCTGAAAAAATAGCACAGGCTTATGAAAATTGCGGAGCTTCAGGCATTTCCGTACTTACCGAAACGACTTTTTTCAATGGAAGCACGGATGATCTTCAAAAAGCACGAAGCGTTACCTCCCTGCCACTCCTTCGGAAAGATTTTATCACAGACGAATATCAGGTTATAGAAACCCGTGCAATAGGGGCAGATGTCATTCTTCTGATTGCGGGAGTGCCGGAGTCCAAAAAGATAAAAGCTCTTGCCTCCCTGGCCAAAGAGTTGGGGTTGGAGGTCCTTTTTGAAATCCACCACAGGGATGAAATCCGTA
Organism: Bacteroidota bacterium; assembly: GCA_011374625.1. Classification (GTDB taxonomy): domain Bacteria; phylum Bacteroidota; class Bacteroidia; order Bacteroidales; family VadinHA17; genus DRPN01. Next base: position 46,729 of record DRPN01000112.1, read on the forward strand.
AAATACCGGAAGAAGCCGACATGATCGGCGTAAACAACCGAAATCTGAACACTTTCACGGTAGATATCCGGAAGGCACTGGAACTGGCACCCCTGCTCCCGCCAAATGTGGTAAAGGTTTCAGAAAGCGGACTCAGTATTCCGGAAACCGTCATCACCCTGAAGGAAGCCGGCTATCAGGGCTTTTTGATAGGCGAAACCTTCATGAAAACATCCGATCCCGGAAAAACATGCAGACAATTCATTGAAAAAATAAAGATTCAATATCCTAAATCATGAACATTAAAATCAAAGTATGCGGGATGAAGGACCCGGACAATATCAGAGCATTAACCGCTCTGGATATCGATTACATCGGGTTTATCTTTTACAAAAGATCACCCCGCTATGCCGGGAAACTAACCCGTAATATCACAGAAACCATATCCGATAATATCCTGAAAGTCGGCGTATTTGTTGATGAAAATCTTTGTCTTGCGGAAAGTATCGTCAAACGATTCAATCTGGATTATGTTCAGTTGCACGGTGATGAGACACCGGAGTATTGCAGGCGCATCAGGGAAGAGATCTCCGGGATAAAAATCATCAAAGCTTTCGGGATCAAGGATCCGCCGGACAACGCCTTTCTGAAAGAGTATGCGGGAGTGGCCGATTTTTTTCTGTTTGACACTTACACCCCCCTGCACGGAGGAAGCGGAAAAACCTTCAACAAGGAAGCCCTTGCCGGATATGACCTGAATGTGCCGTTTTTTCTGAGCGGGGGAATAGATGAAAGCATCCTTGATGAACCTGTAGCCCTGAAGCTGCCCCGTTTGTATGCGCTGGACATCAACAGCCGTTTTGAAAGAACCCCGGGCGTCAAAGATATCCCCCGTATCCATAACTTTGTAAACAAAATAAAATCATGAACACAACATCACTGAAAGTACCACAGGAAGGGTATTACGGAGAATTCGGAGGAGCTTATATCCCGGAAATGTTGTATCCCAATACCCGGGAATTACAGGAGCGCTACCTCACCATTATTGAGAACGCCGGTTTCAGGAAAGAACTTTCTTCCCTGTTGAAGGATTATGCCGGACGTCCAACCCCTCTGTATCATGCCGCGCGACTCTCGGAGTACTACAATACAAACATTTATCTGAAACGCGAAGATCTGACCCATACCGGAGCGCATAAAATCAACAATGCCCTCGGGCAGATCCTGCTGGCCCGTAAACTGGGAAAAAAACGCATTATTGCCGAGACAGGAGCCGGCCAGCACGGTGTGGCCACCGCAACGGTATGTGCCAGAATGGGTATGCAGTGCACCGTGTATATGGGTACGCTGGATGTTGTCCGGCAGCGGCCCAACGTAGAGCGGATGAAACTGCTGGGTGCAGAAGTTGTTCCGGTAGAACAGGGAAACAACACCCTGAAAGATGCTGTGAACGAGGCCCTGCGCGACTGGATCTCACACCCCGGCGAAACCTATTATCTCATCGGTTCGGTGGTAGGACCACATCCTTACCCCGACCTGGTGACCCGCCTGCAGTCGGTCATAAGCGAAGAACTGATGTGGCAAATGAAAGAAAAAACAGGTCGGGAAGAGCCGGACACAATCATCGCTTGTGTAGGGGGAGGCAGCAACGCTGCCGGCATTTTTTACCACTATCTTGACAAACCTGCTGTACGCCTGATCGCTGTGGAAGCCGGCGGAAAAGGGGTGGACACGGGAGAGACGGCCGCTACCATTGCCCTGGGGCTTACAGGCATCCTGCACGGCAGCAAAACCTATGTCATCCAGGATGAAGACGGCCAGATCACAGAACCCTACTCTGTCTCGGCCGGACTGGATTATCCGGGCATAGGCCCCCTGCTGAGTCATCTGTACCGGGAACAACGGGTTGAATTTTATGCTGTCAATGACGACGAAGCCCTTCGCGCTGCCCGTTTCCTGGCACGTTTTGAAGGGATAATTCCAGCCCTCGAGTCAGCCCATGCGCTGGCCCTCCTGGAAAAAGTATCCTTCCCCCCGAACCAACATGTGGTTATCAACCTCTCAGGCAGAGGAGACAAGGACCTGGAAACAATTCTTAACCGGAATAACGAATGACAATTGATGACAAATAAACAAATATATTTATTTAAATAAATATTTTAATATATATTTAAATATGTATTTAAATATATTTCACACTTCAAACCCATAACTTCTTATGAATCGCATAGACAATCTTTTCAAAAACAAACCGCATAGGGTCCTCTCGGTATATTTCACTGCCGGTTATCCCCATCTAACCGATACTGTTCCGGTGATCAAAGCTCTTTCGGATCAGGGAGCCGATATGATCGAGATCGGGGTGCCTTTTTCCGATCCGGTGGCCGACGGGCCTGTGATACAGCACAGCGACACGGTGGCCCTGAAAAACGGTATGACACTGAAAAAACTGATCGGACAACTCAAAGGGATCCGGCAGACTACCGGGGTCCCTCTTTTGCTGATGAGCTATCTGAACCCGGTACTGAGATATGGGATGGAAGCTTTTTGCCGGGATATTGCCACGCAGGGGATTGACGGCGTTATCATCCCCGATTTGCCGCCGGAAGAATATATTAAAGAATACAAAACGCTTTTTACGACTCATAATCTGAAGAATATTTTTCTCGTTACTCCCCAGACCCCGGGGGAGCGCATCCGCTTTCTCGACCGGGAAGGGGAAGGTTTCCTGTATGTGGTATCTTCCCGCTCCACTACCGGCATGAAAAATTCTTTTTCAAAAGAACAAACAAGCTATTTCAGGCACCTGCGGGAAATGAACCTTACCAACAAACTGCTGGCAGGTTTCGGCATATCCAACCGTACCACCTTCGACCAGGCCTGCCGTTATCTTAACGGGGCCATTGTTGGCAGCGCCTATATTAAAGCCCTCAAACAAAAGGATGATCCTGCCAGCGTCACCCGGAGTTTCATCCGGGAACTCAAAGGAGAAAATACCGCATAAAAAAACCGCCCCTTTTCCGGGCGGTTTTTTCTCACGTTAAGCAAATACTATCTGCCACACTTGGTGCATTTGTTGCGATGATATTTTAGCTGTATTTCCTTGGTTTTATCTCCTCTGGTCAAGGTAGCAAGGTTGTCGCAGGTACCGTCTCCATAATCCAGAACTACCGGAGGACGGTCATCAATGGTGATGGATACGGTTCCGCTCTTGATAAAGCGGCAGCTTCTTGCCCATTCCAGCGGAGAGGTGATCACTTTGTGATAGGTATGGCCCCTGAAATTCACGCCATTAGCTTCGCCGGTGATAAAGAATACATCGTCCCAACGATTCTTGGTTTTTTCTCCGGCAGCCCATTCACGGTATCTGACAAAGTCTCTGGTCATGAAAACCGTATCGTTCCTGCTGATCTTTCCGCCGGACAACTCAACCCGGAAAACAAGATTGTTGTTTTCATTTCTTCCTTCATTTTTTACCGTCCGTGTTCCTTCTATATGAATCCCGTTACAATAATAGTTCACCAATTCAACCGTTCTTTCAGAGCCGGGTTTCATATAACGGTCTGTGATCGTGATCACAATCTTCCCGCTGCGGGTATGACCCCAAAAACCGGTACACAGATCGCCATAGTCGATAGTGATGACTTTGGGCCAGTGTGTTGCATCGGGATGATCTACCGTAACGGTAGGACACGAATCGGACACTACAACACCTGAAGCCGATTTCAGTGTGCTTCCATTGTTATCAAAAATAAAAGCATCCACCAGCATGGTAGCCTGATCGGCAGCATCCATAGCATCATCCAACAGGTTTTCCATCAATGCATTATCCGATACGGTAACCTCATCATCTGGCGTTATCACACCAGCAGAGTTGCTGTTTTTCTGACAGGAAGAAAATAAAAATACTCCTGCCACGATCGCTGATAAAATAAAAATCCATTTTCTCGTTTTCATAATCTTATAGTTTTGGTTTGTTTATACGAATAATTTCTTCAAAAGTTTTTTAAAACTTCAAAAATTAGATTCATAAAGAACCAAAAGGTTTAACGAAACAATCATTTTTTAAATTTCCATTACTGACCGGTTAAAATAATAAAAAGAAGGTGACTTCCTTAGGGTTCCCCTTCATGTTGTATTTTTGTTTTTGCACAAACGCAATACAACATGGATAAAAATAGTGAAATAAAATTTGTTGGCCAGCCGGACGTTTGAATTAACATTCAAGGAAGTGTTGTTGATAGACTCCAAAACCCAACCATAGGTTTGTTTAGCGATATACTGAAAGGTGTTGGTCTTAATCCCAAAGGAGATGGGAAAAAGAAAGGAGGGTTAAAAGCTGGCGGATTAAAATCATCCTGATTGATCTTGTAAACGATCTTTCCCAGGGCTGTCATTTCGATATCACCGACAACATTCGTATTATCTCCTTCCTCATGTATCTTCACCACAATCTTATCCCCACCCTGATTTACTATCATCAGGTCTTCGAAGTTTTCCTTATCCAGGGCTTTGATAAAACGGCTAACCACTTCGGGCAGTTTTTTCTCTGTTGTCTCTGCCGCATTGATGATAATCACTTTGATGGTCTCCATCCCCGAAA